>NZ_JBSGCR010000006.1:0-293952 GCF_053601935.1 Streptosporangium sp. NPDC004631 | reverse complement strand
GAAGTTAAGCTCTTCAGCGCCGATGGTACTGCACCGGGGACGGTGTGGGAGAGTAGGTCGCCGCCGGACAATCTTTAGAGGAAGGGTCACCCCCCTTGGTGGGGGTGGCCCTTTTTCGCGTTGTCGGGGGGATGTTCCCTCGGCTCTGGATGCTCAGATCTCCGGGGCAGCACGGAGCAGAGGTTCGATCCGATAGGGGATCTGCACGGACAGGGCAATGGTGGTGTCGGTGCGCTGGACCGCGGGTGAGGTGAGGATGCGGGCGATGATCTCCTGTAGATCCGGTGTGCTGCGCGCGACCACGCGGCAGAGCAGGTCGGCCTGACCGCTGGTGCCGTATACCTCGATGATCTCCGGTACGGGTTTCAGCGCTTCCACGGCCTCGGCCAGGCGGCCCTGGGCGATCTGCAGGGAGACGAAGGCCAGGATCGGGTAGCCGATCTCCTCGGGGGCGATGGTGGGGCCGAAGTCGGCGATCACACCTCGGCCGGTGAGTTTCTCCACCCGGGCCTGTACGGTGCCCCGCGCCACGCCGAGTAGACGGGCGAGTTCGGTGAGTCCGATGCGTGGGTTGTCACGCATGGTCACCAGGAGGCGGCTGTCCAGGTCGTCGATCGACATCTCATCAGGTTAGGCGATATGACTAGCTACATGCGCGTTTGATAAGGCGATCTTGCGCGAACCGCGCAGTGAAACTGCCCGCTCTTGTCAATGATTGCTGATATTGCTGTCATTTCATACATGTTCGAAGAAGCACAGTACTTCGCACCGGTGGCGACCCGTGACGACGGCACAGTCGAAGTCCGGCTCGCCGCGAGTCACCCCGGTTTCGCCGACCCGGTCTACCGGGCCCGGCGTAACGCCATCGCCGCGCTCGCGGTCGGGCATGTGCTCGGTACGCCGATTCCGACGGCTGAGTACACCGACCAGGAGCATGAGGTGTGGACGCTGGTCAGCCGGAAGCTGGCGCTCAAGCACCGGGTGTACGCGACGGTCGAGTATCTGGACGCCGCCGAACGGCTGGAGTTGCCCGTTGACCGGATCCCGCAGTTGCAGGAGGTCAGTGAGCTTCTGGAGCCGCTGACCGGGTTCCGGTACATCCCTGCGGCGGGACTGGTCCCGCTCCGGGAGTTCTACGGCGTGCTGGCGGACGGGTACTTCCACTCGACGCAGTACATCCGGCACCACTCCACCCCTCTCTACACGCCTGAACCGGACGTGATCCACGAGGTGATCGGGCATGCCAACGCGCTTGCCTCCGACCGGTACTCCAGGCTCTACCGGCTGGCAGGGAACGCGGCGCGGCGGGTTCAGGGTGAGAGCGCGCTGGAGTTCGTCTCGAAGGTCTTCTGGTTCACCCTGGAGTTCGGTGTGATGACCGACCGGGGGGAACTGCGGGCGTATGGTGCGGGCATCCTGTCCTCCTACGGGGAGATCGAGGAGTTCCGGGGGATGGACATCCGGCCGCTGAATCTCGTCGCCATGGGCACCACCCAGTACGACATCACCAAATATCAGGATGTTCTCTTCCGGGCGGAGTCGCTGGAGCACCTCGAAGACGTGGTCGGGGAGTTCTGGGCCACCTGTGACGACGACTCCGTCGCCCGGCTGCTCGCCGACGCTCGCTGAGGATTCGTCAAAGACATCCGGTCGACGTCTCCGCTGGTCAAGGACTTGGTCCCTGTTCGGGCTGGGCGCCGCCACGGGACCGTCCGAGCGTGCTTCGATGCGCTAGACCTTGGTCATGGTTGTAGCGGGTGAGACGGCCGGATCCCGGCAGACTTCCCGGAGGGGAGCGTCCCGGTGGGTGGCCGCGGCCGTACTGGTTTCCGTCCTGGCGTCCGGGTGCGCGGCCGGGAACGTCACCATGCAGGATGCCGTTCCGCTGCCGGCCTCCTCGCTAACCCCGCCGCCGGTCTCCGAGGTGACCCCCGGGGCGGCCTTTGGGGCTGGGATGCCTACCGGGGCGCCTACCCCGCAGCCCACCGGGCACGCCGGGGCGGCCGAGCCCGACCCGCCGCCGAAGATCTCCATGATGAGGCTCACCCGCGTTCTCGACCGGTTTCTCTCCGGTTACGGTGGCCGGGTGGCCGTGGCGGTGCGGGATCTGGACACCGGCCGTTCCTACCACTACCACCGTGGCCTGCGGCTGCCCACCGCCAGCACCTCGAAGGTCGGCATCCTGATGGCGATGCTGCTGGGCACGCCGTGGCGGAGGTTGAACGGGCGGGAGAGGGCCGATGCCGGGCGGATGATCCGGTTCAGCGACAACGCGGCGGCCGATCGGATGTATGAGCGCATCGGCCTGGAGTCCGGTCTGGCTCGGGCGAATCACAGGTTCGGGCTGAAGAGAACCTACACGCCGCCGGGGCGGTGCGTGAACCTGTACTGCTGGGGCATCACCCAGACCACCGCGCAGGATCAGGTCCGGTTGATCCGGGCGCTGGTCAGGCGGAGCAGCCCGCTGGCCGCGGAGGAGCGCGGCCGGGTGCTCCGGCTGATGGCGCGGGTGACCCCGGCCCAGAGGTGGGGGATCAGCGCCGCGGCGTGCGAGAACAGCCGGGTGTCGCTCAAGAACGGCTGGTTGCGTCATGTGGCCAATGCGCGGTGGGTGGTCGTCAGCGTGGGGTTGATCAGGGATCCCGGGCACAGGTACGCGGTGGCCGTTCTCACCGAGGACGGCCTGACCATGGGCGCGGGCGTCGCCAAGGTCGAGGGTGTGGCCAGGCGCGTTCTGGCCGCCTTCCGCGGCGGTCGGGGATGCGCGGCGGCCGGGGGTCAGTCCGCCCCGCCGACGAGCCGGTAGCCCACGCCGCGCACGGTCTTGATCAGCTGATCGTCGTTGTCGCCGAGGCGGGCGCGCAGACGCTTGATGTGTACCGCGATCGTGTTGGTCGACGTGGTGTCCGTGGAGTTCCAGACGTGGCGCATGATCTGCTCGCGGGTGACCGTGCTGTGCGCGTTCCGCATCAGATAGTGCAGCAGCTCGAACTCTCGCAGAGGCAGATGGACGGTGCGACCGCCGACCCTGACCTGGTAGGCGCGTATGTCGAGCTCCACGTCGCCGGCTGTCAGGGTGCGGCGCGTTCCCGGCTCTCCCGAGAACGCGGCGTGTACCAGCGGCAGGAGTTCGGGCACCCGGTACGGCCGGGCCACGCAGGCGGTGGTCCCGGCCGCGAGTGCCTGGACGGCCTGCTCGGCGTGGCTCTCATCCGTGCCGAGCAGTATGGGGGTCGCCCGCGTCAGCCGTATGGCGCGGATGAACTCCACCGCGCCGACGACCGGCAGCGAGACGCTGACCAGCACGACGTCGGGGTGGAGCGCGCCCGCCTGCAGCAGGGCCTGGGCGCCGTCGGTCACGCCCGTGACCTCGATGCCCTCCCGTTCGAGGGCGTCGGACAGACCCCGGACCAAGGCCGATTCCGGATCGGCCACCAGCAGCAGGGGTGCTGCTCGGGTGTCCCCGTTCACCTCGGGTGTCGTCTGTGGCTGGATCACCCGGGTCCTCCTTACGCGGTTGTTCTATCCGAAGCGGCCGGTGATGTAGTCCTCGGTTGCCTTCTGCGCGGGGTTGGTGAAGATCCGCGAGGTGTCGTCCATCTCGATGACGCGGCCCGGCTGTCCCTGTCCGGCGAGGTTGAAGAAGGCGGTGCGGTTGCTCACCCGGGCGGCCTGCTGCATGTTGTGCGTCACGATGATGATCGTGAACCGGTTCTTCAACTCGGCCATCAGGTCCTCGATCGCCAGGGTGGAGATCGGGTCCAGGGCGGAGCACGGCTCGTCCATCAGGAGGACCTCGGGTCTGACCGCGATCGCCCTGGCGATGCACAGGCGCTGCTGCTGTCCACCGGAGAGACCGGCGCCGGGCCTGTTGAGGCGGTCCTTGACCTCGTTCCAGAGGTTGGCGCCCCTCAGCGACTCCTCGACGACGGCGTCGACCCTGGACTTGGGGTGTTTGCCGTTGAGGCGGAGTCCGGCCGCCACGTTCTCGTAGATCGACATTGTGGGAAACGGGTTGGGACGCTGGAAGACCATGCCGATCATGCGGCGTACCGACACCGGCTCGACGTCGGGGGCGTAGAGGTCCTCCCCGTCGAGCAGGACCTTGCCCTCCACGCGCGCGCCGGGGATGACCTCGTGCATGCGGTTCAGCGTCCGCAGGAAGGTCGACTTGCCGCACCCCGAGGGGCCGATGAAGGCGGTGATCGACTGGGGCTCGATCGTCATCGAGATGTCCTCGATCGCCTTGTGCTTTCCGTAGTACGCGTTGAGGCCGGAGACCTGGATCTGCTGGCTCATTTCGGCATTTCCTCCTATCGGCCCCTGGCAGGCGAGCGCCACCAGCCGATGAGGCGCGCCACCAGGTTGAGCAGCATGACGATCAGAATGAGGGTGAGCGCTCCGGCCCACGCCCGGTCGATGGCGGTGCCCGTCGGGCGGGCCGCCTGGTCGAACACGTAGAGCGGCAGCCCCATCTGCGGTCCCTTGAAGGGGTCGCCGTTGATGGAGTCGGTGAAGAAGACCGTCAGCAGCAGCGGAGCCGTCTCGCCGGCGACCCGGGCGATCGCCAGCATGACGCCGGTCACGATGCCGCTGAACGCGGTGGGCAGGACGATTCTGGTGATCGTCCGCCACTTCGGCACGCCCAGCGCGTAGGAGGCCTCCCGGAGGTCGCCGGGGACCAGCCGGAGCATCTCCTCGGCGGAGCGGACCACCGTCGGCATCATCAGGATCGACAGGGCCAGCGCCCCGGCGAAGCCGGAGAACGGCATGCCCAGGGCCAGGATCCAGAAGGCCAGGATGAACAGGCCGGAGACCACGGAGGGGATGCCGGTCATGACGTCCACGAAGAAGCTGATCGCCCGGCTCAGCCGCCCGCCCTGACCGTACTCCACCAGGTAGATCGCAGTGAGAAGGCCGATCGGGACGGAGATGGCCGAGGCCAGCAGGACCTGTTCCAGCGTGCCGAGGATGGCGTGGTAGGCGCCGCCTCCGGCGTCCCTGGCGCCGATGTTGCGCATGGAGTGGGTCAGGAACTCCATGTCGAACCGGGCGAGGCCGTTCTTGACCACCATCCACAGGACCGCGATCAGCGGTACCACGGCGATGGCGAACGACAGGTGGACCAGCGTCTGGACCAGCCGGTCCTTGAACCGCCGGCCGGCGGAGACGCGCTGGATCGCGGTCATGCGCCGGCTCCCGAGTACTCCTTGCGCCGGGCGATGATCAGGCGGGCCCCCATGTTCACGATCAACGTGATGACGAACAGCACCAGGCCCGAGGCGATCAGCGCGCCGCGTCCGATCGGGGTGGCCTCGCCGAATCCGTTGGCGATGTTGGCGGCGATGCTGTTGCCCTGCGGGGCGAGGATGTGGAGGCTGATGCCGAACGTGACCGGGAAGATGAGCGCGACGGCGATGGTCTCTCCCATGGCACGCCCCAGGCCGAGCATGGACGCGCTGATGACACCGGGACGCCCGAACGGCAGCACCGCGATCTTGATCACCTCCCAGCGGGTCGCGCCGAGGGCCAGCGCGGCCTCCTCGTGTGTCCTCGGCACCTGGAGGAACACCTCCCGGGAGATCGCCGCGATGATCGGCAGGATCATGACCGCGAGCACGATCGACGCGGTCAGCATCGAGCGGCCCGCGACCGCGTCGCCGCCGAACAGCGGGATGAAGCCCAGATGTTCGTTGAGGAACTCGAACGGCACCTGGACGGCCGGGACGAGGAACGTGACGCCCCACAGGCCGTAGACGACGCTCGGGACGGCGGCCAGCAGGTCGATGACGTATCCCAGGATTCCGGCCAGGCGCCGGGGCGCGTAGTGGGAGATGAAGAGCGCCACACCGACGGCCACCGGGACCGCCATGATCAGGGCGAGGAGCGCGCTGACCAGGGTGCCGAACGCCAGGGCCGCGATGCCGAAGGACTGGCTGGTGTTCGGCTCCCAGGTGAGGGTGGTGAGAAAGTCTCCCTTGTTGGCGCGGAGGGCCGGAATCGCCTCGATGATCAGGAAGACGGCGATGGCCGCCATGATCGCCAGCAGCAGGATTCCGGCGCCCGTGGCGGCGTAGCGGAAGGGGGCCTCACCCCGGCTGCGCCGCGAGGCGAATCGGCGCAGGGCCGATTCGCTGTCGCGGATGCGTAGTGGAGTCGCCATCGACTTAGGAGATCGCCTCGACGGCGGTGCGGACCTTGCCGAGCAGCGTCGCCGGCAGCGGGGCGTAGCCCAGGCCGGTCAGCTCCCGCTGGCCCTCGTCGCCCGAGGTGTAGGAGAGGAACGCCTTCACCAGCTTGGCCTCCTCGGCGGGCAGGCCCTTCTCGCAGGTGATCTCGTAGGTCACCAGGACGATCGGGTAGGCTCCGGCGGCCTTGGTGGCGTAGTCGATGTCCAGCTTGAGGTCGTTGCCCTGGCCGACCACCTCGGCGGCCTCGACCGTCTTGGCCGCGCTCTCCGGGGTCAGCTCCACGAACTCGCCGGAGCCGTTGGCGACCTTGGCCTTGGCCAGGCCGGAGTTCTCGGCGTAGGAGAGCTCCACGTAGCCGATCGCGCCGGCGGTGGTCTTGACGGCCTGCGCGACGCCGTCGGAGCCCTTGGCTCCCTGGCCCTTGGCCTCGGCCGGCCACGCCTTGGCGGCCTCGTACGGCCAGCCGGCGGTCTTGGCCAGGAACTTGGTGAAGTTGTCACTGGTGCCCGACTCGTCCGAGCGGTGGAACGCCTGGATGACGGACGAGGGGAGCGTGGCCTCCGGGTTGTCGGCCTTGATCGCCGCGTCGTCCCACTTGGTGATCTTGTTGTTGAAGATGCCGCCGATGGTCTTGGGGGAGAGCTGGAGCCCCTCGACGCCGGGAAGGTTGTAGACGACGGCCACGGGCCCTGTGACCATCGGGAGGTTGATGGCCTTGCCGGTCTTGCAGCGGGCGTCCGCCTGGGCGGGCTCGCCCTTGTCGGCCTTGAGCGCCGAGTCCGAGCCGGCGAACGCGATCGTGCCCTGGATGAAGGCCTGGACGCCCGCGCCGGAGCCGCTGGGCTGGTAGTTGAGGCTCACCCCCGAGTTCGCCCGCTGGAAGTTCTTCTTCCACTCGTCGATGGCGTTCGCCTGTGCCGAGGAGCCCGCGGCGTTGATCGTGCCGCTGAGGCCGGAGTCCGGTCCGGCAGGGGAGGTCGCGGTGTCAGTGCCGGTGATGTTGTCATCGGTGCCGCACGCAGCGAGCGAGAGCGCGCCGACGAGGGTTATCGCGGCGAGCCGGCCTGCATACTTCACGGTTGGGTTCCTCCCACCACTAAGTCCTTCAACGTTCAGAAGATTAGGGAGGGAAGATGACTCAAAACCGGTGGAAAGATGAACGCAGAATGAATGGCTCCGGTCGCGATCGTGGCGAACCCCTTGGGCCTGTCTCGGCACGTGAGCCCGGTGGGGGCACACTTCGGGGCTCTGCGCCGCGTCCGGCGTCCCCTCGGGGGCCGCGGGTTTCGGATGATCCCGGACAGGACCGGACAGGTCCGAAAACCCGCGAAGAGCCTGTGGGCAACCCGGGGGAGAAGATCAGACGGGAAGGGTGAGCGGGCCGCCGCCGAGGCGTTTGAGGACCTCGCCGTGCAGGGAGCCGTTGGTGCACACCAGGCTGCCGCCGTCCAGGCCGGGAACCCCGGACAGGTCGGTCCAGGTGCCGCCGGCCTCCTCAACGATCACGGTCAGCGCCGCGATGTCCCAGGGGGAGAGCTCGGGCTCGGCCGACAGGTCCACCGCGCCTTCGGCGACCAGCATGTGCGACCAGAAGTCCCCGTAGGCGCGGCTGCGCCAGACGGCCCTGTTCAGGCCGAGGAACTCGTCGAGCCTGCCGGCCTCCTCCCAGCCGCCGAGGCTGGAGTAGGAGAAGGAGGCGTCCTCCAGGCGGGTGACCGAGGAGACGCGGCAGCGGGTGGCCTTGGTGAGGCTCTTGCCGGTCCACGCGCCGCTGTCGCGGGCGGCCCACCAGCGGCGGCCGAGCGCGGGGGCGGAGACCAGGCCCACGACGACCCGGCCCTCGTCCATCAGGGCGATGAGCGTGGCCCAGACGGGGACGCCGCGCACGTAGTTCTTGGTGCCGTCGATCGGGTCGACGATCCACGAGCGGGCACCGTGGCCGGTGGTGCCGAACTCCTCGCCGATCACCGCGTCACGGGGGCGGGCCCGGCCGAGGGTGCCGCGGATGGCCTCCTCGACGGCCCGGTCGGCGTCGCTCACCGGGGTGAGGTCCGGTTTGGTCTCGACCCGCAGGTCCACGGCCTTGAACCGGCGCGTGGTCAGGTCGTCCGCGGAGTCGGCCATGATGTGCGCGAGGCGCAGGTCGTCGTTGTAACCCGTCACGATGGGCAACGCTATCGCGACAGTGGTCGGGTATAGGTGATCGGGGAGTAACCCGAGGAATTGTGGCGTGGCGCGCCGCTCCATGGGATATCGGGTGGATCGCCACGTTGGCTCCTGGGTTACTGGCCAGTAGCATCTGGGGCATGACCTTTGATGTGGGTGCCTTCATGCTGCAGAGCGTCCCGTTCGCGCGGACGCTGGACATCTCCTTCGACACGGTGGAGCCGGGGTTCGCGGTGGCCCGCATGCCCGACCGCGCCGACCTGCACAACCACGTGGGCGGCCCGCACGCGGGAGCGCTGTTCAGCCTCGCCGAGTCCGCCTCCGGGGCCGCGGTGCTGTCGGCCTTCGGTGACCAGATGTCGCGGGCCACCCCGCTGGCCGCGAACGCCGCGATCCGTTACGTCAGGCTCGCGATGGGCGAGGTCGTCGCCGAGGCCCGTCTCCGGGCGGTCCGGGAGGAGGTCGTGGCCAGGCTGGACGCGGGGGAACGCCCCGAGTTCGAGGTCACCGTCGACGTCAGGACCGTCGACGGGGTCCTGGTCTCCGAGATGACCGTCGCCTGGACCCTGCGCCCCAACCGCTAGACCCCGCTGCCTCAGGGCGCCCGGCCGCTCGCCTCGCCGTCGGCCGCCGTCGCCGTCAGTCGTCGTCTGGGGCGCCCTCGCGGCTGGCGAGCAGGCGGCGCAGCGAGACGAGCCGGGCCGGGTCCGCGTGGCCGGCCGCCGTCCAGGCGTCCAGGGCGCACTCCTCGCCGAGATGGTTGCAGCCCTTGGGGCACTCGACGGTGCCCTCGACGAGGTCGGGAAAGCCCGCGAGAACGGTCTCCACCGAGACATGGGCCAGGCCGAAGCTGCGGATCCCGGGGGTGTCGATGATCCATCCCCCGCCGGGGAGCTCCAGGGCCACGGCCGAGGTGGAGGTGTGACGGCCCCGGCCGGTCACCGCGTTGACGTGTGATACGGCCCGGTTGGCGTCCGGGACCAGGGCGTTGACCAGGGTGGACTTTCCCACCCCCGAGTGGCCGACGAGCACGCTGGTCCGGTCGCCGAGGCACTCCCTCAGGTCGTCGAGGGAGCCGCCCTTCTGCAGCACCACGTACGGCACGCCGAGGGGGGCGTAGAGGGAGACCAGCTCCTGCGGGGAGGCCAGATCGGCCTTGGTGAGGCAGAGCACCGGCTCGATGTCGGCGTCGAAGGCCGCCACCAGCATCCGGTCGATCATGCGGGGCCGGGGCGGCGGGTCGGCCAGGGCCGTCACGATCACCAGCTGGTCGGCGTTGGCGACCACGGGACGCTCGATGCCGTCGGTGTTGTCGGTGTCGTCCGCGGAGCGGCGGAGCATCGAGGTGCGCGGCTCCACCCGCACGACGCGGGCCAGCGTGTCGGACGCCCCGGAGACGTCGCCCACCAGGGCCACCCGGTCGCCGACCACGATCCCCTTGCGGCCCAGCTCCCTGGCCTTCATCGCGACCACCACGCGGCCGCTCATGGCGGCGCCCTCCGCCCGGTCCCCCTTACGGCGGCGGCCCCTCTCGCCCGCCGACTCGACCAGGCACGTGTAGCGTCCCCGGTCGACCGCCACCACGAACCCCTGGACCGCGTCCTCGTGCGCGGGACGGATCCGGGTCCGGGGCCGGGAGCCCTTCCCCGGCCGGACCCTGACGTCGTCCTCGTCGTACTCCCGCTTTCTCAGCTTCTCCGCCTCGATCCGTTCTCGTCCGAACGGCCGTCCGCCCCGGGCCGGGTGTCTCCCGGGCCGAGCGCCCGCTGGAGCGGGACGGCGGGTCCCACCGTACGTCGCATCGCGCGGCGCGCGGGGTGTCCGCTCACGGCGTGCCGCGCAGCATGTCCGCCCACATCGAGGCGAACTCGGGGAGGGTCTTGCCCGTGGTGGCGATGTCCTCCACCTCGACGCCGGGCACGGCCAGGCCGATCACCGCTCCCGCGGTGGCCATCCGGTGGTCGGCGTAGGAGTGGAAGACCCCGCCGGTGAGGGGGCGCGGCCTGATCTCCAGGCCGTCCTCCGTCTCGTTCGCGTCGCCGCCGAGACCGTTGATCTCCGCGACCAGCGCGGCCAGCCGGTCGGTCTCGTGTCCCCGGATGTGGGCGACGCCGCCGATCCGGCTGGGGGAGTCGGCGAGGGCGGCCAGCGCGGCGATCGTCGGGGTCAGCTCGGCGACGTCGCGCAGATCCGCCTCGATACCGGTGACGCGCCCGGTCCCGGTCACCGTCAGCCCGGCGGGCGTGCGCGTCACCGAGGCGCCCATGTCCGCCAGCAGCCGCCGGAGCTGGTCGCCCGGCTGGGTCGTCTCCGAGGGCCAGCCGGGAACGGTGACCGAGCCCCCGGTGACCATCGCGGCGGACAGGAACGGCGCCGCGTTGGACAGGTCGGGTTCGACGGTGAAGTCCCTGGCGTGGATCGGCCCCGGCTCGACCCGCCAGACGTCCGGCTCGGAGTCGTCGACCCCGACGCCGAACTCGCGGAGCATGAGAACGGTCATCAGGATGTGCGGCTGCGACGGGATCGGCGGCCCCTCGTGCCGCACGGTCACACCCTTGTCGAAGCGGGCCGCGGCCAGCAGCAGGCCGGAGAGGAACTGGGAGGAGCCGGACGCGTCGAGCCTGACCTCGCCGCCGGTCAGCGGCCCCCGGACGGTGAACGGCAGCGCGTCGCCCGTCACCTGGGCGCCCAGGGCCCGCAGCGCGCCCAGGATGGTGCCCATCGGGCGCCTGCGGGCGTGCGGGTCGCCGTCGAAGGACACCTCGCCGTCGGCCAGCGCCGCCACCGGCGGCACGAACCGCATCACCGTGCCCGCGAGCCCCACGTCGATGTGCGCGCCGCCGGTCACGGGGCCGGGCGTGACCGCCCAGTCGCAGCCGGACGCGCTCTCGCCGGAGGGGGTCATCGTGGCGCCGAGCGCCCGCAGCGCCGCGGCCATGAGGTCGGAGTCGCGGCTGCGCAGCGCCCGCCGTACGGTGCCCGGGCCGTCGGCCAGCGCGGCGAGCAGCAGCGCGCGGTTGGTCACGGACTTCGACCCGGGAAGGGGAACGGTCGCGTGGACGGGGTGGGTCGCGGTCGGTGCGGGCCACAGCGGAACGGACATGGTCAAAAGCCTACCTGGACGGTGAGCCCGTGCCCCCGACACGTGGCAGGGTGAGGATATGTGTGGGAGATATGCCTCTACGCGGGCAAAACAGGAGCTGCTCGAAGAGTTCGAGGTCGAACTCGACGGGGCGGCCGACGATGAGCTCAGGCCCGACTACAACATCGCCCCGACCAAGCCCGTCTACGCCGTACTCAGCCGCGTGCCCGGCTCGGGCCCGGAGAGCAGGCCGGTGCGGCAGCTGCGGGTGGTCCGGTGGGGACTGGTCCCCGCCTGGGCGAAGGACCCTTCCATCGGATCGAAGATGATCAACGCCCGGGTGGAGACGGTGGCCGAGAAGCCGTCCTTCCGGGGGGCGTTCGCCAAGCGCCGGTGCCTGCTGCCCGCCGACGGCTACTACGAGTGGGCCGTGCGGGAGGAGACCGGCAAGGGCGGGAAGCCCGGGAAACAGCCCTACTTCATCCAGCCGGCCGACGGCGGGATCATGGCCATGGCGGGACTGTACGAGTTCTGGCGCGACCGGGGCAGACCCGAGGACGACCCGCACGCGTGGCTGGTGACCTGCACGATCATCACCACCTCCGCCGAGGGCGAGCTGGGCGCCATCCACGACCGGATGCCGATGCTGATCGAGCGGGACCGCTGGACCGAGTGGCTCGACCCCGGGGTGCCGGACGCGCGGGAGTTCCTGGTCCCCGCCGGTTCCCTGGACTTGAAGGCGTACCCGGTCTCCACCGCGGTGAACTCGGTGCGCAACAACGGCCCCGAACTCGTCGAGCCGGTGTCCGAGGGGCGGGGCGACGGTCGGGCGCTCCTCTGATCTGAGGGCTCCTTGGTCCGGCGGTCCGGCGTCCTCCCGGGCCCTTGGTAAGGCGGTGGTCGGCTGTTCCCCCGAAGACTCTCCGTAATCGGTGTAGAAACCCCCTCGAATGGGCATCCGGTGAGGAAAGCGATATCTCCTCTGAACGAGGACATCGCATGGAAGCGCCCCTTGCCGCCTGACGGGAGAATCGGGGATCCTCTCATCGGCCGCCCCCACTTCGCGGAGGTGCGGATTCGTGAACGCCGAGACCGTGCGTGTGCGCCTGCAGAACATGCTCGTCGAACTCGACCGGTCCATCGCGGTCCTGCGGGGCGATCCGCAGGCCGGATGGGACCGGTCCCCCGCCGACGCCGGATCGGTGCTGACCGAGGCCGATCGCAACCTCGCCATGCTGGAGGCGGCCACCGGCCAGCGCCGTTCGGTCGTCGAGGCGCTCAGGCGGTTGGACGACGGGGTCTACGGCCGCTGTGCGGACTGCGGTCACCCCGTGCCCGAGGGCAGGCTGCAGGCGCGTCCCGAGGCCGCCCGCTGCCTGCAGTGTCAGTCGAGGCGGGAGCGGAGGCGCTGATCAGCCGGTCAGGGGCGCCGGGCGCTCGCGACCAGGTGGATGCCCACCGTGTCGTCGTCGTCCGGGTGGGCCTCCAGCTCGGTGTTGACCAGCCAGGTGAGCGCGCGTGAGTCGGAGGCGAGCACGTGGTCGACCGTCGAGGGGGAGAGCACCGTGCGGGGCCGTACCCACTCGACCTCCAGGCCGGCCTCGGTGAGCAGGTCACGGAGCTGGCCGCTGCTGAAGCAGCGGGTGATGCTCCCGTCGGGCCAGGGCACCAGCATGACCTCGTCCGTCTGGCGCAGGTGGGCCCAGTAGTTCTGCTCGGCGAGGATCGCCATCCCCAGCACCAGGGAGTCGACGCAGACCAGGGCCCGCCCTCCGGGGCGCAGCACCCGGGCGACGTCGCCGATCGTGGACTCGGCCATGAGCTCCACCGACATCGAGCGCTCCTCGGCGACCACGGCGTCCATGCTCCGGTCCGGCAGGAAGCGCAGGTCGTCGGCGCGGACCCGGCGGACCTTGGAGGCGTCGTGCAGCGGCGGCCTGCCGTCGGCGGCCCGGCGGAAGTCGACCACCTCCAGTACCCGGTGTCCGGCCCTGGCGGTCTGCGCCGCCCAGCGGCCCCTGCCGCCGGACAGGTCCAGGACGGTGGAGGGAGTCTCCGGGAGCCATCGGCTCAGTTGCTCGGCGGCGACCGCGCGATAGAAGGTCCAGTAGGGCCCGAGCGTTCCTGAGCCGTTCAGCTCTTCGGCCGGGATGGGCAGCACAGGCGGCTCCTGGCGTCAGGGTTCCGGTGGTCTACAGCTACCTTGCCGGTACGTATCTTTTTCCCCGTACCGGGTCCTTCGTCACCTTCTATCTTGGGGGAACAGATGCCACGGCGGGCGTGTTGCAAGCGGACAACGCACGATCCTTTCGGAGGTTGGCCGGCCAATGCTCGATGTGATCGACCCCGTCACCCGCCCCGGTGATCGGTCCTTCCCTGATGAGCGGGTATTCTCCGCTCAGTACGGAGTCCCGCGTCAGCAGGACTCCGGCGATCCTAAGGGGGTGGGTCCGGTCCCTGTGACAGGCGAGGAGACTCTGGAGCAGCGGAGCACGCGGTTCGAGAGGGATGTGATGCCCTATCTCGACCAGCTCTACTCCGCCGCGCTTCGGATGACCCGAAACCCAGCGGATGCCGAAGACCTCCTTCAGGAGACCTTCGCCAAGGCCTTCGCGTCCTTCCACCAGTTCCAGGAGGGCACCAATCTCAAGGCCTGGCTCTATCGCATCCTGACCAACACCTTCATCAACAGCTACCGCAAGAAGCAGCGGGAGCCCAAGCAGTCGGGCGCCGAGGAGATCGAGGACTGGCAGCTCGCCAGGGCCGAGTCGCACACCTCGGCGGGGCTGAAGTCGGCGGAGATCGAGGCGCTCGAACACCTCCCCGACAGTGATGTGAAGCAGGCGCTGGCCGCGCTTCCCGAGGAGTTCCGCATCGCGGTCTACCTCGCCGACGTCGAGGGCTTCCCCTACAAGGAGATCGCCGACATCATGGGTACCCCCATCGGGACCGTGATGTCCAGGCTCCACCGTGGCCGCCGTCAGTTGCGGACGCAGCTTGAGGACTACGCCCGCGAGCGTGGCCTGGTTCCGGCGGAGGGTGCGAAGTGATCGAGCGCGTCGAGGAGCACTGCGGGTTTCCGGGCGGGGTGATCGTATGAGCTGCGGCAAACCTCACGACACCGACTGTCGCGACGTCCTGGAGAAGGTCTACACCTACATTGACGGCGAGCTCGACGAGGGCAACTGCGCCGACATCCGCCGGCACCTGGACGAGTGCGGTCCCTGCCTGGAGGAGTACGGCCTGGAGCAGGTCGTCAAGCAGCTGATCGCCAAGCACTGCGGCTGTGACAAGGTCTCGGAGGACCTGCGGGCCAAGGTGCTCAACCGGATCGACCAGGTCCGCTCCGAGTTGGCCGGTTGACCTCCTAGGATCTCTCGTACGGCTGTGGCCATACAGAACCTGGGGGTCGGCATGCGGATACTCGTCACCGGTGGAGCGGGATTCATCGGATCCAATCTGGTGGATCGGCTGCTGGCCGACGGCCACGAGGTCGCGGCCGTGGACGACCTGTCCGGCGGTGACCGGGCCAATCTCGTCGCCGCGGCCGACAGCCCGAACTTCGCCCTGCACGTGCTGGACATCCGCGACCCCGCGCTGATCGGGCTGGCCGCCTCCTTCAAGCCCGAGGTGATCTGCCACCTCGCCGCCCAGGTCAGTGTGCGCAGGAGCGTGGCCGACCCCGTCCACGACGCCCGGCTCAACGTCGAGGGCACCGCCTCCGTGCTCACCGCGGCCCACCACGGCGGCACCCGCAAGGTGATCTTCGCCTCCTCGGTCGCGGTGTACGGCAGGCCCGAGGTCATCCCGGTGCCTCCGGACGCGGCGACCGACCCGCGCTCGCCGTACGCGGCCTCCAAGCTCAGCGCGGAGACCTACCTGGCCACCTTCAAGGCCCTGTACGGCATCGACTACACCACGCTGGTGCTCTCCAACGTCTACGGCCCGCGCCAGTCGCCCGACGGGGAGGCCGGGGTGGTCGCCATCTTCACCGACGCCCTGCTCAACGGCACCCCCACGGTGCTGTACGGCGACGGCACCCAGACCCGCGACTACGTCTTCGTCGACGACGTGGTGGACGGCTTCGCCCGAGCCTGCGGGGACGCCGGAGGTGGCCGCAGGTTCAACCTGGGCACCGGGGTGGAGACCACCGACCGCGCGCTGCACTCCCTGGTGGCCGAGGCCGCCGGCGCCCCCGACGAGCCGGGCGGCGCCGAGGCGCGCCTGGGCGACCTCCCGGCGATGGCCGTCGATCCGGCCCCCGCGCTGGAGGGGCTGGGCTGGCGGCCCCGGACGGACCTGGCCGCCGGACTGAAGATCACCACTGACTGGGCGAGGGCCCGTCTGGCCGCGAGGTAGCGGGCCCTTCCATGATGCTCCTCGGGACCGACGCCCCACGATGGCACGGGGTGATGGATTGGTTACGCTTTGCTTGCGATTCCCGGTCTGCTGCTTCGAGCCCGGCTCGTTTCTGTAGCCTGAGTTGGGAAATCGACATGGAGGCAGCGCATGTTGAAGGAAACGGTCAGCCCCGCCTATCCGGGGATCTCCTGGACCTGAGCACGCGCACGTAGAACCCAAAGGTGGCCGCTTTGCGTGGACTGCCGTGGTTCGCCAAGGTCTATCTGGTCACCGTGATCGGAGTGGCGTGCGCGCTGCTCGGACACAGCGTGACGGCAAGTGGCCGTCTGGGGTGGCTCGACTGGTCGAACCTACTGGTGCTGGCCCTGCTGTTCCTGGTGTGCGAGTCGGTGCCGACTCTGCTCAACGTCAAACAGGCGGCGGTGTCGGTCAGTTTCTCGGCCGCGCTCGCCGCCGTGGTGCTCGTCGGCCCCCAGGGCGCCGCGCTGGTCGGCATGACGGCCGTGCTCAGCGTGCGCCCCGGCCTGCCGCTGGTGAAGCGGCTGTTCAACGGTTCCCAGTTCGCCATCTGCGGTTATGCCGCCGGCTGGGCGTACGAGTCGCTGGGGGGCACCGCCCGGCTGCCGGACATCGCCGGGTTCGACTCCCTGATCGTGCCGTTCGCGGGCGCGGCGGCCCTTTTCGTGCCGCTCAACTTCGTCCTGATCGCGGTCGTCCTCGTGGTCACCGGCCAGGCCGACCAGGTGCCGTTGCGCGGGCTCGCCCAGTTTCTGGTCTCCTACCTGGGCTACGCCACCTTCGGGCTGCTGATCGCCGGGCTCTGGGCGACGGTCAACTCGATCTCGGCGGTGCTCGTGCTGCTCCCGCTGTTCGTCGCCCGCTGGGCCTTCGGCCAGTATCTCGCCCAGCAGCGCTCCTACGACGCCACGATCGCCGCGCTCTGCCAGGCGGTGGAGACCAAGGACTACTACACCCGCGGCCACTGCACTCGCGTCTCGCTGGCCTCCGGCATGATCGCGCAGGAGATCGGCATGGGCTCCGAGCGGTTGCGGGCGATCCGCTACGCCGGGATGCTCCACGACGTGGGGAAGCTGGGGGTGCCCACCAAGGTGCTGCAGAAGGACGGTCCGCTCACCGAGGAGGAGTTCGCCGCCATCCAGCTCCACCCGATGCGGGGGCTGGAGATCGTGCGCGGCATCGACTTCCTGGACGAGGCGTTCGCCGGGATCATGCACCACCACGAGCGGCAGGACGGCAGGGGCTATCCGATGGGACTGGCGGGGGACGAGATTCCGGAGTTCGCCCGGATCATCGCGGTGGCCGACGCCTTCGACTCGATGACCTCCGACCGCTCCTACCGGGGTGCCCGGCCGGTGGGGGTGGCCGTGGCCGAGCTGCGCAAGGGCGCCGGCACCCAGTTCGACCCGGAGATGGTCACCGCCTTCATCAAGGCGGTGGACCGCGACGGCTGGGAGCCGCCACGCAAGATCGTCGTGCCCCCGGCCGACACGGCGGAGACCACCGCCAAGGACCACGACGACCCCACCACACCCATTCAGGTGGTGCCGGAGCGATGAGCAGCGCAACCGCGACCCGCGCCCCCCGGATGTTCCGGCGACTCGACTCGGGCCAGCTCCTGCTGATCTGCGTGGCGGGGTTGCTGGCGCTGACCGGGGTGGCGCACACGGCCGCCGCCGGCCTGCTCGCCCCCGAGGTCGCCATCGGCTTCGGCGCGTTGATCGCAGCCGGGGAACTGGCCAGGCTCACGATGCCGGGCAACCGCGAGGTGGCGCCGATCGGTGCCGCCGCCGCGCTCGGCTACACGCTCCTGCTGGACCTGGGCAACGTCCCGGCACAGCACTCGGCGCTCCAGGTCATCGCGGTGCTGGCGGTCGGCATGGCCGCGGGGGCGCTGCCGCACCTGGCGGTGGGCCGCCCGCCGGGGGCGGACGCCATGGCACGCCGGCTGTTCACCGGTGCCCTGCTGGCCCTGGCCTACCGCCCGCTCGCCGGGCCGCTCTTCGACCTCGCCAAGGGCCCCGAGGGCGACTGGTGGCCGGCCGTCGGTGTGATGGCCCTGCTCATCTCGGTGATGGTGCTGGTGGACGTGCTGCTGGCCGCCGTGCTCCGGGCCGAGCAGGTGCGCGCCGCCTTCGCCGTGGCCGTCCAGGACGAGCTGCGGATGGCCGCACCGCTCTGGGCCGCCGTCGCGGCCTCCGGCATCCTGCTCGCGCTCGCCTCGCACAGCATGGGCATGGCGGCGCTGCTGGTCTTCGCCGCGCCGCTGCTGGTCACCCAGGTGGCCTTCCGCAAGTACGCCGGGATCCGCGCCACCTATCTCCAGACGGTCCGGGCGCTGTCGCGGGTCACCGAGGTCGGCGGCTACGTCGAACCGGGACACTCGCACCGGGTCAGCCGCCTGGCGGTCGCGATCGGCCGGGAACTGGGCATGGCCGAGCCCGAGCTGCTGGACCTGGAGTACGCCGCGCTCATGCACGACATCGGCCAGCTCTCGCTGCGCGACCCGATCCCCGGCGGTGCGACGGTGCTCACCGATCCCGAGCAGGCGCGGCGGATCGCCGAGCTGGGCGCGGAGGTGATCCGGCAGACCGGGGTGCTGGACCGCGTCGCCGAGATCGTCCGCCGCCAGTGCGACCCCTGCTCCGAGGCGCCGCCGCCGGCCAGCCTCATCATCAAGGCGGCCAACGCCTACGACGACCTGGTCGGCGGCTCGACCGACCGTGACCGGGCCGGAGCCGCCCTGGAACGGCTCCGCCTGGGCGCCGGCGCGGAGTACGCCCCCGCGGTGGTCGAGGCCATGACCCGCGTCATCGACCGCCTCGCCTCGCTGCACCGTCTCTAGGCGAGGCGACCTTGAGGGGGCGGTCATCGCGCTGTTGTGGGTTTCCTACAGATCGTGTCGCCGCGATCGGTGGTTTCGGGCGAACGGTTGTAGGGAGTATCCGGTCGTAGGGTGGAGCGGTCGAAAGGGGTCCATCAACGTGTTCGAGTCTGTTCTGGTCGCCAACCGTGGCGAAATCGCCCGGCGAATCATCCGCACGGTCCAGCGAATGGGGCTGCGGGCCATTGCCGTGTATTCCGAGGCAGACGCGGACCTCCCGTTTGTGGGGGAGGCCGACGAGGCGATCCCGCTGGGGCCGGCCCATCCGGCGCAGAGCTACCTCGACGCCGGAAAGGTCCTGGAGGCCGCCCGGACGTCGGGTGCCCAGGCGGTCCACCCGGGGTACGGCTTCCTCTCGGAGAACGCCGTGTTCGCCAGGGCCGTCATCGACGCCGGCCTGGTCTGGATCGGCCCGTCGCCCGAGGCGATCGAGCGGATGGGCGACAAGATCAACGCCCGTAACCTCATGGAGCGGGCGGGTGTGCCCGTCGCCTCGGGGACCCGTACGCCGGTCACCGACCTGACGCAGGCCGTGACGGCCGTGGCCGGGATCGGCTACCCGGTCATGGTGAAGACGGCCGGTGGCGGCGGCGGCATCGGCATGGGGGTGGCCCACGACGAGGCCGGTCTGGTCAAGGCGTTCGAGCAGGCGTCCAGGGCCGCCGCCCGCTTCGGCGGGACCCCCGCGATCCTGCTGGAGCAGTACATCGAGCGCGCCCGTCATGTCGAGGTGCAGATCCTCGGTCTCGCCGACGGCACCGTTGTCGCGCTGGGCGAGCGTGACTGCTCGGTGCAGCGGCGCCACCAGAAGGTCGTGGAGGAGAGCCCGTCCCCGGGCATCACCGGGGAACTGCGCGAGCGCATGCTGGCCGCGGCCGTGCGGGCCGGTGAGGCGGTCGGCTATCTCGGCGCCGGGACCGTGGAGTGCCTGGTGGACGTGGACAAGCAGGACTTCGTGTTCCTGGAGATGAACACCCGGCTCCAGGTGGAGCACCCGGTGACCGAGCTCGTCACCGGCGTGGACCTGGTCGAGCAGCAGCTGCGGATCGCCGCCGGGGAGACGACCGCGCCGCCGGTGGCCACCAGCGGTCACGCGATCGAGTTCCGGGTCTACGCCGAGGATCCCAAGCGCTTCCTCCCCGGCCCCGGAAGGATCGGTGTCTGGGCCGAGCCGTCCGGTGAGGGGATTCGGGTGGACTCCGGTTACGCTGCCGGAAACACCGTCACACCGTTCTACGATCCGCTCATGGCCAAGCTGTGCGTGTTCGGGTGGACCAGGGCCGAGGCCCTGGAGCTGGCTCGCAAGGCCGTGGCGGGCTTCACGGTCGAGGGCCCCAAGAACAACCTGCCGTTCTGCGCCGAGTTGCTGGAGCACCCCGAGTTCGTCGACGGCGACTACGACACCGGGCTGGTCGCTCGGATGAGAGCCTGACCAGGTCCGTCTGGCACAGTTGGATCACAGTGATTGATAGGAGTGTCCGGTGGCAGAAGTACACGCTGAGATGGTGGCGAATGTCTGGAAGGTCCTCGTCGCCGAGGGTGACAGCGTCGCGGACGGTGACACGCTGGTCATTCTTGAGTCCATGAAGATGGAGATCCCGGTCATCGCCGAGGACGACGGTGTGATCGCCCAGCTCAAGGTCGCCGAGGGCGACGTCATCCAGGAAGGCGACCTCATCGCCGTCATCGAGTAGCCGCCGCCGTGGGCGGGGCGGGGGCGCCGTTCCGGGGCCGTCACCGCGGCCGTGCCGGCGGGGAGGGGCCTGCCGCGGGTCACCCGGGGGTGGTCAGCCGGTGAGCTTCGCCAGGAAGCGCTCGCGGTCGACGACCACGCGCTCGACCGTGCCGGTCGCGACGACGGTGTGCCGGTCGCGGGCGGTGAAGGTGAAGACCAGGCGGCGGCCGTCGACCTCGGTGAGCTCGGCGGTGAGCTCGACGTGGGCGCCGATCGGGCTGGCCGCCAGGTGCTCCAGCGCGACCCTGGTGCCCACGGAGGTCTGGCCGTCCCGCAGGGCGTCGGCGATCGCCTGGACGGTGGCCCGCTCGGCGAGGGCCAGCACGCGGGGGGTGGCCAGCACGGGGACGTCCCCGCTGCCGACGCTGATCGCGGTGTCCTCCCGTTCGACCATGATGAGAAGCCGGGCGCGCAGACCGGGAGCGAGCGTCATGCTCGTCAGCATAGAGTCTGGTCCCGTGACCTCCTACTGCGATCACTGCGGCCACCCGGCCGGTGAGGGCGACCACGCGGTCTGTCTCACCGCGCGTGCGATGGAGCCGCCCCGTTACTGCGCTCGCTGCCGTCGCCGGATGGTGGTCCAGGTGACTCCGCGCGGCTGGTCGGCGCGCTGCGCGGAGCACGGTTCGCTGAACGGCTGATCTCCTCGGCCGCGCTCCTTCCACACCGTCTCCGCCGCGCTTCTCCGCCACGTTGGCCGGTGCTCTCGCGCCGGCGCCTTTACGCGGGGGGCGTCGGCGACCCGATCGACGGACTCATGTCTGGTATGCGTAAGCTTGTAAGGGATTGTGAGAAGGGTGGGGTGGGTGGTGTGTTCACGGCCCCGGTCGACCGGGTGTTCCCGCCGCGCCTATCAGTACTAATGACGTTTTGATTGCTTCTTTGGGCATAGATGTGCAATCTGTACAACTGCTCCCAAAGGTTTTGAGATTTGTGCGATGCTACGGCACGCGACGTGTTTATAAGCTGCCCGGCGTGCAGGGGTTCGTTACTTCGCCGTGACGTTGTCGCGATACAAATCCGCTTTGTTGGAGAACCCAGGGGTGGGAGCGGAGAGGGTTACGGGGGAGTCATGGTGGCCCAAGGCACGACGCTGGCGGGGCGGTATCGCCTGGATACCCGCATCGGCGCCGGTGGTATGGGCGAAGTGTGGCGTGGTGAGGACATCGTCCTGGCCCGCACCGTCGCCGTCAAAGTGCTGCTCCCGGGCCGTACCGACGATCCCGGCTTCCTGGTGCGTTTCCAGGGCGAGGCCCGGGCGATGGCGACGATCAACCACCCAGGGGTGGTCGACGTCTACGACTACGGGATTCACGAGGTGCCCGGCGCGGGGGCGACGGCATACCTGGTGATGCGGTTCGTGGACGGAGAGCCGCTGGACCGCCTGCTCGGGCGGCTGGGGAGCATCGCCCCCGGAGCGGCGATGGAGCTCATCGCCCAGGCGGCCTCGGCCCTGCAGGCCGTGCACGATCAGGGGATCGTCCACCGGGACGTCAAACCGGGAAACCTGATGGTGCGGCCCGACGGCACGCTCGTGCTCACCGACTTCGGCATCGCCAGATCCGACGCGGCCAGCCGGCTGACCGACGCGGGCATGGTCCTGGGCACCGCCGCCTACTGCGCGCCCGAGCAGGCCGAGGGGGCGCCGGTCACCCCCGCGGTGGACATCTACGCGCTGGGCGTGGTGGCGTACGAGTGCCTGGCCGGGCAGCGGCCGTTCGACGGCGACACACCGGTCACGATCGCGCTCAAACACATCCGTGAGGCGCCCCCGCCGCTGCCGCCGCACGTCCCGCCCGCTATCCGGGCCCTGGTGGAGCGGGCACTGTCCAAGGATCCGGCCAGGCGGTTCCCCAGCGCCGCCGCGATGAGCGGCGCCGCCAGGCAGGCGGCGCTCGGCCTCCAGACCGGCGCCACGGCGGTGCCGTCGCCCCACGGGCCGCCGGCCGAGACCGCGGGGGGAGCGGGCTCCCAGGGCCTGTCTCCGCCGCGGACCGACCGGCAGGGCGCCCTGTCCCCCGCGACCGCGCCGGCCCAGGGGCCGGCCACCGAGACCGCCGGGAGAGGGCGTGGCCACCGTGCCGCGCAGCGGCCGAGGCGCAGGGGCGGGATGCTGGCCGTGTCGGCGGTGGCGGGCGTGATATGCGTCGGGCTCGTCACGGTGGCGATCAACGGAATGGCGGCCTCGGGGAAGACGGAGGCCGACCCCACGGGAAGACCCGGCTCGATCTCCACCGCCGGCCAGTCCCCGAGACCCCCGAAGACCACCCGGCCCCGGACTCCCCGGCCGACCGTCACCTACCAGGCGCAGCGGCCGCCCACCCCCACCCAGGGCGACACCCCGCCCCCGACCCCCACCGTGACGCCGTCGGCGACCCCCGACCCGACCGGCGAGCCGACCCCGACGGGGAGTCCGACGCCCACCCCCACCGTGACCCCGGTGGTGAAGAGGAAGGTGCCGGACGTCATGGGGATGGCGCCGGAGGCGGCCGCGGAGACCATCAGGAAGGCGGGGCTGAAGGCGAAGGTCAGCTACAGCGCCGACGTCGACCACTCGCTCTGCATGAAGGTGGTCCTGCAGCACCCCGGCGGGGGAACCATGTGGGACCCCCGCAGATCCGTGGAGATCACCGTGGTCAACGACAAGTGCCCGCCGACCCCCACCCCGGTCCCGGCGGCGACCTCCTAGACGCCGGTGGTGTTGCGCGGGTAGGCGACGGACGGGTCGGTGGCGATGTTCACCAGGTACGGCACGCCGGAGTCGAAGGCGCGGCGCAGCGCCGGGCCGATCTCCGACGGGTCGGTGACGAGCTCGCCGCCCCCGCCCAGCGCGGTCACCACCTGGTCGTAGCGGCACTGCGGCTGGAGCTCGGCGGCGACGTCGTAACCGTAGAGCATCCGCATGGGGTGCTTCTCCAGACCCCACATGCCGTTGTTGCCGCAGATCATCACGACCGGCAGGCGGTGCCGTACCAGCGTGTCCACGTCCATCAGGGAGAAGCCCGCCGCGCCGTCGCCGAGCAGGAGCGCCACCTGCGAGGACGGCCGGGCCAGCCGGGCGGCGATGGCGTATCCCAGGCCGGTGCCCAGGCAGCCGTACGGACCGGGGTCGAGCCAGTTGCCCGGCTGGCTGGACTCGACGTACTTGCCCGCGTAGGAGACGAAGTCGCCGCCGTCGCCGATCACCACGGCGTCCTCGGCGAGGACCTTGCCGAGCTCGCCGTAGATCCGCACCGGGTGGATCGGGTCGGAGTCGGAGGTCAGCAGCCCGGCGTCGCCGGCGACGGCGGCCTGGGCGGCCTCGGACAGCTTCGCCAGCCACGGTGCGTGGCCCTTGGGGGACACTCCGGCCTCGTTGCAGGCCGTGCCGAGCCCCCAGAAGACCAGCGACAGGTCGCCGGCGGCGACCCCCGAGGGCTCCATGTGGGTGGTCAGCTGCGACGGCGCGTCGGCCAGGTGCACGACCCTGGCGAGCGGGTTGCCGTTCTTGCCGCCGAACCAGCCGTAGCCGAGACGGAAGTCCATCGGGGCGCCCGCCACGATCACCAGATCGGCCTGGGAGAAGGCCAGGCCGCGGGCGCGGGTGACCAGCAGCTCGTGTCCGGCGGGCAGGACGCCTCGGCCCTGGCCGTTGGGGATGACCGGCAGGCGGAACTCCTCGGCGAAGGCCCGGGCGACCTCCTCGGCACGGTCCATCCACACGTCGGAGCCCAGCACCAGCACCGGGCGCTCGGCCTCGGCGATCAGGCGGGCGATCCCGGCCAGCGCGTCGGGGTCGGGTTCGAGCGGCGACGGGGTCAGTGTCTCGGTGACGTGGTCGAGCGGCTGAGCGGCGGCGAACAGGTGGTCCATGTGGAAGTCGAGGAAGACCGGGCCGCGGTGCGGGGCGAGGGCGGTCCTGAAGGCCATCTCGACGTCCTCGCCGATGGAGTCGGGACCCGAGCTGGTGAAGGCCAGTTTGGTGATCGGCGCGAACAGCGGTGGGTGGTCCATCTCCTGGAGCGCGCCCGACCCCCAGCGCGACTGCGGTGCCCGGCCTCCCATGACCACGACGGGGGAGCCGTTGAAGTGCGCGGTGGCCACGCCGCTGACGCCGTTGGTGACGCCGGGACCGGCGGTGAGCACCGCCAGACCGGGCCTGCGGGTCAGCCGGGCGGTCGCCTCGGCGGCGAAGACCGCGCTCTGCTCGTGCCGCACGTCCAGGATGGACACGCCCTCGTGAACCGCTCCGTCGTAGAGCGGGAAGACGTGCCCGCCGGACAGGGTGAACATGGTCTCGATGCCGTAGACCTTGGAGACGGCGACCGCGATGTCACCTGCGTGCTTTGGAGACTCCATATCGCGCAACCTACCAGTCAGTCACTTACCCGGACAGGGATTGTTCTCCCTGCCCAGATTCGCGCCGACTAACGCCGCCGACGCCGGGAACGGGGGCCGGCCAGGCTGTGGAGGCCGGTCGGCGAACGCCCGTTCCCGGAGGGGTCCGGGCGGGGGCCGGCGTGGTCAGAGGCTGTCGGAGAGCGCCTTGATGGGCATCTTCAGGTCCACCAGCAGATCGAGGTCCGCACCGGCGTCGCGTCCCAGGGTGGTGAGATAGTTGCCGACGATGATCGCGTTGATCCCACCGAGCATGCCGTCGCGGGTGCCCAGGTCGCCCAGGGTCAGCTCGCGGCCACCGGCGTAGCGCAGGATCGTGCGGGGCAGCGCGAGCCGGAAGGTGGCGATCGTCTTGAGCGCCTCGGACCCCTCCAGCAGCGGGAACGACTCAAGGGGCGTGCCGGGGCGCGGGTTGAGGAAGTTCAGGGGGACCTCGTCGGGCCGCAGTTCGCCGAGCTGCCCGGCGAACTCCGCCCTCTGCTCCAGGGTTTCGCCCATGCCCACGATGCCGCCGCAGCACAGCTCCATCCCGGCCTCGCGCACCATCAGGCAGGTCTCCCAGCGCTCCTCCCAGGTGTGGGTGGTGACGACCTTCCCGAAGTGCGACCTGGCGGTCTCCAGGTTGTGGTTGTAGCGGTGCACGCCCATCCCGGCCAGCTCGTCCACCTGATCCTGGGTGAGCATGCCCAGGGAGCAGGCGACGTTGATGTCCACCGCCTCCCGGATCGCCTTCACACCCTCGCGGACCTGGTCCATCAGCCGCCGGTCGGGGCCGCGCACGGCCGCCACGATGCAGAACTCGGTGGCGCCGGTCTCCGCGGTCTCCCTGGCGGCCTCGACCAGGGAGGGGATGTCCAGCCAGGCCGCGCGGACCGGTGAGGGGAACAACCCCGACTGGGAGCAGAAGTGGCAGTCCTCGGGGCAGCCGCCGGTCTTGAGGGAGACGATCCCCTCGACCTCCACCTCGGGGCCGCACCACTTCATCCGCACCTCGTGTGCGAGTGCCAGCAGATCGGCGAGGCGGTCATCGGGTAATTCCAGGCACCGCAGAGCCTGCGCGGCGTCCAGCCCCCGGCCCTCCTGGAGGACCTGTACCCGGGCGATGTCGAGTATGTCGCTCATGCTGCTCCGCTCTCCAGCCTTCGTCTACGGCAAGAGCCTAAGGGTGGTCCGGAAGGCCGCGGGATCGAACCCGCCGCCCAGCGCCGGGCCCAGGGCGGCGCGGGCCATCCGGGCGAAGGCGTCCCGGCCGAGGGACCCGGCGCCCTCCGGGAGCGCGCCCGAGAGGGGCCGGGCGGCCAGCGTCTCCAGGTCCGTCACGTTGGACCGTTCGGCCAGGCCGGGATCGGCGGGCCAGGACCCGATCACCACGCCGGCCGGCTCCACCCCCCGGTGGGCCATCGCCTCCAGCGTCAGCGCGGTGTGGTTGAGCGTGCCCAGCCCGGCCCGCGCCACCAGGAGCACCGGCGCCGACAGCGTCCTGGCCAGGTCGGCCAGGGTCGCCCCCTCCTCGTCGAAGCGGACGAGCAACCCGCCGGCGCCCTCGACGATCACCAGCCGGTGTGACCGTGCCAGCTCCTCGATCCGGAGCGCGGCCCGGTCGAGGGAGACCGGGGGCAGACCGGCCAGCCGGGCCGCCGCCGCGGGGGCCAGCGGGGCGGGGAACCTGGCGAACTCGAACGTGGTCGTCACCCCGGACAGCCGGATGACGTCGTCCAGGTCTCCGGGTTCGGCGTCGGTGACCCCGGTCTGCGCGGGTTTCACCACCGCGACCGAGGAGCCCCGCTCCCTGGCGAGTGAGGCCACCGCGGCGGTGACGACCGTCTTGCCCACTCCGGTGTCGGTTCCGGTGACCACGAGAACGCTCACCCGTCCCACCTTAGGTGTCCCGCTCCGCCCGGGTCCCGGCCGGGACCCGGGCGGAGCAGGGGCGGGTCAGGGGCGGCGCAGGCGGGTGACGAACTTGTAGCGGTCACCCCGGTAGAGGGACTGGGCCCACTCCACCGGGTTGCCGTCGGCGTCGAAGGCGTGCCGGGTGAGCAGGAGCATCGGCAGCCCGACGTCGACGTTCAGCACCTGCGCGTCGTACGGCGTGGCCAGCACGGTCTCGATGATCTCCTCGGCGTCGGTCAGCCGCACGTTGTAGGCGTTGTGCAGCGTCTCGTACAGCGAGGAGTGCACCTCCAGTTCGCGCCGGAGCCTGGGGAAGCGCCGGGCCGACAGGTGGGTGGTGTCGATCGACATCGGCTCGCCGCTGGCCAGTCGCAGCCGGTGGATCCGGAGCACCCGGCCGCCGGGGTTGATCGCCAGGCGGCGGGCCAGCGGTTCGTCGGCGGTGATGTAGTTGATGTCGAGGATCTTGGTGTCGGGTTCGAGGCCGACGGTCCGGAGGTCGCCGGTGTAGGAGGTCAGCTGGAGGACCTGGGCGACCTTGGGGTGCGCGACGAACGTCCCCTTGCCCTGGATGCGCACCAGGCGGCCCTCGACCACGAGCTCGGACAGGGCTTGGCGCACGGTGGTGCGCGACGTCTCGAAGCGGACCGCGAGGGTCCGCTCGGGGGGCAGCGCGCTGCCTGCGGCCAGGCTCTTGGTGAGGGCGAGCAGACTGCGCTTCACGTCGTAGTACTTCGGGATTCTGGGGGAGTCTTCCGTCACGCCCGCACCTCATCTGACGGCTGGGCACCGGCACCACCGCGGGCGCCTCGCCCGCGGGCCCGCTCGTTTCGCTCGCTCACATGGTCACCTTCATCATCTCGGCCACGGCGGTGAGCGCACCCCTGATCACCGCTAGATCATCGGAACTCAGATTGGCCCGCGCGGTCAACCGCAGACAAGAGCGGCCGGCCGGTACCGAGGGCGGCCGGAAACATCCGGCGCGCACCCCGTGTTCCGCACAGATGACGGCGGCCCGAAGTGCCGTCTCGGGTGGGCCGAGCACGATTGGGACGACCGCACCCGCCGGATCGTTGGTCTCCAGACCGAGTTCGCGGGCCATCGAGGCCAGCTCTCTCGCTGTGGTTCGCACGTATCCGGGCAGTTCGGGCTGATTGTGAAGGATATCTACAGCGGCGAGTGCCGCGGCCACACAGCCGGGGGCCAGCCCGGTGTCGAAGATGAACGGGCGGCCCGTGTCCGTCAGGGTTTCGATCACCTCGCGAGCCCCCAGCACCGCCCCGCCCTGGGAGCCCAGGGACTTGGAGAGTGTGACCGTTCTCACAATGCCGGGTTCGCCCGCCAGGCCCGCCGCGTGCACCGCCCCCTGTCCCCGGGGGCCGATGACGCCGATCGAGTGCGCCTCGTCCACGATCAGCAGCGCGCCCTGCCGTACGGCCGCCGCGTGCAGGTCCGCCAGCGGCGCCAGGTCGCCGTCCACCGAGAAGACCGCGTCGGTGACCACGACCGCGTGCTCGGTGTCCCGGTCGGCCAGGGCCTTCTCCACGGCCGTCACGTCCCGGTGCGGGGTGACGGCCACGCGCGAGCGCGACAGCCGGCAGGCGTCCACGATGGAGGCGTGGTTGCCCGCGTCGGAGACCACCAGCGCGTCCCCGCCCAGGGTCGCCACGGCCGCCAGGTTGGCCAGGTAGCCGGATGAGAACACCAGGGCGCCCTCCGCCTGGGCGAAGGCGCGCAGCCGCTCCTCAAGCGCGGCGTGCAGCGCGGTGGAGCCGGTGACCAGGCGTGAGCCGGTGGAGCCCGTTCCCCACGTCCGGACCGCCGCAGTCGCCGCCTCGGCCAGCCGCTCGTCCCCTGCCAGCCCGAGATAGTCGTTGGAGGCCAGGTCGATCAGGCCGTCGCCGTCCGGTGTGCGGGCGCGCAGGGTCCGCCGCAGCCCCGCGGCCTCCCGCGCCGCCGACGCCGCACGGAACCGGGCCAGCGGATCGGGGCTCTCGTTCATAGGGGGCATCTTCCCAGTGGCCTCCGCCCGATTCGCGTTCGGGCCGGTAAAGAACGCATGATGCACGGGTGCCGACTCTAAGCGACCTGGCGGTTCGTCACACCGCGCTCGACGATGCGGACCTGGAGTGGATGCACTCGCTGGTCTCCGACTGGCAGCTGCTGGCCGACCTGTCGTTCGCCGACCTCATCCTGTGGATTCCCCTCAGGGACGGGACGGGCTGGATCGCGATCGCCCAGATGCGCCCCACCACCGGCCCCACCGTCTACCACGACGACATCGTGGGGATGACGGTGGCCGGGGGTGAGCGGGCGCTCATCGAAACCGCCTGGGACGAGCGGCGGATCTGCCGGGAGGGCGACCCCGACTGGTCGAGCGGGGTCCCGGTGCGCGAGGAGACCATTCCGGTGCGGCGGGCCGACCACTTCCTGGGCGTGATCCAGCGCTCCACGAACCTCTCCTCGGCGCGCACCCCTTCGAGGCTTGAGCTCACCTATCTGCAGAGCGCCTCCGACCTGGCACAGATGGTGGCCGAGGGCCGTTTCCCCTTCTCGGGCGCCGAGCCGATCCTGGTCCGCTCGCCGCGGGTGGGCGACGGGCTGCTCCGGCTGGACCGGGCGGGGCGCGTCACCTACGCCTCGCCGAACGCGCTGTCGGCCTACCGGCGCCTGGGCCTCAACGCGGACCTGGTCGGCGCCGAGCTGGGCCGTGTCACCGCCACCCTCTGCTACTCCGACGAGCCCATCAACGAGAACCTGATGATCGTGGCGAGCGGCCGGGAGCCGCGGGAGACCGAGGTCGAGTCGGGGGGCACGGTCGTGCAACTGCGGGCGATCCCGCTGGTCGTCGGGGGCGGCCGGATCGGCGCGCTGGTGCTCATCCGGGACGTCACCGAGCTGCGCCGCCGCGAGCGGGAGCTGATGACCAAGGACGCCACGATCAGGGAGATCCACCACCGGGTGAAGAACAACCTGCAGACGGTGGCCGCCCTGCTCCGGCTGCAGGCCAGGCGGTTGCAGGTGCCGGAGGGGCGGGAGGCGCTGGAGGAGGCGGTGCGCCGGGTCGGCTCGATCGCGATCGTGCACGAGACGCTCTCCCACACGCCGGAGGAGCAGGTGGACTTCGACGACATCGCCGACCGGGTGATCGCGATGACGGCCGAGGTGGCGGCTCCGGAGGCGCAGGTCGTGCCGCGCCGGGTCGGATCGTTCGGCGTGCTGCGCTCCGAGATCGCGACACCGCTGGCGATGGTCCTCACCGAGCTGTTGCAGAACGCGGTCCAGCACGGGCTGGCCCATCGACCCGGTAGGCTTCAGGTGATCGTGTCACGGGGGGCCGACCGGCTTGACGTGATCGTCTCCGACGACGGCAGTGGCCTGCCTCCGGGTTTCGACCTGGAGTCCTCCGCCAGCCTCGGGCTGGAGATCGTGCGCACGCTGGTCGTCGGCGAGCTGTCCGGCAGGCTGACCATCGAGCCCAGGCAGGGGGGCGGCACCGAGGTCACACTCGGCATTCCCCTCCCCGCGGCCTGAGATGGACCGCAGGAGGGGAGAGACGTTCGGGGGGTTCTTCGTCCGGGGGTTCTGTCGCGGGTTCAGACGCCGGCGCGGGCGCGGGCCGTGCGGCGCTTGAAGGCGCGGCGTTCGTCCTCGCTCAGGCCGCCCCAGACCCCCGCGTCCTGGCCGGACTCCAGGGCCCACTTCAGGCAGGCCTCGCTGACGTTACATGTGTGACAGACCTGCTTGGCCTCTTCGATCTGCATCAGGGCGGGGCCGGTGTTGCCGATCGGGAAGAACAGCTCGGGGTCCACGTCACGGCAGGCAGCTCGGTGGCGCCAGTCCATGCGTCCACTCCTTCGTAAGAGGAGCCCTTGCTTCGGCTCCAGCGGCTTACTTTGTGAAGACTTTCACTAACCAGCGCGAATGATTGCCCGGTCCTGTTGGGGCCGGGCTCACGTTCGCTCGATCGCCGGTGGCCTGGGAGCGGGGTGGCCGCTCAAAGGTCCTACGTTCCGACGTCAATGTTGAGATTGTCAGCCACGCTCAGTACATGCAAGAGGTTTGGGAGAACGTTTTGCCTGATATGCATGTCGGATGCGTCACATAATGACCGGATGTAACGGCCTAGACCAACACTTGTAACGCTTTCGGGACGGAACGGTAGGTCACCCGCTCGACCTCCCCCAGGTAGTCGCCGTCGAGCTGGAAGGCCACCGGCCGCTCGGCGTGGAGCGTGAACTCCCGCTCGTCATGGAGTTGCACGAGGTGCCGGCCGGTGGGCAGGGTGTCGCGAGCTCCGATGATCTGGGGGATGAGGTGCAGCATCGACGGCAGCCCCAGGCGCTGCAGCCCCAGCATGTCGAGGCCGGTCTCGAAGCTCGCCCACGGCGTCGGGCTGACCGCCCTGGACCCCACGTAGCTCCAGGGCGAGGTGTTGGAGACGATGGCCATGAAGACGTTGCCGGTCGGCGGCACGTCCGGTCCCTCGACGGTCATGGCGGCGTGGCGCTTGTCCGTCGAGAGATAGTGGTGCAGCGCGGTGTTCACATAGCGGGCCGGGGTGGCTCTGCGCCCGGTGCCCCGCATCCCCTCGACAGCTCGGATGACCTCGGCGTCGTACCCCAGGCCGCTGCAGAAGGTGAAGTATCTGCGCCGGTCGTCCCAGATCGCCTGGCCGAGCCCGACGGTCCGGCGCCGGTCGTCGCGCAGCGCCTCAAGCACCGCGCCGACCGCCTCGACCGGGTTGTTCGGCAGCCCCAGCGCCCGCGCGAAGACGTTCGCGCTCCCACCGGGGATCACCAGCAGCGCCGGCCGGTCCACGGCGCTCCCGTCCTCCTCGCCGCTCCTGCTGTCGTCGGCGTCGAGCAGCCCGTTCACGGTCTCGTTGATCGTGCCGTCGCCGCCCAGCACGGCCACCACGTCGAACCCGGCGGCATGGGCCTTGCGGGAGAGCTGGGCCGCGTGCCCCCGGTAGGCGGTCTCCTCGACCGTCAGGTTCATGCATCCGCCCAGTGCTCCGATCAGCACGTCCCGCGTTCGCCGGTTGGTCGTCGTCGCCTTTGGATTCACCAGGAGCATCGCGCGCATAATGCCAGCGTATCCGCCGGTAACGGCGTCGTGGCCGGATAGAACGAGGCGAGATGCCCCGGCGATAGGGTTGAGCCGTGTCGAATCACCGCCCGCTGACCCTCACCGTCGCCGCCGCCGTCATGGGGCTGGAGGGCGTCACCACCCTGCTGCTCGGCGGTTACGTCGGCGTGGAGACGGTGATCGGCCGACCGGCCGACGCGATGAGCTCGCTCTTTCTCACCGCGTTCGGGATCCTCGTCGGCGCGGCCCTGCTCTGGGTGGGTCTGGGCATGCTCAGGACGGAGCGGTGGGCGCGGAGCCCGGGGGTGCTGACGCAGATCTTCGCCGGGGTGGTCGGCATCACGCTGATCCAGTCCGATCAGCGGGCCATCGGCATCCCACTGATCGCCGTGACAGTGATCGGACTGGTCGCGTTGCTGTCCCCGCCGACGACCCGGGCCCTCTACGGGGAACAGGACTAGTCTTCGGCCGTCAGCCCCTCACGGAGCTGAGCCAGGGTCCTGGCCAGCAGCCGGGAGACGTGCATCTGTGAGATGCCGAGCTCGGTGGCGATCTGCGACTGGGTCATGTTGCCGAAGAAGCGCAGCAGCAGGATCCGCTTCTCGCGGGGCGGCAGCCGTTCGAGCAGGGGCTTGAGCGACTCGCGATACTCCACACCCTCCAGGGAGTCGTCCACGATGCCGAGGGAGTCCGCCACCGCGGGGGCGTCGTCGTCGCCGGAGTCGGGCGCGTCGAGGGAGACCGTGGAGTAGGCGTTGGCCGACTCCAGCCCCTCAAGCACCTCCTCCTCGGTCATCTTCAGGAACGTGGCGAGCTCACCGACGGTGGGCGCGCGTCCCTCACGCTGGGAGAGCTCGCTGATCGCCTTGGTGAGCGAGAGCTTGAGCTCCTGCAGACGGCGCGGCACGCGGACCGCCCAGCCCTTGTCGCGGAAGTGCCGTTTGATCTCGCCGACGATCGTCGGGGTGGCGTAGGTGGAGAACTCCACCCCCCGGCCGAGGTCGAAGCGGTCGATCGACTTGATCAGGCCGATGGTGGCGACCTGGGTCAGGTCGTCGAGCCATTCGCCCCGGTTGCGGAACCGGCGGGCGAGATACTCCACCAGGGGAAGGTGGAGCTCGACGAGCTCGTCACGGATACGCTGGCGACGCGAGTCGTCGGGGGTCAACTCCGCCAGTTCCGCGAAGAGCAGGCGCGCGCGCACCCGGTCGGGCACGGCGTGGTCGCTGGCGGCCATGGCACGAGTCCTTTCCGTCACGCCGGCCTCGCTGCGCCTCGGCGCTTGCGTAGCACGATCGCCATGCGGTCGGGGGAGTCGGTTACGGCATCCACGTCGTCTGCCAGCGCGGTGAGCACCATCCACGCGAAGTCGTCGCGCTTGGGTGCGGAGCTGCCGACCGTGCTGACCTCGACCCGGACCTGCATCAGCTGCCCGGTGAGCTCGAACTCGGCCGTCAGGTCGGTGCCGGGGACGGCCTGGGTCAACAGCATCGCGCACGCCTCGTCGACCGCGATGCGCAGGTCCTCGATCTCGTCGAGCGTGAAGTCCAGGCGCGCGGCCAGTCCCGCTGTCGCCGTACGGAGCACGGACAGGTAGGCGCTCGCGGCCGGTAGCCGGACGCTCACCACGTCACGGATCCCGCCCATGTCGACCGCGGGCGTCTCGGTGTGTTCGGTCACGTTCCTCCTCGCAGAGTCGCTGACTGCAACCTACAGCCCCGTAGCGGTGGTTGGCCCGCTTGGACTCGCGATCGGGGCGATTTGGCACCTCAAGAACACTTTAAGACACCGGAATAGGGCCTATGAACAGGTCAGGCCCCGTGTGGTCGCACACCACACGGGGCCCGGCCGCGTCGATCGCGGGGCCGGCTCAGGCCGCCTTGGTCGCCCAGAAGATCTTGGAGATCTCATCGATCTTGCTCAGCAGCTCGTCGGCCTTGGCCGCGTCCACGGTGCCCTTGGCGCCCGCCGCGCCGGCCAGCTTGGTGGCGTCCCAGAAGAGCTGGTGCAGCTGCGGGTAGGTCTCCAGGTGCGGGGGCTTGAAGTAGTCGGTCCACAGCACCCACAGGTGGTGCTTGACCAACTCGGCCCGCTCCTCCTTGATGGAGAGCGCGCGGGAACGGAAGACCGGGTCCTCGTTCGAGGCGTACTTCTCCATGATGGCCTTCACCGACTCGGCCTCGATACGAGCCTGCGCCGGGTCGTACACGCCACACGGCAGGTCACAGTGCGCGGACGCGACGTGCTTGGCTGGTAGAAGTCGTGCAAGCATCGGAAAATCCTTCCTTGATGCTGGAATCAGCATGGTCCGCTACCGACCTTACTCGTCTTCAAATGGCCGTGTGGATGGGGTTGAGCTCCATGAGAGTCCGTGTCGAGGGTGACTCGATGCTGCCCGCGCTGCGCCCCGGCGACCGGCTCTGGGTACGGCGTGGCGCCCCGATCCGAGCCGGTGACCTCGTCATCGCCAGGCTCCCCTCCGACCCGTCGTCGCTGATCGTCAAACGGGTGGTCTGGGAGACGGCCGGGGGATGGTGGCTGGAGAGCGACAACCAGCGTGCCCCCGGGCGCCGCGACAGCTGGGACTTCGGCGCCGTGCCGTCGTCGCTGCTGGTCGGCCGGGTGGTGGCGCGCTACTGGCCGCCGCCCTTCCTGCGGGCCCGGTAGGCGGCCACGTTCGCCCGGCTGGCGCAGCGCTCGGAGCAGTAACGCCGGGACCGGTTGGACGAGGTGTCCAGGTAGGCCCGCCGGCAGGGGGCCGCCTGGCACAGGCCCAGGCGGTTCACCCCGAGGTCGGTGACCAGGGTGGCCAGGCCCATCACGGCGCCCACGGCGTACTGGTCGGCCATCCGGCCGCCCTCGGTGAGGTGCATGTGCCAGCGTTCGCCGTCGTGGCCGGAGATCTGGGGCTGCACCGGATGCTGGATCAGCAGAGAGTTGAGCCGGTCGACCACGGCCTGCTCCTTGCCGCCGGCCGCGGCCTCGAACACGACGATCAACTCTTCGCGCAGGTCGCGCAGGGCCTCCAGGTCGCTCCGCGTGATACGGCAGCCGGGGCGGTAGCGGCGGCCCTCCCGCAGGAGAGTATGCAGTCCGTCCAGGCCGGTCAACCGGTCGGGACTGTTGATCAGCAGTACGGCGAGCTCGGCGTAGGAGGTCAGATCCATCGGGCGGTCCGTCCATGTAAGCGATGAACGAAGCCCTGAGTATTACACGTATGACCTGGTCAACACCATGTCAGTGAAAGTGAGTCGCCCCTGTCAGCGGGGGCGGCCTCCCCATGTGGCACAATCAAGCAGCGGGTGACCCCCGTCCCCCCCTCCAGACCACCGTTCCGGCGAGCGGGCCCGCGCGACTACCGAAGCCGGGCCACGCCCGTAACGGTGTCTATGAAGGATCAATCCGTCTTGAACTACAGGGGTCGCTGTGGCAGTAACACCTTCCTCCATCTCCCTCGAAGCACTTGATCTCGATCCGGCCTTCGCCCTGCACCGCGGGGGCAAGATGGAGATCCGCTCAACTGTTCCGGTACGCAACGCCGACGACCTGGCACTCGCCTACACTCCGGGCGTGGCCAAGGTCTGCACCGCGATCGCCGAGGAGCCCGGCCTCGTCAACGAGTACACCTGGGTGTCCAACGTGGTGGCGGTCATCTCCGACGGCACCGCCGTGCTCGGCCTCGGGGACATCGGACCCGCGGCGGCCATGCCCGTCATGGAGGGCAAGGCCCTGCTGTTCAAGCAGTTCGCCGGGGTCGACGCGGTGCCGATCTGCATCGCCTGCACCGACGTGGACGAGATCGTCGAAACGGTGGCGCGGCTCGCCCCCTCCTTCGGCGGCATCAACCTTGAGGACATCAGCGCGCCCCGCTGCTTCGAGGTCGAGGACCGGCTGCGCGAGCTCCTGGACATCCCGGTCTTCCACGACGACCAGCACGGCACCGCGATCGTTGTGCTGGCGGCGCTGAAGAACGCCGCCCGGCTGACCGGCCGCTCGCTCGGCGACCTGCGGGCCGTGGTCGCCGGCGCCGGCGCCTCAGGGGTGGCGGTCAGCCGCATCCTGCTCAACGCCGGCATCGGCGACATCGCGGTCTCCGACTCCAAGGGGCTCATCCACCAGGGCCGCGACGGGCTCAACCCGGTGAAGGAGGCCCTGGCGCGCGACACCAACAGGGCTGCCCTGCAGGGCTCCACCGAGGAGGCGCTGGCCGGCGCCGACGTGTTCGTCGGCCTCTCGGGCTCCACCGTGTCGGAGGAGGCCGTCGCGTCGATGGCGCCCGGTTCGATCGTCTTCGCGCTCTCCAACCCGACCCCCGAGGTGCACCCCGAGGTCGCCAGGAGGCACGCCCAGGTGGTGGCGACCGGCCGTTCCGACTTCCCCAACCAGATCAACAACGTGCTGGCCTTCCCCGGCGTCTTCCGGGGAGCGCTCGACGTCCGGGCCTCCACCATCACCGAGAACATGAAGGTGGCCGCGGCCGAGGCCCTGGCCGCCGTGGTCGGCGACGACGAGCTGTCGGCCGACTACGTGATCCCGAGCGCGTTCGACGAGCGTGTCGCCCCCGCGGTCGTCGCCGCGGTCGCCGCGCAGGCCCGCGCGGACGGAGTGGCCCGCCTGTAGATCTCCTTCCGGGACCTCCCGGAGTGTTCCGGTGAAGACGCCCCTCGCCCCATCGGCGAGGGGCGTCTCTCCGTTTCGGGAAACCCAAAAAATAGTCACAGATTGTGCTATAAAAAAAGCTCTCCGTTACCTGATCGGGCAAGGGCGTGCACGAGGGGCGGATGCCGGCGCAGGGGTGTCGACACGTTCCCCGAGCTCAACCGGCTCTCAGGGTGAGGAGAGCGATGGAACGCGAGCCCAACCGTTTACTCCGGCGGCTCATCGCCGAGTCGGGTTTCACCCATAAAGGGCTGACCCGAAGGCTCAACGAACTGGGCGTGACCCGTGGTCTGCCCGGCCTGAAGTACGACCACGGTTCCGTTCTGCACTGGATCGGCGGTCAGCGGCCGGAGGATCCGGTCCCGGCCCTGCTCGCGGAGATCTTCACCCTCCGGCTCGGCCGGTCGGTCAGCGCGGACGACCTCGGCATGCCGGCCGTCTCGGCACCTCTTGACCTGGGACAGGAGTTCCCCCATACGTGGCAGGAAGGGATCGCGACCGTGACAGCACTGTGGCGCGGGGACGTTGAGAGACGCAGATTTCTGCTCGACTCCACCTTCGCGATCGGCGCCGGGACCACCGGAGCCCTGCGTTGGCTGACCCTCCCGGCGGAAGGCGGCCCGGCGGCGGGCGGCGCCCGGCGGGTGGGCATGGCCGACATCGCCGCCGTCCGGGAGGTGACCAGGGCCTTCGGCGAGCTGGACAACAGGTTCGGCGGCGGCAGGGTCAGGCCGGCGGTGGTGAGATATCTGGACACCGCCGTCGCCCCGCTGCTCAGAGAGGGCTCCTACGGCGAACCCACCGGCAGGGCACTGGCGTCCGCCGCGGCCGAGCTGACCAGGCTCGCCGGATGGATGGCCTACGACCTGGAGCAGCACGGCCTGGCCCAGCGCTACCTCATCCAGGCGCTACAGCTGGCCAGGGGAGCGGGAGACCACGGGTTCGGCGGGGAGATCCTCGCCGGGATGAGCCACCAGGCCATATACATAGGGCAGCCCGCGCACGCCCTCGACCTGGCCCGCGCCGCCCGGCTCTCGGCCCGCCGCGCGGGCGTCCTCACCCTGCTGGCGGAGGCCCACGTGCTGGAGGCCCACGCCCACGCCCTGCTGGAGGACCGCGCGGCGTGCGGGCGTGCCCTGCACGAGGCCGAGACGGCCTTCGACCGGCGCGTGGCCGCCGACGAGCCGGACTGGATCGCCTACTTCGACGAGGCGTACCTGTCGGCCAAGTTCGCCCACTGCTTCCGCGACCTGGGCGACGGTGCCAAGACCGTACGGCATGCCCGGCGGTCGCTGGAGATGGACGGCCGCTACGTCCGTGGACGCATGTTCAACCTGTCCCTGCTCTCGGCGGGGCTGCTCGGATGCGGCGAGCTGGAACACGCCTGTACGGCGGCGGCGGAGGCGCTGGAGCTGGCGGCCGGCCTGCAGTCCGTGCGCACCCGGTCATACGTGACCGACCTGCGGCGGCGGCTCACCCCCTTCGCCGCCGAGGCGCCGGTGGTGGAGCTGAAGGAGCGGAGCAGAGAACTCGTGCTCGCCGGGTGAGCCCGCCACGCGCGCGGGGAAGGCGGGTACGGCACAGGCGAGGAGGAGGGCGGGTCACGGCGAAGGGGGCGGGCACGGCAAAGGGGCCCGGCGGCTGCCGGGCCCCTCTGTTTGAAACCGGGTGAGCTAGAGGTTTGGACCCCCTGGCTCAGAAATCATCCGATCCTTACGGCTTACTTGTAGAGCTCGCCGTTCGGGCCGACGATCCGGCCGGACCACACGTTGGCGGCCTTCTTGTAGATGTCGGCGGTCTCGCCGTCGAAGTAGGCCGAGGTGCTCAGGTCGTAGCGGCCGTTCTTGTCCTGGTCACCGAACTGGCTGGTGACACCGTTGACGTAGCCGATGCGCTTGGCGTTGTTGTACTTGATGAGCCACGCGGCGCCGTCGGCACCCGGGGTCATCGAGCACTTCAGGCCAACGTGCTCCTCGATCTTCTGCGCGGCGGAGACGTACACCTTGCCGGTGGTCTTGCCGTAGCACCACTTGGGGGTGATGCCGGTGAAGGTCTTGTCGCCGTCGGGGTGCGGGCCCTCGGGGTAGCCGAAGACGTAGACCGGCTGGCCGGTCTTCTGGTTCCACGCGAAGCCCTGGCCACCGACGTTGTCACCGAGGCGACCGGCGTCCTTGGACAGCTCGATGAAGTAGCTGTGCACACCGAACTTGACGGCGTCCTTCTTGTACCACTGGTTGACGTAGTACTGGGTGGACTGCCAGCCGGTGACGATGTTGCCCTGCTTGAGCTCCTCAACCTTGCCGAGGAAGCCGCCGGCGCCCTTCTTGGCGAGGAGCTCCTTGTACTCGGCCTCGGTCAGCTTCTTGACGATCTTGCCGTTCGGGGGAGCGGCGGCCTCGCCGTTCTTGTAGACACCGTCAAACTTGGTGCTCTTCAGGGCCTCGGCGTATCCGGCCTCGGTGACCTCGACGTAGGACAGGTACTTCGCGCCCGGGTAGTCGTCGCCGACCTTGTCGGTGCCGTTGGCCTCGGGAACGGTGAACTGCGGGCCGTTGGGGCCGTACTTGTCCTTGAGGGCGTTGTACTCGGCCTCGGTGATCCAGGCGTCCTTGACGTACTTCGGCCCAACGAACTTCTCGTATTCGGCGCCGGTAACCTGCTTGCTGCCACCGAAGAACACGCCGTTGTAGACGGTCACGAACGCGTAGTCGCGGTCGTAGTCCTCGTAGACGTCGAAGTCGTAGTGCGTCCAGGCGGTCTTACCAACGTAGATGCCGTAAGGCGTCTTGCCCTGGTAGTAGGCCGGGACGAAGACCCACTTGTCGAGCACGTTGCCCGGGTCGCCGACACCCTCGGTGTCGTAGACGTTGTGAGCGGCGGTGACGACCAGGTTGCGGTACTTCGACTGGATCGAAGTGGCCGAGGCCCACTTGGGCTCACCCTTGGCGTTGACCCAGAACACCTTGCCGATGTTCTTCGGCAGGTTGATGTTCTTGACCTTCGCCGCGACGACCTTCTCCTGGCCGATCGGGGCGACCACGCCGGGCTTGCCGTCGGGGGAGTAACCGCCACCGGACTTCCAGGAGGTGGGGGTGGCGTCGTGGTAGTAGGCCGTGGCCTTCTTCAGCGCCGCGTTGTTCGAGGCGCTCCAGTACTGGGCCACGGAGGCGGCCGCGGCGTTGTTGGCGGCCATCGGGTCGGTCGCCCAGTCCGGGGTGGCCTGGGCGGTACCGGCCAGGCCGGCGGCCAGCAGACCGCTGGCGAGAACGGCGCCACCGGCCGGGATGAGGATGCGCTTCAAGGGGAACTCCTTGGTCTGATGTGGAACGCTTCTTGCGTCCCATGCGTCAGTAAAGGGATAGCCAGAAACATACAGTGCTGATCTTGGGAATCGGTAGCTGCTTTGGTGGGGAAGAAGGGGCTCCGTCCCCGCGAGATCGTTCCGTTACCTTTACTGGACCTCGGAACTCTTGTTGCGCTTGAGGTTGATGTGTGGTGTTTTTGCAGATCACCAGGAGCCTGGCTGGACGGACGTCCGATGCGGGGTAAGTGTCCCGATACGCTCAGTTACCTAATCGATGTGACGCAGATCACACTGATTTGATGGCACCGAATCCGAGCGAACCACGTCTAACGCCCTCGACAGGTCCCCGGTGAGGCTTCACGACCTTCCCCGAAGCCTCACAAAAAAAGCGTGGGGCCCGGCTGGTGCCGGGCCCCACGCCGTGGAGCAGAGGGGGGTGAAGGGCTTGCTGCTCCCGCTTGTGCGTTACTTGTAGAGCTCGCCGTTCGGGCCGACGATCCGGCCGGACCACACGTTGGCGGCCTTCTTGTAGATGTCGGCGGTCTCGCCGTCGAAGTAGGCCGAGGTGATCAGGTCGTAGCGGCCGTTCTTGTCCTGGTCACCGAAGAGGCTGGTGACACCGTTGACGTAGCCCAGACGCTTGGCGTTGTTGTACTTGACGAGCCAGGGGCCGCCGTCGGCGCCGGGGGTGAGGGCGCCCTTGAGGCCGACGTGCTCCTCCACCTTCTCGGCGGCGGAGACGTAGACCTTGCCGGAGGTCTTGCCGTACACCCACTTGGGGGTGACGCCGGTGTAGGGCTTGTCGCCGTCGGGGTGCGGGCCCTCGGGGTAGCCGAAGACGTAGACGCTCTGGCCGGTCTTCTGGTTCCAGGTGAAGCCCTGGCCGCCGACGTTGTCGCCGAGCCGGCCGGCGTCCTTGGAGAGGCCGATGAAGTAGTGACCGCCCGCGGTCCACTTCGGTCCGGTGAAGCCGTCGTACTCGGCCTTGGTGACCTGCTTCTGGCCGTTGTTGAGAACGCCGTTGTAGACGGTCACGAACGCGTAGTCGCGGTCGTAGTCCTCGTAGACGTCGAAGTCGTAGTGCGTCCACGCGGTCTTGCCGACGTAGATGCCGTAGGGGGCCTTGCCCTGGTAGTAGGCCGGGACGAAGACCCACTTGTCGAGGACCTTCGGGTCGCCGGTGCCCGCGGTGTCGTAGACGTTGTGGGCGGCGGTGGCGACCAGGTTGCGGTACTTCGACTGGATCGAGGTGGCCGAGGCCCACTTGGGCTGGCCGCTCGCGTCGACCCAGAACACCTTGCCGATGGTCCTGGGCAGGTTGATGTTCTTGACCTTCGCCGAAGCGGCCTTCTCCCCGCCGATCGGGACCACGGAACCGGGCTTGCCGTCGGGGGAGTAGCCGCCGCCGGACTTCCAGGAGGTGGGGGTGGTGTCGTGGTAGTAGGCCGTGGCCTTCTTGAGGGCGGCGTTGTTGGACGCGCTCCAGAAGTCGACGACCGACACCGCTGCGGCGTTGTTGGCGGCCATCGGGTCGGTCGCCCAGTCCGGGGCGGCCTGGGCGGTACCGGCCAGACCGGCGGCCAGCAGACCGCCGGCGAGGACGGTGCCGCCGACGGGGAGGAGGATGCGCTTCAAGACTGCTCCTTGCGCTGCGATGTGGGCAGGCATTGGAATCACGGGACGCCAAGAACCTATGCAGTCATGGGTCGGGTGAACCGCCATATATGGGTGCCTTAACCCTCTTTTAAGGCACCCATAAGGTGCCTGTGAGGTCAGGTGGTGCTCTGGCGTTCGGCGTACTGGTAGACCACGTAGGTCGACTGGATGAAGTAAGGGGAGGAGATGCGGTCGTACTTCTTGTCGGCGTCGGTGTCCCAGGCGAAGCTGTTCACGCCGTTCAGGTAGCCGAGCCCGCGCTGGGTGTCGTAACCGACCAGCCAGGGCCCCCCGCTCGCCCCGCCGGTGAACGTGCAGCCGAGGGAGATGCCCATCTCGACCAGGCGGGTGGGCGCCCTCGTACGGTAGGTCCGCCCGTCGCACCAGAGCATCTTCTGCCCGTCGTACGGCCTGCTCCCGTCGATGTGGGGGGCCGCCGGGTAGCCGAAGGCGAAGACCGACAGGCCCACACCGCGGTTGACCGTCAGGCCCTGCCCCCCGACGTTGTCCTCCAGAGTGCCGACGGACTCCATCTCGTAGGTGTTCGGGGACTTGCCCGGCTTCCAGACGAACCCGTCGTGCACCGTGACGAAGGCGTAGTCGTAGTCGTAGTCGCCCTTGGCGGTGAAGTTCTCGTGCAGGTTGAGCGAGTGGCCGACGTAGATGCCGTACGGGGTCCTGCCCTGGGCGTAGCCGGGGATGAAGATCCAGTAGTCGGCGTGCTTACCCTCTTTGGCCTCGTAGGCGCAGTGTCCGGCCGTGGCGACCAGGTTGCGGTTCTTGGACGTCACCGCCGAGGCGGAGCACCAGTACTCCTTGTCCCCGATCTTGAAGAACACCTTGCCGACGGTGCCCGGCAGGGTGCCGCCGATCGGGGGTCTCTTCGTCGGGAGGGTGGGCCTGATGACGGGGGTGGTCTTCCTGGCGGAGCTGTAGGCCGTCGTCATGGCCGCCTCGCCACCGGCCGCCGCGGCGCCGGCGGCCGTGCCGGAGGGGACGGGGGACGCCGAGGCGGCGCTGCCGCCGTCGCTGGGCTTGACCTCGGGCGTGGCGGGGTTGTTGTCCTGCGCCTGCTTGATCCTGGCCGGGCTCCAGTACTCCGCGATCCGCTTCATGTCCGCGCTGTTCTTGGTGAGCGTGATGGACGTGATGCTGCCGGCCACCGTGTTCCGGACGCCGGCGCTCGCGCTCCCGGCGGACGCGGACATCGCGAGCACACAGGCGGCCATGAAGGCGCCAAGTGTGGCCGTGAGCCGCGGTACGCGGGGGGACATGAAGCGCGTTTCCTTCTGGATCGAGAGCCGGATCGTGGTCGTAAGGGGTGATTTTTCCAGATCAACTTAGTTTTGGGCAGGTCGCTAGATTGATCTTCTTTGGCACTTTTGTTAAAAAGCCTGCCCTGCGGAGCATAAGCACCCCGTCAAAACGCGAAGTGGGGAGGCCCGGAAACAGCAGGCCTCCCCACGGTCACGACGTCAACACCCTAGGCCGGGAGCTTCCCGGTCCAGAGGTTGGCGGCGTACTTGTAGATGCCGTAGGTCTCACCGTTGAAGTACGGCGTGGTGACCCGGTCGTAGCGGCCGTTCTTGTCACTGTCGAGCGTCAGGCTCACGACACCGTTGAGGTAGCCGGTCCGCTTGCTGCTCTTGTACTGCAGCAGGAACGGGCCGCCGCTGGCGCCCGGGGTGAAGGCGCACTTGATGGCCTGCTGCTCCTCGGCCTTGTACTGCGGCACGGCCGGGGCGGCGCCCGTCTTGCCGTAGCACCACTTCATGGTGTGGCCGCTGTAGGGCTTGTCGCCGTCCAGGTGGGCGAAGGCCGGGTAGCCGAACGTGAAGACCTTCTTGCCCGACTTCTGGTTCCAGGTGAAGCCCTGGCCGCCGACGTTGTCGCCGAGCCGGCCGGCGTCGGCCAGGAGCACCACGTAGAACTTCGTGTAGAAGTAGAGCTCCTTCACCGTGGTCTTGACCCACTTCTTGACGAAGTACTGGGTCTTGTACCAGGCGATCTCGTTGCCGTTGACGTCCTTGGTGGCTTCCAGCTTGCCGAGGAACTTGCCGTCACCCTTGTCCTTCAGCAGCTGCTGGTACTGCTGCTGGCTGATGGCGACCTTGCCCTTGTCGTCGCTGAAGCGCTCGAACTTGGTGTTGTTGTCCAGGCCGGTGGGGGCGGCCTTGTAGGTGCTCTCGCCGACCTCGACCGCGGTCAGCTTGACGCCGCCCCGGCCGTCCTTGACGTACTCCTCGATGTACTGCGCGGCGTCGTCGGGCTTGCCGATCGTCGAGACGTCGGGGTCTGCGGACTTCTTCCAGTACGGCCCCTTCTCGCCGTACCGGTCGATGCCGGCCTCGTACTCCTTCTGGGAGATCTCCTTGTCCTCGGTGTACTTGAAGCCCTTGGCGGACTCGTACTCGGGGACGGTGACCTCCTTGACACCGGTCTGCTTGATGCCGTTGAAGACGTTGACGAACGCGTAGTCGTAGTCGTAGTCCTCGTAGACGTCGAAGTCGTAGTGCGTGTTGAACTTCGAGCCGACGTAGACGCCCCAGGGGGCCTTGCCCTTGTAGTAACCGGGGATGAACACGAAGTTGCTGTAGGGCTTGTTCGTGTCGGTGTCGTACACGCAGTGGGCGGCGGTGGCCACCAGGTTGCGGTACTTCGACTGGACCGAGGTGCCGGAGCACCAGCGCTCCTGCCCCTTGTCGTCGAGGAAGAACACCTTGCCGACCGTGATGGGCAGGTTCAGGTTCTTCGACTTGCCCGCGCTCTTGCCCGGCTCGCCGATCGGGGCGACAACGCCGGGCCTGCCGTCGGCGGCGATCTGGGAGCCGCCGGACTTCAGCTTGGCCGAGACCGTCGACTCCGACACGTAGGTCTTCGCCGACTTCAGCCGGGAGGGAGTCCAGTAGCCCGCGATGGCCGTCGCGTTACCGGACTCGGCCAGGGTCCCCGTCTTGAGGTCGGGGTCTGCCTGGGCGGAGGTGGTGAGGGTGGCGCCGATCATGGAGGTGGCCACGAGGGCACCTCCGAGGGGGAGGACCAGGCGCTTGGCTCGGACGTTCAATCTAGCTCCTTCTTTGTCGTGGATCACTCGGGACGCGATCCACGCTGCGTAAAGAGACAAGTCGAGACCGTACTAGGCCAAGAACGGTTGAAACGGTACAAAATGAGTGGGCGTCAGGACCGATATCATTTCGTTACCAAACTGGGGGAACCGGAAGGATGGTGGCGGCGTCTGATCTACCCGCGCTTGGCGGGGGGCGGCGATACGGGCTCGACAAGGCCATGACCTGCGAAAACAGGAGGGTCGGTCGTTGCCGGGGCGGGGCGGTTGCGAGAGGGTGAGCGGCACTCGGCGTCACGCGAAACTCGGGGGATTGCATGCGACGTCTCTTCTGCCTGGCTGCTGCCGGGCTTCTGTTCCTCTCAGGTACGGCCGCCGCCGCCTCACAGCCGCCGCCTCGGGACCCTGATCTGCCCGGGAGGAACCCGGCCTCGCCGTGGCATCCCTTCCCCGGAAAGCCCCTTCAGGTCAAGCCGGCCCAGGTCAAGCCGTCGGGGCGGTTGAAGGCGCTCGTGCTGAGCTTCGCGTACGGGGAGAGGCCGGTGCCCGTCGCCCGGCACGCCCTGCTCAGTTGCGATCCGCCGCGTGGCACACACCCGGACCCGTACGGGGCGTGTGAGGCGCTGATCCCCGTCAGGGGGAACCCCGCCGAGCTCACGCCGCTGCCGGATGTGATCTGCACGATGCAGTATGACCCGGTCACCGTGACCGCGACCGGTGTCTGGGACGGCCGGTTCATCCGGTTCCAGCAGACCTACGGCAACGCCTGTTCGCTGTACGCCGCGACCGGGGTGGTTTTCTCCTTCTAGTCGCGCCGAAAAACGGCGATTTCGGCCTCTTTTGGAGGGGCCGAGACGGGTGTGTGCAGGGGGACCGTTCCATCGGGGCGGTCCCCCTGTCCTGTCGCGGTCCTGTCGCGCCGGCCGTCCGGGCGGACGGTGGGCCGGGCGGCCGGTTGGTCATCGGGTGAATCATCCGCCCGGCGGGCGATCGAGGCGAACGGCCGGGGGCGGCCCCTCACGGCGCGGCCCCATCGGGCGAACAGCTGCTTTCCGTGATGTGCCGGATAAGTGTTTCCGCAGATCAGAGCAGGTCGGCAACCGGTGTCGCGGCACCTGGAGGCACATCGAGGACCTCAACCCGCCGTCCTCCGTGCCTGGGGCCGGGGTTTCTGGAACGGGACAGAGGCCCCGGCCGCGGTAGGTGCCGTCCGACCCTTGCCCTCTCCGCCGCGCTAGCGAATGTCGCAAAGTGGTGACATGTCGGATCTCATCTGTGACGCGCTTGGTATAGGTGCCGGGGGGAACCCGCTCGAAAATGGGTGAAAGCCGTACTTTCCCGTGAGGCAGCCCGAGACATGGCCGATGATCCGAACGACGTCATCGAGGTGCAGCCGCCCAGAGGACCCCGGCGCTGGATCGGGATCGCGGTGCTGGCCGCGCTCGTGGCCGTGCCGGTGGTCAGTCTGCTGAGCGGCCGGGAGCCCGGCGCGCCACCGGCGCCCATGCCCGGCGCCCTGTCTGCGACGGCCGCCGCGGGCACACCCGCCAACGCGCTCCACCCCGAGCCGAGGCGGAGGAGGGGCAGGGAGATCCTGGACGTCGTCTTCCCCGACGGCTCGAAGGCCGAGATCACCTACCCCGCCGAGCTGGCCCTGGCCAAGCTGGGGGTACGGCCGGCGCGGGGTGGACGGCTGGAGGGGTACCCCGGCCTGTTCCGCCTGCTCACCGCGCCGCCGGGCGGGCTCGCCGAGGTCGCCCGGAGCGGACCGATGATCCGGAGGCTGGCGGCCCGCAGCACGCTCTGGCAGCCCATGACCCCCGCCGAGGGGCAGGTACTGCTGTTCGACTTCGCCTCCTGGCACCTCGCGCTGCGCGACCTCAAGGACGGCATGACCTTCGAACAGCGGCTCCTGTGGGCCGAGAGGCTGCGCGGCAGGGTCACCCGGGACGGATATCTCGTGCTGGACGCCGGGGCGCCGGTACGGCTGGCGGGCGCGGGGCGGGTGTTCCGGGGTGAGCTGATGGGACCGCAGCTGTGGTTCGGCGCGGCCCCGGGGACGTTGCTGGTGCTGGCGCCGGCGCCGCACTGCGACGTCCGGGTGATCCAGGTGCCGGTGATCCAGCAGGATCAGCGCTTCTCCGCCGAGACCTGCCGGGACGGGGTGTACGTCGCCGCCTCGGGAGAGCGGTCACGGGTCGAACGGATGATCTCCGACATCAGAGTCCGGCTGGGAGCTTAGGACACTCCCGGCCGGGTGAGGGAGGAGGAGTGGAGGACACCCCCCGTCAGGCGAGGGGCGAACCGCCTCGGAGTGGGGCCGGGGGCGTAGGGTGCGGCCATGTTCGCCGTAACCGCCACGCAGATCGATCCCGACAACCCTCTCACCGGGCTCACGCTCGGTGAACGCCCGGAACCGGAGGTTCCCGACGGCTGGACCACCGTCACGGTGCGGGCCACCGCGCTCAACCACCACGACCTGTGGACGCTCAAGGGGGTGGGCATCCGCGAGGACAGGCTGCCGATCGTGCTCGGCTGCGACGCCGCCGGGCTCGACGAGGACGGCAACGAGGTCATCGTGCACTCGGTGCTCGGCGGCGGTGCCGACGAGACGCTCGACCCGAGACGGTCCCTGCTGTCGGAGGTGTACGACGGCACCTTCGCGGAGCGGGTGGTCGTGCCCCGGCGGAACCTGGTGCCCAAGCCCGCCGCGCTCAGCTTCGAGGAGGCGGCCTGTCTGCCGACCGCCTGGCTGACCGCCTACCGGATGCTGTTCGACCGGGCGGGGCTGGAGCCGGGCTCGACCGTGCTGGTCCAGGGGGCGGGCGGTGGCGTGGCCACCGCGCTCATCACCCTGGGGCGGGCGGGTGGCTACCGGGTCTGGGTGACCGGCCGGTCGGAGGAGAAGCGGGTACGGGCCCTCGCCCTGGGAGCCGACCAGGTCTTCGAGAGCGGAGCCCGGCTCCCCGAGCGGGTCGACGCGGTGATGGAGACCGTCGGCCAGGCCACCTGGGACCACTCGCTGAAGGCGCTGCGCCCCGGGGGCCGGATCGTGGTCTCCGGTGCGACCAGCGGCGCCGTACCGCCCGCCGACCTGAACCGGGTCTTCTTCCTGCAACTGTCGGTGGTGGGCTCGACCATGGGCACCCGTGACCAGCTTGCCAGGCTGGCCCGATTCCTGGAGCAGACCGGAGCCCGCCCCGTGATCGACCGGGTGCTCCCGCTGACCGAGGCCCGTGAGGGGTTCGCGGCCCTGCACGGGGGCGACGTGTTCGGGAAGGTCGTCTTCACCCTGACGCCCTGACGCCCTTCGGAGGGCGGGTCAGCGGAGCGCGTCCCGGATGCGGCGGGTCGCGTCGTAGAGCGCGTCCTGCGCGGTGGCCAGTGTCTCCTCGGTCACCTGCCGGCCCGCCGCCTCCTCACGGACCTCCTCGACGAACTCGGCCAGCATCTGCCCGAGCCGGGCGCCGCTGTCGGGCGAACCGTGGCCGGCGGAGCCGTCGGCCCAGACGCGCTTCCAGTCGTGCTTCCACTCCTGGGTCTGCCGCTGCCACTCCGCTTTCTGGCGTTGCCACTCGGCCCGCTGCTCGCGCCAGGTCTCACGCTGTTCCTGCTTGGCCTGCCGCTGTTCCTGTTTGGCGCCCTGGCGCACGTCGCGCGCCATCTGGGTCAGCTCCTCGCGCAACGACTTGACCGTGTCGCGCACATCCTCCTTGACCTCGCGGGCGATGTCGCGGACGGAGTCGGAGATCTCCTGTTCCAGGTCGGCGAGTTCGTCGACCCGGGCGTTCAGCTCCTCGCGGCCCTGGTCGGTGAGGGTGAAGACCTTCTTGCCGTCCACCACCTCGTGGGTGACCAGGCCCTCCTCCTCCAGCCGGGCCAGGCGGGGGTAGATCGTGCCGGGCGAGGGCGAGTAGACGCCCAGGAACCGGTCCTGAAGCAGCCGGATCACCTCGTAACCGTGGCGGGGGCTCTCCTGGAGCAGCTTCAGGAGGTAGAGCCGGAGCCGTCCGTGGCCGAAGACCGGGCTCATGCCCGCTCTCCCTTCAACAGGGTGACGTCCGCCGAGACGGTGGTCGCCGACAGTGAGGCCATGCCGCCGCCGATCCGGCCCGTCAGCGTCCTCACGCCGGTCTGGCTCGTGTGGTTCAGCTCGCTGAAGGCGGTGTCGATCCTGCCGGAGGTGGAGCGGATGGTGACATCGGTCTCGACGGTGCGCGGCAGCCGGAGGACGATCTCACCGGAGACGCTGTTCATCGTCACGTGGCCGGTCGGTGGGAGCTCCAGGTCGGCGGTGATCCGGCCCGAGACGGTGGTGGCGCGCAGCCGGCGGGGCGTTCCCTGGGCCACGGTCAGCTCACCCGAGATGCTCTTGAAGGACAGGTCGCCGACCAGGCCCCGGCTCTCCACGTCGCCGGAGACGGTGTCGGCGTGGATCTCGCCGCCGACCCCGTCGAGCACGATCTCTCCGGAGACGCTCTTGACCGAGGTGCGGCCCTCGAAGCCGGCCACGACGGCCGAGGCCGAGACCACGCCCGCGTTGACGGGGCACTCCTTCGGCACGGTCAGCGTCAATGTGATCTCCCTGCGGCCGGGGCGCAGCCAGCCGAGCAGCCCCTCCCACGTCAGGTCCTTGTAGGCGACGGTGAGTGTGCCGTCATCGTCGTGGGTGACGATCAGCGGAGGGTTGCCGACGTCGGCGACCTCAAGGGTGGACGGGCCATCGCTGGCCAGCACCGCGAGCCTGCCCGCCACGATCCGCACGTTGAGCTTCCGCACCGTGTCGAAGGTGAGCTGCTGCGGTTTCTCGATGGTCCATTGCCGCATGTTCGTGACCTCCTTCTCCACAACACGATATGTCGCGTTGCCTGTGAAGGTCAAGATATATCGCGTTTTGCTTATTCGTCCTCGTCCAGCCGGGCCAGCCAGGTGGCCAGCCGTTCCACCGGGGTCTCGAAGTCGGGGTTCAGGTCGACGAACTCACGGAGCCGCTCGGCCAGCCAGAGGATGTTGACCTCCTCCTGGCCCCGGCGCTCGACGAGCTCCTCGATGCCCCGATCGGTGAAGTACATCGTTCTCCTCGTGTGTGAAAGGCCCGGGATAAAAAGGAAGTCCCCCACAGAGGCTTTCCGCGGGGGACTTCCGGAGTGATGACGCCTATCGGCCGAAGACCTCGTCCAGCATCTGCTGCAACTCCACCTCGTGTGCGGCGTGCGAGCCCGTCGCGGGGGAGGAGTTCGCCTTGCGGGAGACCCGCTTGATCGGACGTCCGCCGAACGCGTCGGGCTTCTCGGCCAGCTTCAGCGCGATGAACGGCCACGGCCCCATGTTGACCGGCTCGTCCTGCGCCCAGACCAGCTCCACGTCGCCGGCGTAGCGCGCCAGCTCGGCCGCGAGCGGGTTCGCCGGGAACGGGTAGAGCCGCTCCAGGCGGACGACCGCCACGTCGGTCCGGCCCTGCTTGTCGCGGGCGGCGGCCAGATCGTAGTAGATCTTGCCGGAGCAGAGCACGACCTTGCGGACCTCCGCCGGGTTCACCGTGGTGTCGCCGAGCACCGGACGGAACGACCCCGAGGTGAACTCGCCGACCGCGGAGGTGGCCGCCTTGTGCCGCAGCAGCGACTTGGGCGTGAACACCACCAGCGGCCGGTGCCGGTTCGACTTCGTCTGCCAGCGCAGCAGGTGGAAGTAGTTCGCCGGCAGCGTGGGCTGGGCCACGGTCATGTTGTCCTGAGCGCACATCTGCAGGAACCGCTCGATGCGGGCCGAGGAGTGGTCAGGGCCCTGACCCTCGTAGCCGTGCGGCAGCAGCAGGGTGACGCCGGAGCGCTGGCCCCACTTCTGCTCACCCGCGGTGATGTACTCGTCGATGATGGACTGGGCGCCGTTGACGAAGTCGCCGAACTGCGCCTCCCACGCGACCAGGGCCTCGGGACGCTCCACGCTGTAGCCGTACTCGAAGCCGAGCGCGGCGTACTCGCTGAGCAGCGAGTCGTAGACGTAGAACTTCGTGGTGCCCTCGTTGAACGCCTTCAGCGGGGTGTGCTCCTCGCCGGTGACGCGGTCGACGAGTACGGCGTGCCGCTGGACGAACGTGCCCCGCCGGGAGTCCTGGCCGACCAGGCGGACGGGGTGCCCGTCGATCAGCAGCGAGCCGAAGGCCAGGGTCTCGCCCATGCTCCAGTCGATGGTGTCCGTGGCCACCATCTGGCCGCGGCGCTGGAGCACCGGCAGCAGACGCGGGTGGACGGTGAAGCCCTCCGGCAGGTTGAGCTGGGTCTCCACGATCCGCTTGACGGTCTCCTCGGAGACACCCGTCGGGGTGTCCTCGTGCGACCAGGGGATGGCCTCCATGTCGACCGGCCGGGAGAGCTCGCCGGTCGCCTTGGTGGCCACGCGGGTCTCGGCGAAGGCGTTCTCCAGCTTGCGCTGGTAGTCGCGGAGCGCGCCCTCGGCCTCCTCCACCGTGATGTCGCCCCGGCCGATCAGCGCCTCGGTGTAGAGCTTGCGGGTGGACCGCTTGGCGTCGATCAGGTCGTACATCAGCGGCTGGGTGAAGCTCGGGTTGTCGCTCTCGTTGTGACCTCGGCGCCGGTAGCAGATGAGGTCGATCACGACGTCCTTGCGGAACGCCTGGCGGTACTCGAACGCCAGCCGCCCGACCCGGACCACGGCCTCGGGGTCGTCCCCGTTGACGTGGAAGATCGGGGCCTGGATCATCCGGGCCACGTCGGTGGCGTACACACTGGAGCGGGAGCTCGCCGGGCTCGTCGTGAAGCCGACCTGGTTGTTGACCACGATGTGCACGGTGCCGCCGGTGCGGTAGCCGCGCAGCTGCGACAGGTTCAGCGTCTCGGCCACCACGCCCTGGCCCGCGAAGGCCGCGTCGCCGTGGACGAGCACGGGCAGGACGGTGAAGCCCTCCTCGCCGCGCTCCAGCAGGTCCTGCTTGGCGCGGACCACGCCCTCAAGGACGGGGTCGACCGTCTCCAGGTGGGAGGGGTTGGCCACGACCGAGGTCCTGAGCTTGGAGTTGTTCGCCGAGATGAAGTCACCGCTGGCGCCCAGGTGGTACTTCACGTCGCCGGAGCCGTGGGCGCTGCGCGGGTCGATGTTGCCCTCGAACTCGCCGAAGATCTGGCCGTAGGACTTGCCCACGATGTTGGCCAGCACGTTCAGCCGGCCGCGGTGGGCCATGCCGATGACCGCCTCGTCGAGGTCGTCCTCCGCGGCGGCGCAGAGCACCGAGTCGAGCAGCGGTATCAACGACTCGCCGCCCTCCAGCGAGAAACGCTTCTGGCCGACGAACTTCGTCTGCAGGAACGTCTCGAACGCCTCGGAGGTGTTGAGCCGCTCCAGGATGCGCAGCTGCTCCTCGCGGTCGGGCTTGGCGTGCGGCCGCTCGACCCGGGCCTGGATCCAGGCCCGCTCCTCGGGGTTCTGCATGTGCATGTACTCCACGCCGATGGTGCGGCAGTAGGAGTCGCGCAGCACACCGAGGATGTCGCGCAGCTTCATCAGGGGACGGCCGCCGAAGCCGCCGGTGGCGAACTCGCGCTCCAGGTCCCACAGGGTCAGCCCGTGGGACTTGATGTCGAGGTCGGGGTGCCTGCGCTGCCGGTACTCCAGCGGGTCGGTGTCGGCCATCAGGTGGCCGCGGACCCGGAAGGCGTGGATCAGCTCTATGACCCTGGCCGACTTCGCCACGTCGTCATCGTGGGTCGCCGAGATGTCCTGGACCCAGCGGACCGGCTCGTACGGGATCCGGAGCGCCTCGAAGATCTCGTCGTAGAAGCCGTTCTCGCCGAGGAGCAGCCGGTGGATCTGCCGGAGGAAGTCGCCCGACTGGGCGCCCTGGATGATCCGGTGGTCATACGTGCTGGTGAGCGTCATGACCTTGCTGACCGCGAGGCGGGAGAGCGTCTCGGGGGAGGCGCCCTGGTACTCCGCGGGGTACTCCATCGCGCCGACGCCGATGATCGTGCCCTGCCCCGGCATCAGGCGCGGCACCGAGTGGACGGTGCCGATGGTGCCCGGGTTGGTCAGCGAGATCGTCGTGCCCACGAAGTCGTCCACGCTCAGCTTGCCGGACCTGGCCTTGCGCACGACCTCCTCGTACGCGATCCAGAACTGGCGGAAGTCCATGGACTCCGACGCCTTGATCGACGGCACCAGGAGCTGCCGGGTGCCGTCGCTCTTGGCGATGTCGATGGCCAGGCCGAGGTTGACGTGCTCCGGCTTGACCAGCGCCGGCTTGCCGTCGACCTCGGCGTAGGAGTGGTTCATCTCGGGCATCGCCCGGAGAGCCTTGATGACCGCGTAGCCGATCAGGTGGGTGAAGGACACCTTGCCGCCGCGTCCTCGCGACAGGTGGTTGTTGACGACGATGCGGTTGTCGATGAGGAGCTTCGCCGGCACGGCGCGCACGCTCGTCGCCGTCGGAACGTGGAGGCTGGCCTCCATGTTGGCCACCGTCCGGGCGGCCGCGCCACGGAGTCGGACTTCCTCGGCACCGGGGGCGGGCAACTGCGTCTCCTGCTTGGGTCGGTCCGCCGGAGTGGCCTTGGGCTTCGGCGTTGGGGTTGCCGGTTTGGCCGCCGGGGTCACCGGAGCCGCAGCGGAGGTTGGATTGGTGGGCGCGGCGGTGGCCGCACCCGGGGGCGCGGCTCGACCGGCCCCGGAATCAGGGCTGTAATCAGCGAAGAAGTTCCACCAGGCGCGGTCCACGGACTCGGGATCCTGGAGGTACTTCTGATACAGCTCGTCGACAAGCCATTCGTTTTGACCGAAGGCTGCCAGCGGGTTTGTCCGCGACGACTCAGACGACACGGCGGAAATCGCCCTCTTCCGCAGATCGGCGTTGATGATAGAGAACCTGTCCAAGGCTACTCGCCCGGACCCGGACCTGCGCCAGTCCGGCGCCGACTCCTCTACTGATCCTGTCAGAACAGTTCAAAGCAGTCACTTCCGGGGGTCCATCCGGGTGGTGCGGGTCTGGTCATTCATGTGCGATCAGCCTGGACTCGACCCGGACTCCGGGGGTGACGTCCCCGAGCAGCGCGGCCAGCTCGTCGCCGGCCGCGCGCAACTCGGCCGGTGACAGGGGGGCGAGCCGCTCCAGCAGGAACAGCGCGTCGGTGGTCTCCTCGGTGATCCGGGTCCGCGCGCACTGCCGCCAGTTCCAGCGCCGGCAGGTGACGCCCCTGTCGTCCCGCCAGACCACCTCGCCGATCTCCGGATGGTCGACGGCGGGCTCGCCTCTCTCGACGACCTCGAACGGCTCGTCCCCCTCGGCTCGGACCAGCCTCGCCGTCCCCTCGTAGCGGGACAGGTCCTCGCCGCCGATCGGCAGCCCGTGCCTGACACTGATCGAGTTGTAGGCGTCGACCACCAGGTTGATCTCCGGAAGCGGCATCCGCCGGACCAGCGCGTCCACCGAGGGACGGGTCCGCTGGGGTTTGGCGCCGAAGGCCCGGTACGCGGCCCGCCACGCCTCCACCCTGGGATCGTCGACGGTCACCGCCTCGGCGGCGGCCTCGGCCAGCCAGGCCCGGGACCTGTCGTCCGTGGGGCCGTTGCGCAGGCCGTACACGCCCATGACCAGCACCGCGAAGTCCGGTCTGAGCGCGCTGACCGCGGGGTCCACCCGGATGTCCTCAATCACGGATTTCAGTCTAGGCCGTGTACGGGTTCCGGGGACCGGTCACGGAGCCGGGCGGCTCGGGGCCGCGCCGGGCCGTGGCGCGCGGTCACGGCGGCAGCCCCGGCGAGAGATCGGGAAGAGAAGGCGTTATGAATGGGTTGCCGACCATAAGCGGGTTTTGCCGGGCAGGTCGGGTGAGAGAGGAGAAGTGAGGAGTCATGACCGAGACCCTGCCGGGCGGGGCGGTCGACGCCGAGCGCTTCCGCCAGGCGCTGGCCGTTCACGCGTCCGGAGTCGTGGTGATCACCGCGCAGTCGGCGGGGGTCCCGGTCGGCCTGACGGCCACCTCGTTCTCCTCGGTCAGCCTCGCGCCCCCGCTGGTCTCCTTCTACGTGGACCAGTCCTCGGCCACCTGGCAGTGGCTCAGGCGGGCCGAGCACTTCGCGGTGAACGTCCTGGCCGGCGACCAGGCCGAGCTGGCCTCCCGGTTCGCGCGCAAGGGCGTCGACCGGTTCGCCGCCCCCACCGAGTGGCGGCCCGGCCCCCTGGGCGTTCCACTCCTGGGCGGCGTCTCGGCCCAGCTGGTCTGCGTCCCCCACTCCACCGTGGACATAGGCGACCACGTCCTCGTCGTCGGCCTCGTCACCGAGACCAGCCACATCTCCGGCAGCCGCCCGCTCCTCTACCATCAGGGCCGTTTCGGCCGCTTCACCCCGCACGCCTGATCGGACGGGCGCCGTCAGGCGAGACGGACGGTGCCCCGGCCGGTGGCGAGGGGGAGGTCGAGCAGGGTGCGGATGCCCGGCGGGGCGGCGCAGACCGCGGACACCGCGTTGACGGCGTGGGCGGCGGCACCGGCCAGGCCGTGGGAGACCTCGTCGACGGTGAGGGTCATCTGGGGGAGGCCCTCGATGTGAATGGCGAAACCCGGGGCGGGCCAGCGGCTCACCTTGGTGGCGTCGGCCTTGTAGACGCACTCCACGGTCATGAAGGGACGCCCGCGGACCAGGCCGCTGAACGTCCAGCGGGACGCGCACACGGTGCCGACCTGGACCAGGCCCGCGGCGATCTCGAACTCCTCGGAGGCGAGTTCGAACTCGTCGCTCTCCTCGACCTCGTCGAGGGTCACGTCGAGGGTGCCCGCCACGAACTGGACGCTCTCGGTGAACAGCGAGCGCTGGAAGGCGCGGAACGGGCGCACGGTGGTGGTGTAGTCCTTGGCCGAGCGGGTGAAACCGAACAGGTCCACCACGATCTGCCGGGACGGGTGCCCCCGGAAGTCGGACGACTCACGGACGTAGATGTGGTCGATCCGGCTGGACAGCCCGGTCAGCGCGAGCGGGAGCATGTCGCTCATGAAACCGGGGTTGATGCCGGTGCCGTGCAGAGACGTGCCTCCGGCCCGGCAGGCGGCCTCCAGACGTTCCACGATGCCGGGCCCGTAGGACTGGGGATAGACGAACCCGGTCGTGGTGATGACGTTCTTGCCCGAGGCGAGCAGGGCGCAGATCGTCTCCACGTCGGTCGCGTGGTCCCCGCCGAAGTAGGACGCCGGCAGCGGCATGTGCAGCACGCAGTCGGCCTGTAGGGCGAGGATCCGCTCGACGTCGTCGGTGCACGTGACACCGGTCTCGGCCAACCCGATGAGGGGGCCCGCGTCCAGACCCACCTTGTCCGGGTCGTAGACGAGCACTCCGACGAGCTCGAACTCGGGCCGGGTGATCAGATTGCGCAGGGAGTACCGGCCAACGGCGCCCGTGGCCCATTGGACCACACGGAGGGGCGGCGGTGAGGGCATGCGGGGCCTCCAGCCCGGGTCTTGGGCGGGGTTGCGATAGGAGGAGTGTCGTCGTTGACCCTCGCCCGGTAAGGGCAAAAACTTTAGCAGAAATTCATACACTCGATCACTATCCGCGTTGAATTCGACATCCTGTCGCCACCCCTTCATGACTGGAAGGAAATGAACATTTATCGCCGATAGGCGATGAACCGGCTATTGTTTAAAACAGAACTATGTTCTCCTGGAGGGAGTGGACGTCGGAGTTGCGATTTGACGGCGGGGTGGCGGTCATCACCGGCGCCGGGCAAGGCCTCGGAGGGCGCTCAGGCGATCGTGCGGGCCGCGCACGCCTGAGAGCGTGCCCCGATCCGGATCGCGCATACCGGCAGGACACGATTTCGCCATTGACGGCGCGCGCCGTTTTTTGTCATGGCGCGCCGAGCGGCGGGCATAACGTGATGTTGGATGCGAATGGGATTGCCCTCCGGCCGGGAGAGGGGGCAAAGCTGGAGTCATCTCTCTCGGAGTCGAAGAGAGCGCCACGCCCACACTCGTCAGTACGGTCGGCCTCCGTGGGGAGCGGGCCGGGTCCTGGCGTCGCGTCGTGTCCGACGCCTTCGGCCCGCGGAAGCCGCGGGCCCGGCGACCCCGGTGACCGGGACAGCACCGGGACGGGAACCGGCGCCCTGTGGACTCGCGCCTACCCGGTGGGGGGTGGGCGCGCCGGTACGGCCCGCGTCTGTCGTTCGTGGCGGGGACGCGGGCCGTACCGGACTGACCGTCAGCCGAGAACGACGATCTGGCGCAGCACCTCGCCGCTCCGCAGCGCGGCCACCGCCTCATTCAGGTCGGAGAGCTTGACGCGGGCGCTGATCATGCTTTCCAGGTCGAGCCTGCCCGCCCTGTAGAGCTCGGCGAGGAACGGGAAGTCCCGGCGGACGTCCGCCTCGCCGTACAGCGAGCTGAGGATCCTCTTGCCCTCGAACAGCAGGTTGAAGGCGCTCAGCGGCACGATGTCGTCCATGGCGCCCGCGCCGACCACGATCACGTCGCCGCCTCGGCGGGTCGCCCGCCAGGCCGTCATGATGGCGGCGGACTTGCCGACGGCCTCGAAGCCGTAGTCGAATCCCTGGCCGCCGGTCAGCGTGCCGACGGCGTCCATGAGCTCGTCGGGGGTGACCGCGTGGGTGGCGCCGACCTTCCTGGCCAGCTCGTGCTTGGACTCCAGCGGATCGATCGCCAGGATCGTGGTCGCGCCGGAGATCCGGGCGCCCTGGATCACCGACAGGCCGATGCCGCCGCTGCCGACCACCGCCACGGTCGAGCCGGGCCTGACACGGGCGGTGTTGAGCGCCGCGCCGACGCCGGTGGTGATGCCGCAGCCGATCAGCGCCGCCGCCTCGAAGGGCACCTCGGGATCAACCTTGATCGCCCCCTGCCAGGGCACGACGATCTCCTCGCACCAGGTGCCGCACCCGGCCATGCCGAACGCCGGGGTGTCGCCGCCGTAGCGGAACCGGGCGTTGACGAAGCTGTCCATCATGTAGGTCATGCACAGGAACGGCTGGTTCACCAGGCAGTTCCGGCAGGTGCCGCAGGCCGGGGTCCAGTTGACGATGACGTGGTCACCGGGCTGGACCGAGGTCACGTGGCCGCCGACCTCGACGACCTCGCCCGCGCCCTCGTGGCCGGGGATGATCGGGAGCGGCATGGGCAGCACGCCGTCGATCACCGACAGGTCGGAGTGGCAGACGCCGGTCGCCCTTATCCTGACGCGGACGTCCGCGGGACCCACCGGGGTGAGGGTGAGATCGTCGCGGATGTCGAGCTTGTCGTCGCCGACGGCGTGCAGAAGCGCACCGCGCATGGGGGATCCTCCTAGCTCTCCTCAAGGGAGAGAGCGGCTTTGGGGCAGGACCGCACGGCGTGCCGGACGCGGTCCAGCATCTCCGGCGGCGGCTCGGGGAGCAGCACGTGCAACCGGTCGTCGTCGTCGAGCTCGAAGACCTCGGGGGCGAGCCCGGTGCAGACCGCGTTGGCCTCGCAGACCAGGTAGTCGACCTTGATTTTCATTGATCCTCCTAGGCGGGAGTCGTGAGCTTACGGTGATCCCAGGAGATCACTCGGGTGGGCTCCACCACGAAGGCGACCCGCTTGCGGCCGGTATAGGCGACATACTCTGCCAGGGGGCTCTCGGTGCCGGGCGCTCCGGCCATCCGCCGGGCCACGGTCATGCCGACGGCCAGGACGTCCTCGGGGACCTCGATCCGCCGGGCGACGCCGTACACCAGGACCCCGCGCAGTTCGGAGTACTCCTCTCCGGTCTCGACGAGGCAGCTCACCCGGGGGTCTCGCCGGATGTTGATCGCCTTCCGCGCCTTGCCGTAGGTCCAGAAGGACATCATTCCCGCTGTCAGCCCGTAGAACATGGGCACCAGATGCGGTGTCCCGTCCGGGTTGACCGTGCCGAGCTGGAGCTTCCGCGACCCCTCGACGAAGGTGATGATCTCGTCCTCGGACATCGCGATGCGGGCGCGCTGCTTCACGGTGCAAAGTAGAACACGTTCCACAAGGGGGGGCAAGGGCCGTCCGGAATGCTGTTCGGTCTGGGTAGTCTGCTTCGATGAGCACCGCGACCATGCCCGCCGATCTGCTGTACGCGGCCCGGCGCGCCAAGGGTTTCATGCCCCACGCCGAGGGGCTGGCCCTCTTCGAGACGGCCGTCGAGTACGGCCCGCTCGGGCCGATCTGCGAGATCGGCACCTACTGCGGGAAGTCCGCCGTCTACCTCGGCGCGGGGGCCAGGCAGGCCGGTTCCGTCGTCTTCACCGTGGACCACCACCGGGGCTCGGAGGAGATCCAGCCGGGGTGGGCCCACCACGACCCCACGCTGATGGATCCCCGTTTCGGCAAGATGGACTCGCTGCCCACCTTCCGCTGCACGATCGCCGCCGCCGGTCTCGAAGAGGAGGTCATCGCGATCGTCGGCAGGTCGGAGCGGGTCGCCGCCCTCTGGAACACCCCGCTGGCGATGCTCTTCATCGACGGAGGCCACGCGGAGGGCCCGGTGACCAAGGACTACGAGGGGTGGGTCCCACACGTCATCGAGGGCGGTGTGCTCGTCTTCCACGACGTCTACCCCGACCCCGCCACGGGAGAAGGTCAGGCGCCCTACCACGTCTACCGGCGGGCGCTCGCCTCCGGCGCGTTCAGGGAGGTCAGGAGCGAGGGGTCGGTGCGGGTGCTGGAACGGGTCGGCCCCGGCACGGGCTGACCGGCCCGCCGGTCGCTCACGGAGGGGCCGTGGGTTCTCATCGAGGGTTCGGGGGCCGCTCGCCGGGGGTCCGCGGGTCGCTCACGGAGGAGGGGCTGAGGATCGCTCACCGGGGGCCGGGGTCATGATCGACACCGCCACCGGTCCCGGTACGTCCCTGACCCGCACCACCGTCGAGGCGATCAGGTCGCCGCCTGCCCGCAGCAGCAGCCAGCCGCCCTCGTGCCCTCCCGCGAGGGTGAGCGGCACGGCGGCCGGACGACCCGCGCCGGACAGGCATCCGGCGGCCGTCCTGATCCGGGCGGCCACGGTCCGCTCGGGCTCCCCGCAGTACGGCAGCAGCGCGGCGAGCAGCGCGGCGCACGGCCCGGTGAGCGGTTCGGTGGGCGGCGCGGTGGGCGGCGCGGTGGGCGGCGTCTCCGGCATGAGTGTCTCCGGGAGAGGTGTCTCCGGCAGGGGCGTCGGCACCTCCCCCGCCTCGTCCACCCGCTCCCAGGCGCAGCACGCGGGCTCGTCCACCCCGAGCACCAGCTCACCCATGGGGCTGCGGAACGTCCCGCCGTCCATGGTCACCCGCAGCGCCGGGTCGAGGCCGGCGGCGACCGAGGCCCGCTGGAGGTAGACGGCCAGCAGGCTCGGCGGCCACGGGTCACGCCGGGGGAGCGGGCCGACGTCCTTCAGCCGCAGCCCGGTCCACGCGGCCACCAGCCGCCCGCGCACGTCGGTGGCGGTGACGTCCCAGACGTACTCGCCCCCGCCGTGGTGGCGCTCGGTGGCGTGCAGCCGCACGTCCCCCTGAGACGGCCGCACCACCAGCCGCTCGCCGCCGACCGGCAGCAGCCGCCGGTGCGGCACGCACGCCTGGAGGGCGTGGATCGTGGCGTCGCTCAGGCCCGGACTGCCCAGCACCGGCCTGCCGTCGAACCAGCCGTCCGGATCGTCGCCGTGCAGCTCGCCCCGGCACCCCCGCGCCTCGACGAGCGTGAGCTCCCGGACGCGCTGGAAACGCCCGGTCTGGAAGCAGAGCGCGCCGTACAGGTCCCCGGCGTCCAGGGGCTCGGCGCCGTCGCGGGTCAGTTCCGGTACGGCCAGCGTCTCGTCGGCCGGGTCCACCGGGAACACCGCCCTGAAGTGGTCGGCCTGGAACCCGGTCTCCTCGCCGCGCACCACCACCTCGACCGTCCGGGTGTGCCGGAGCGCGCACACCCGGATCGTGGTGCCGCCCTCGTCGGGCACGACCACCGGCCGGTCGAACGTCATCTCCACGGCCTCGTCGAGCGGGCGCCCCGCCAGCGCCCCGGCGGCCTGGGCCATCGCCTCCAGGGCCACCACGGCGGGCAGCACCGCCCGCCCGTCGATCCGGTGGTCGTCCAGGTAGGCGTCCGTCTTGAGCGACAGATCGCTGTCGGCGACCAGCTCCACCCCGGGGACGTGCACCCGCACCCCGTCGAGGAACCGCCCGCCACCCGGACACGGGGCTGCGGGGCCGGGCGGCCTGCCGTGCACGGTAACGCTGGGCGGCAGGCCCTCGGTCCTCAGCAGCCGCAGGAACAGCTCCACCTCCTCCCGGGGCTCGACGGCCGCCGCGCCCGGCGGGGTTCCGTCCCAGACCGGCCAGTCGACGTTCAGCCCGCCGATCCTCCGCACCCGCTCCCGCGTCAGCCCACCGGCCAGCGCGTGGCGGCTCTCGCCCGCCAGGCCGTACCGGCCGGCCACCGATCCGAACGTCACCACCCGGCCGGGGGCGGCCGCGGTGAGCAGGTTGTCGAGGCCGGTCAGTTCCGGCGCGACGTGGTGTTCGAAGTCCTCGTCGGTGAGGTCGGCGAACCGGCCCGGCCGGTTGACGCCCGCCACGTGGATCAGCATGGCGATCGGCCCCAGCGTGACCTCCACCTCTCGTACGGCCCGCGCCACCTGGGCGGCGTCGCCCACCTCGGCGGTCACGTAGACGTGCCGGATCCCCTTGGCGGCCGGTTCCGCCAGGTTGGCCGACGGCCACGTGTCGCGGTCCGGTGTGTCCCGCCCGAGCAGGGCCAGCGCGCAACCGCTCTCCTCGGCCAGCGCCACGGCGCAGGCGAACCCGATCCCCGTGCCGCCCCCGCTGACCAGCACCACGTCCGCCGTGCCGACCGGCAGCGGTCCCTCCTCCTCAAGGAGGAGCGCGGTCCTCGCGTCCGGCCGGCCGGGGCCGAAGTCGAGGTCGGGGTGCTCCAGGCGCAGCGTCGCCAGGAACCCGGTCAGGGCGTCGGAGCCGCAGACCACGGCCAGCCCCTCACGGTCCGCGACCGCCTCGCGGACCGCGGAGAGCAGTTCCCCGACCGCTCCCGGCCGTAGCGGGTCGTCGATCACGATCCGCCTGGTGGGCGTCTCCACACCATCCGCCGGTTGGGCGGTGGCGGCCTCCGGATCCTCCGTGAAGCACCGTACCCAGCGCGCCACCCCGGCCACCGGTTCGACGGCGTCTGCCCGGTCTCCCGCCGGGGTGCCGGTGCCGACGAGGGGACGACGGCCGATCCCGGGGTACGGCAAGCCGTTCGGAACGAGCGAACCCGCGGGGGACAGGCCCGGGACGGACGGGTTCGGTGGGTACGGGTTCGGTATGGGCGGGCAGGGGGCCGGGAGAAGGGCGCCGGGGATGAAGACGCGGTCGCGCCAGATGTCCATGGGCCTGGCCGGATGATCGTGGTACAGGGCGGCGAGGCCGGACATCACATCCGGCCCGAGGTGGATCCCCGGCAGCGTCTCCAGCGGGTCCAGCGGGTCCAGCGGGTCCAGCCGGTCCGGTCGCTCCAGCCGGTCCAGCGCGAGTCGCGCGCGTTCGGCGAGCCGTTCCGCCGACTCCGCCGCGATCGCCACCCGCACTCGCCCGGCGGGGGCGGTTCCCAGTGCGTGCGCGAGGTCGCACAGTTCCGCTTCCGACCAGCGCACCGCCTGGTCGGCGACCCGCTCCAGCACCGGCCGCAGGGCTCGCGCGCTTTCGGCGGAGAAGCCGAACACCAACGGCTCGTCCCGTGACGGCCGCTCGGTCACCGTCCCCGCGGGGGACGCGCTGTGCGGGGTCGTGGGGGACGAGGGCGGGGCGGTGAGGACGAGGTGGGCGTTGACGCCGCCGAAGCCCATGGCGCTCACCCCCGCGTGGCGGGGACCGTCAGGCCACGGTTCGGCGGAGGCCGGTACCCGGAGCGGGGTGCCGGGGGCGGTCAGCAGGGGGTGCGGGGATCCGCAGCCGGTGGTGGGCGGCAGGACGCCGTGCGCGACGCTCAGCGCGACCTTGATCACGCCCGCGATCCCGGCCGCCGCTCCGGTGTGCCCGATGTTGGCGCTGACGGAGCCCAGCGCGGCCTGCCGTACCGAACCTGACAGGAGGGCGGTGAGGGCGGCGAGTTCGGCGGTGTCACCGGCGGCGGTGCCGGTCCCGCTCCCCTCGAACAGGGCGACCCCGGCCGGGGGGATCCCGGCGCGGGCGTAGGCGCGGCGCAGGGCCAGCAGCAGGCCGTCGGACTCGGGACAGGCGGCACCGCCGGAGGACACCCCCCATCCGGAGATCTCGGCGTAGATCCGCATCCCGGCGGCGCGGGCGTCGGCGGCGCGTGCCAGCGCGACGACTCCGCAGCCCTCGCCCGGCCAGTGGCCGTCCGAGCGGGTGTCGTAGATCCACATCCGCTCCCCAGAGGGGGCGCCCGATCCGGCGGGGCCGGCCGGAGCGAAGGGGGCGAGGCTGAGGTCGACCCCTCCGGCCAGGGCGAAGTCCGCGCTCCCGTCCAGCAGCGAGTGACCGGCGGTGATCACCGCCAGCAGGGACGAGGCGCACGCGCCGTCCACCGCGTACCCGCCGCCGCGCAGACCGAAGTGGGCGCAGACGCCCCCGGCGATCGTGCCGGCCCCCGTACTTCCGATGATCACCGTGACCCGGTCCCGGTCGAGTCCCTCCCCCCGGGGGAATCCGGCGTCGGCCAGGGCGCGGGAGGCGGTGTCCAGCGCCAGCCGGTGGGCCGGGCCGGCGACGTGACGGTCCAGGCCCGGGAGTCCGAAGACGGCCCGGTCGGGCTCCCAGCCTTCGATCAGGCCCGCGCGGCCGCCGTGGACCCGGCCGGTGGCGGACCGGCCGGGAACGCCGGGAACCCCGGGGAGACGGTGGCCCGCCGGATCCAGCCGTTCGACCGGTACGCGGCGGAACGCCCGCCGCCGCCACAACACCGTCTCCCACAGCGCCCCGGGGCCGGGGGCGTCGGGATAGGCGCAGGCCAGTCCCACGATCGCGACGGACATTCGGCGCACCCCTCAGGTGTTCGAACTCGGGCCTTCGGACGGTTCACCGCTGGACACCCGCCGGGACGTCGGCGTGACCGAGCGCGGGAGCGGGGGAGGGGGAGGGGGCGGGAACGGGGATGGACGTGGGGACGGCGGGTGGGCGGACGCGGGACAGTGTGGCCAGGTAGGCGCCCCGGCAGGCACAGACGATCACCAGGGAGAAGAGCAGCCCGTAGACGAGGTGGAACTGGACCAGCAGCCCGTAGACGGCCGCCGTGGCCAGGCCGAACCCGATCTGGTTCCGGGTCCCGGCGGGAGTCGTACCGGGGTCGGCGATCACGTAGACGGTGTGCAGGACGAAGGCCACGCCGGTCATGGGCAGCAGGGCGCTGATCACCGAGATGTCGCTCAGCGCGCCCCGGACGAGCCCCTGCAGGACGAACCCGCCCGTCCAGCCGAGGATCAGCGGCAGCCTCCCGGTCAGCTTGGCGTGCACCGTCGTGCCCAGCACCAGCAGGACCAGCGGCACGATCGCGTCGAACGGCCCCGACACCCGTTCGGTGAACTGGTAAGGCGGCGCCGTGCCGACCCACGGGAACAGCAGGAGCACCGCGCAGGTGCCGAGGGCCACCGGGTTCAGGTAGTGCCTGCCGGGCACGCCCTCGCCGGGACACGCCCCGCCGGGCGCGCCTCCGCCACCGGGGCGTGACCGGCCGGGCATTCCGACCCGGAAGACGTACTTGCCGCCGACACCGATCAGGACGGCCAGCGCGACCGGCCCCAGGTGGGCGTCGCCGTACAGCAGCATCGCGCAGAGCAGGCCGTCGATGGAGCACGGCAGGAAGAAGTCGACCGTCCGGCCGGCCCGCCTGCCCAGGTAGCGGACCCGGCGCCCGCGCGCCCACGCCTCCACGGTCTCCAGCACCAGCTCGGTGGTCACGCCGGTGGCCACGCCCACGAGCGGGGCCAGGTACGCCTGCTCGAAGCCGAGCAGGCAGTGTCCGAGGACGGTCGTCGCGGTGAGGGATCCGGCGAACCGGCGTAGCGCCCTGCTCCGTCTCTGCGCGGGGGTCATGGCCGCTCCATCTCCGAAGCGCCTCCGTCGGCCAGCAGGATCTGATGCCAGCCGGGTTCCACCGACAGTGACGCGGTGCGCGGGACGCCGCAGGCGTCCCGCCAGGACACCTCCACGGGGAACGGCCCGCTCCCCGCGCCGCCGCCCAGGCCGAACAGCAGCTCCGGCGCGGAGACGCCGTTGTGCCCGTTGGCCGGGTAGAGCTGCCGGGCGAGCGTGGCCCCACCGGGCACGCGCACTCTGGCGACGGCCCCGATGGCGGGTCTGGTCGGTGCGGGACGGTTCAGGCCGGCGGGCGCCGCCGCGGTGCGGGCCGGTGCGGGCCACATCAGACCGGCCGCATGGCAGGTGCCGGCGGGCAGTCGCAGTCGCAGGCCCACGAAGGGGGCGGTGACCCCGTGGTTGCGGTAGAGCGCCGACCCGGCCCACTGGTTGGCGACCGCGAAGTCCAGCCGTCCGTCGTCGTCCACGTCACCGACGGCGAAGGCCCGGCTGACCGTGTCGTCGCCGACCCCGGCCCTCCGGGCCACGTCCACATAGCGGCCGTCCGTCCCCCTGGTGAGGAAGCTGTCGACGTCGTGGCCCGACAGGTCGTCCCCGGCTCTGATGTTCGGCCAGAGCGCCGGGTTGGAGAGGGCCAGGTCGTTGGAGACCGCGGCCTCGTGTAGTTGCGCCCACCGGTCGACCTCACCCCGGACGAACCCGGTCGCATGCATGATCTCGTCGCTGCCGTCGTTGTCGAAGTCGGCCGCCTTGACATCCCACGACCAGCCGGTACGGCTCAGCCCCAGCTCCTCGCCGTGGTCGTCGTAGGGCGCGTGGCCCTCGTGCAGTCCACCGGGCAGGGAGAGGAAGGCGAAGTTGCCCTCGTGCAGCCCGTACTCCTCGGTGGTGTTGCTGACCAGGATGTCCGGTATGCCGTCGGCGTTGAGGTCGGTGAAGGCGACCCCTCTGCTCTTGAACGAGTCCGTGCCGACCACGTTGGACCTGGGGGTGATCGGGTGCCGGGTGCCCCGCGCCTCCCGGAAGGCGGCCCTCCCGGGCGTCGACTCGTTGACCAGCAGCCGGTCGGGGCCGAAGTCGTTGGCCACGTACAGCTCCGGCCTTCCGTCGCCGTCCAGGTCCTGGGCGCCCAGTGCCAGCGTCCAGCCGGTGCCCCCCACCTCGTCGAACACCCCCTCCGCCTCGGCGAAGGTGGCCGGTCCCGTCGCGAGGTACAGCCGGTCGGGGCCGCCGTCGCCGGCGTTGGACATCGAGCCGGGCATGACGGCGTCGCCGTGGTCGCCGGTGTCGTCCAGCACCCTGACGCCGTCCGGGAAGTAGTTGCCGAAGACCAGGTCGAGGCGGCCGTCGCCGTCGAAGTCACCGGCCGTGGCCGCGCCGGTGTTCCAGACCTCCGGTGCCGGGGTCAGGTCGCGGTGGCGGAAGGCGGCGCCGGAGAGCGGCGTCCCCGGGACGCGCAGGAACAGTGAGGGGGAGCGGCCCCAGTAGTAGACGACCAGGTCCTGCCAGCCGTCCTGGTCGAGGTCCGCGGGCAGGCAGCCCATCGGGGCCTGGTACGGCCCGCGCCCCGGCGCGGCCAGGGTGAAGGGCCGGTAGCTCCGGGGCGTTCCCGGCGCGGGGCCGACGGTCACCGTGTCCCGGCGCGGGTCCACCAGGCAGACGTCGTCGGAGACGACCTCGTTGTCGGCGTCGAACAGCGCGACCCCCGCGCCCGTCGACGAGATCCAGGCCCGGATGTTCTCGTAGCCGGGCGCCACCGGCCGCAGCCGCCTGTCACCCGGCCTGTCCGCGGGGCCGAGCGGGTCGGCGACGAAGGAGAAGCCGGTGATCTGGTCGGCGGTCGCGGGGGGACCGGGCGGTGCGGTCAGCCACCATCCGGCGGTGGCCGCCACCAGGGCGAGAGCTCCCGCCGCGTGCTTGCGAACCCCTGACATCGCTTTCACCGCTCCTTTGAGCTGTGGTCATGAATCGCGGTTGCGCCGTGCCCAGGTCTTTCTGATCCCCGCCCGCCAGGTCTGGTAGTGGTCGCCGCTGTGGGCGTTGTGGCCCAGGGCGATGAGCGCCGTGTCGGTCCAGTGGCCGGCCTCGTCCACCTCCACCCCGCAGAGCGCGGGCGCCGCCGCCACCGTGTGCTCGGGCACGATCCCGGAGATCAGCCGGGAGGCGCAGGCGAAGGCGCCACCCTGTACGAGGTGGGCGCGGAAGCCGTCCTCGGCCGCCGCCGCGCTCAGCCGCTCCAGCTCCGGGACGCCCGCGCCGCCGGTGTACACGGCGGCCAGGCCGACACCGCTCCACAGGTCGGCGCGGCGCCCCGCCGGGAACTCGGCGATGCGCAGGATGACGTCCTCGACGTTCGCGCACTCGTGGAACCAGAGCATCCGGCCCACCCCCTGGTCGAAGATCGCCCGCCGGGTCCGGTCCAGCAGGCCGACCGTGCGCTGCCGCCCCACCGTGCGGTCGGCGGCGAAGAAGCCCCGGTGGAAGCCGAAGCCGTCGAAGGCCAGCCAGCGCAGCAGCGGGTGGACCGAGCGGATGCCCCACATCGGCCGCATGCGCAGCCGGGCGTACGCCCAGCCGGTGCCCAGGTGGATCAGGTGCGGATAGCGCATGCCCTGCCCGCTGAGCAGGTTTCTCAGCCGCCGCCCACCGGTGACGGTGAGCACGTCGAGGGTCGCGCAGGCCATGCCCGCCCCCTCGTAGGCGAACCCGCGCAGCTCCTCGTGGAGATCGTCGATCCGCTCGGCCTCACCCGCGATCACCGCGTTGTAGCCGGCCATGCACGCCTGTCCCGCGGTCTCCAGCCGTGCGCGGGCCGGGCCCAGCCGGAACCGGCGCGGCCCGAAGCCGACCTGGGCGAGGTCCTGCCAGAGCAGGCCGGTCAGGCCGCGCGGCCTGGTCAGCCTCAGCTCCGCCGGGCCGTGGGGCCGCGGGACGACCGAGCCCGGTGTGCCGCCGGACGCCTCTTCGGGGGCGGACTCGGGCTCGGGGTGGGAGGCGTCCGCCGTGCCGGGGGTGCTCTCGGGGTGAGGGGTGTCCGCCGTACCGGGAGAACCCTCGGGGCGCGGGGCGCCCGGTATGTCGGCGGTCTGCTCGGCGGCGGGGATCCTCCGTGTCTCGGCGGCTGTCTCAACGGCTGTCTCGGCAGGTGTCCCGGCGGGGTCCGCCGCGACGGACACCCTCTCGCCTCCGTCACTCCGAGCTACTGTTCCGGTGCCCTCCGCATCGCTCACAGGCTGAACGTAGTGAGCCGTATCCGGCCCTTCAAGTACCGCGTTCCGGATCCCTGGCAAAGAAACCGCAGAGGCCCCGGGGGGTCAGGCCCGTGAACGGGTGTGGCTGCAGCCACAGTCGGAGGTCGGACGGTCGGCCACGTACGCGCCCGCGTCCCGGAAGAGGCCCGAGGCCGGGGTGTGGCCGTACAGCGCGTCGGCGGCGAGCACGACGGCGGCGGCGGTGTAGGCGGAACGCTCGTGCGGGAACCACTTCTCGTTCACGAACTGCCAGCCGGTCCAGTAGGAGCCGTCCTCGTGCCTGAGGTGCTGCATGTCGGCGAAGAGCCTCAGTGCCCGTTCCCGGTCTCCCACGGCGTCCAGCGCGAGCGCCAGCTCGCACGACTCGGCGCCGGTCACCCACGGCTGGTCGGAGACGCAGCGGATGCCCAGGCCGGGTTCGGTGAAGGTGTCCCACTCCTCGGCCAGCCGGGCCAGGGCGGCCGGGCCGCGCACCGCGCCGCCCAGGACCGGGTAGTACCAGTCCATGGAGAAGCGGCTCTTGTCGGCGAACGCCTCCGGGTGGGCGGCGACCACGTGGCCGAGCCGGTCGGCCGCGACCTCCCAGTCGGGCTGCGGGTCGCCCAGGCGCTCACCGAGCAGCACGCCGCTCCGCAGCCCCTGGTGGATGGAGGCGCAGCCGGTCAGCAGGGCGTACTCGGCGGGCCTGCCGTCCGCGGTGCGCTCCCAGACGATCTCGCCGCGGGTGGTCTGCAGCCCGACCACGAAGTCCAGCGCGGACCGGACCACCGGCCACATCTCGCGGGCGAAGCCGACGTCCCCGGTGACCAGCAGCTCGTGCCAGACCCCGACCGCGACGTAGGCGGCGTGGTTGGACTCCCCGTTGCGCTCGGCGGCCTGGCCGCCGACCAGCCTCATCGGCCAGGCGCCGTCGGCCCGCTGCGTGCGGGCCAGCCAGTCGTAGCCCCTGCGGACCGGTCCGGTGAGCCCGGCCACACCCATCGCCATCAGGCACTCGACGTGGTTCCACGTGTCCACGTGCCCCTCGGGCCACGGGACGCCCCCGTCCGGCTCCTGTACGGCCGCGATGCTCCGGGCTGTCTGGACGACCTGCTCCCATCTCACCGGTCGCTCACCGCTCCTCGTCCGCCGCGCGGGACGTCCCGTTCCCGCGATCCTCGTTCACCGGTCCTCGGGTTTGCGGGCGTAGAGCACCACGCTCTTGCCGATGAGCGGGTTCAGCACCGCCTCGGCGATCCGGGTGACGGCCGGGCGCCTCATGATGTCCCAGACCAGGAGCTCGTGGTACGCCTTGGCCAGCGGGTGGTCGTCGTTACCGACGCCGACCGCGCACTTGATCCACCAGTACGGCGCGTGCAGGCCGTGGGCGTGGTGGTGCGGGCCGACCCTCATACCGACGGACTTCAGCTTCGCGCTCAGCTCGGCCAGCGTGTAGATGCGGACGTGCCCCCCGGGGGCCGTGTGGTACGCCTCGTCCAGCGCCCAGCAGATCCGCTCCGGCAGGAAGCTCGGCACCGTGACCGCCGCCAGGCCGCCGGGCTTGAGCACCCGGAGGATCTCCCGCATCGCGGCCATGTCGTCGGGGATGTGCTCCAGCACCTCGGCCGCGATCACCCGGTCGAAGCTCGCGTCCTCGAACGGCATGCTCAGCGCGTCGCCGGTCACGGTCTCGGCCATGGCGCCCCGGGGGACCTCGCCGGCGTCGTCCATGGCGGCGAACATGTCCGCCACGCCCTTCAGCTCCGTGGCGTCCATGTCGAAGGCCACCACGTCGGCGCCCCGGCGCAGCACCTCGAACGCGTGCCGTCCGCCGCCGCAGCCCAGGTCGAGAACTCGCATGCCGGGCCCGACGGGCAGCAGGCCGAAGTCGACGGTCAGCACGTGCCGCTCCTTGTCGGGTGATCTGTCACGGGGCGCCGTGTGCCTTGATGGCCTCGCGGTAGGCGTCCACGGTCCGCTGGGCGACGACGGTCCAGGTGTAGCGCTCCATGACCCGGTCGTAGCCTCTGCGGCCGACGGCCGCCCGCTCCTCGGGGGAGTCGTGGAGGCGGCGCAGTACGGCGGCCAGTTCCTCGGGGTCGCCGGGGGCGACCTGGATCGCCGCGTCGCCGACGACCTCGGGCAGCGCCCCGGTCCGCGACGCCACCAGCGGGGTGCCGCAGGCCATGTGCTCGACGGCGGGGAGGGAGAAGCCCTCGTAGAGGGAGGGCACGACCGAGATCTCCGATGTGGCGATCAGGTCGCCCAGCTCGGTGTCGGAGATGCCGTGCACGAACGTGACCCGGTCGTGCAGGGAGAGTTCGGCGACCAGCTTCTCGGTGGGGCCCCCGGGGGTGGGTCTGCTGACCACGGTCAGGTGCACGTCGCGCTCGGTGGCGAGTTTCGCGACCGCCCGCAGCAGCGTGGCGACGCCCTTCATCGGGGAGTCGGCGCTGGCCACCGCGACGATCGAGCCGGGCCGCCTGGGCATCTCCGGGCGCGGGTGGAAGTAGCGGGTGTCCACGCCCAGCGGGATGAGCCGCATGTTGGCCTGGGGCACGTTGAAGTCGCGGTGGATGTCGGCGAGGGAGGACTCGCTGACGGTCAGGATCGGGTTCAGCCTGGGCGCGACCTTGGCCTGCATCCGGACGAAGCCGTACCACCTTCTGAGCGAGAACCGCCTGCGCGGCGGCGCGGCCTTCAACTCGATCCGCCGGTCCACGCTGATCGGGTGGTGGATGGTGCCGACCACGGGGAACAGCCTCTGGATGTCGAGCAGGCCGTAGCCGAGCGTCTGGTTGTCCTGCACCACGTCGAAGTCGCCGACGCGCCCGCGCAGCTCGCGCCGCGCCCGCAGGGTGAAGGTCAGTGGCTCGGGGAACCCGCCGGTCCACATGGTCGCGACCTCCAGGCCGTCGATCCAGTCGCGATACTCGTGCAGCCGAGGGGTGCGGAAGGGGTCCTCGTCGCGGTACAGGTCCAGGCTGGGGACCTTGTTGAGGATGACGCCCTCGTCCAGATCGGGGTACGGCTGGCCGGAGAAGACCTCGACGTGGTGCCCGAGGGCGACCAGCTCGCGGCTGAGATGACGGAGGTAGACGCCCTGGCCCCCGCAGGTCGGTTTGCTGCGGTAGGACAGCAGCGCGACCCGCAGTGAGTCCGCACCCGGCACGGCAACCCCTTCCTCACCCTGCCCGGAAGGGGACAGGTACCGTGAAAGATGACCTTAGTATTCGGACCATACCATTCGGTAGGTCACTTCCAGCCGATCTGGAATTGTTCCTAAAGTCACCCTCACCGTGCCCGAACTGCAACGTTGAGCTAACCGAGCGTGGTTCGGTGAAACGTGTTCTAACCTTGCGGTAACCGACATGGTGCCCATCCGGGGCATGGCGATACATTCGCGATCACAGGGCACATGTCACATGAAAGTTCCACCCAGCAGCGAGGAGGACGCGTTGGCCAGGCGCGCACTGATCACCGGTATCACCGGGCAGGACGGTTCCTATCTGGCCGAGTGCCTGCTCGACCGGGGGTACGAGGTCTGGGGCCTCGTCAGGGGCCAGGCCAACCCGCGTGTCTCCCGGGTGCGCAGGCTCCTCCAGGACGTCCAGCTGGTCCGCGGCGACCTGCTGGACCAGGGGTCGCTGATCTCCGCCGTGGAGAGGGCCCGGCCCGACGAGGTCTACAACCTGGGCGCCATCTCGTTCGTGCCGATGTCCTGGGAGCAGGCCGAGCTCACCGGCGAGGTCACCGGCATGGGCGTGCTGCGCATGCTGGAGGCGATCAGGGTCTGCTCCGGCATCTCCTCCTCCAGGACGGCCGCGGGCTCCGGCCAGATCCGGTTCTACCAGGCGTCGTCCTCGGAGATGTTCGGCCAGGTCCGGGAGACCCCCCAGACGGAGGTCACCCCGTTCCACCCCCGCTCGCCGTACGGCGTGGCCAAGGCGTACGGCCACTTCCTCACCCAGAACTACCGCGAGTCCTACGGGATGTTCGCGGTCTCCGGGATCCTGTTCAACCACGAGTCCCCGCGCCGGGGAGCCGAGTTCGTGACCCGTAAGGTCTCCCTCGGGGTGGCACGCATCAAGCTGGGCCTGGCCGACGAGCTCCGCCTGGGCAACCTGGAGGCCCGCCGCGACTGGGGTTACGCGGGCGACTACGTCCGGGCGATGCATCTGATGCTCCAGGCCGAGCGGCCCGAGGACTACGTGATCGGCACCGGCCGCACCCACACCGTCCGCGAGCTCGTGGCGGCCGCCTTCACCGCCGCCGACCTCGACTGGGAGCGCTACGTGGTCACCGACCGGTCCCTGCACCGCCCGGCGGAGGTGGACCTGCTCTGCGCCGATCCGAAGAAGGCCCGCGCCGAGCTCGGCTGGGAGCCCTCGGTCTCCTTCGAGGACCTCGTCGCCATGATGGTCTCCTCGGACGTCAAGCTGCTGTCCGACGGCGGCGACCCCGACCAGGACTCCTCCTGGCCCTGACCTTCCTCCCCTCTCCGGTCTTACCCCTCCCGCGGAGGGTCCTGTCCGCCCTCTCGCTGTTTCATTACCACAAGTAGCGGAAATGTAGCGTTGGGTAACAGTGTGGGGGTGGTGCTTTTCGCGGCCATCCCCCCGATGAGAGGCAGAGCAGACATGACCGAACAGCTGGTGCGGATCCCCATCGTCGCCGCGGGTTCCGCGGACGCCGCCATGCTCGCCGAGGGCACCTACCACCTGTACTGGTACGGGAAGGACTACAAGAAGACGCGCAACGAGGCCCGCGCCTTCGCCACCGCCCAGGGGGAGGGGCGTCAGCTGGCCGACATCCCCTCCGACGTGTGGCGCACCAGCGCCGCCACCTACCTCGACGGCCCGGCGTGGATCTACTCCTGGAAGGGTGACCACTACGGCGAGGACAACGTCGTGCTCCACCCCAACGGGTCGATCGGCACCATGGAGGACGGAAGCCGGAAGCTTCCCTTCCTCATCAGCTACATCGACTGAGCGGCGGTTCCGCCAGGCGGCGCCGCGCCTTCGCGGGTTCCCGGAACCGGGAACCCGCGAAGGCGCGGCGTCCGTCCCCGGCGTGACGGCCGGGTGGACACGCGCGCCGTCGGCCACCGGGGCGGCGCCCCGGGCGGCGGTGACCGGCGGCCGGGCCAAGCGGGAGATCAGCCGCTCTCGTGGCGGCGCTGACACTCCATGCAGAAGCGCGCCAGGGGGCGGGCCTTCAGCCGGTCGAAGGGGATGCCCGAGCCGCAGCCGTCGCAGCGGCCGTAGGTCAGCTCGGTGATGTTCTTCAGGGCGTTGCGCAGGACGGCGGTGTTCCGTTCGGCCGAGACGATGTCGGCGAGCAGGCCGGGCTTCGCCGAGACCTCCACGGCGTCGTCGCCCACCGCGGCCTCCAGTTCGGCCAGCTGCTTGGTCCACCGGAACAGCTGCTCCTCCAGCTCCTCGCGGATGGTGTCGAGCTGGACGCTGCTGAGGTGAATATCGGAAATCATGGTATTTGAGTCCTTTCGGAATGTCGGCAGAGACGTGGGATGGGAACCGTCAGGGCCGGTGGGAGGCCAGCAGCCGGGACAGGCCGCGGACGGTGGCGCGGGCCGGGTCGGGCGCCACGCTGACGCTGACGCGCAGGGTGGAGCAGAGATACCGGGCCAGGCCGGGCCGGGTGGCGCCCCCGCCGGTGATGAGCAGGCCCCCGTCGCGGGCCCCTCGCCGGATGGGGGCGGGGACGCGGTCGACGAGATCGGTGACCATGGCCGCGACCCGGGTCAGCAGGTGGGCGGGCACGCCGGTGGCCTTCCCGGCGTGGAACTCCGTGATGATCTGCACGGAGCCGGTGTCGACGACCCGGCCGCGGCTGATCACGGCCGCCTCGATGATCCCGGCACCCATGTCCAGCAGGATCCGCGGGCGCGGATCCGCCACGTTCATCCCGCTGCCGACCGCGGCGGCCAGGGGTTCCTCCACCACCGCCACCGGGCAGCCCGCCACGTCGTGCACCACCGCGACGGCGGCGTGCCGCTCGGACTCGGTCGCCGCCACCGGCACGCCGAGCAGGATCCTCTCCAGCGGGGCGGCGCCCCACCCGCTCCCGGTGCGCAGGACGCGACCGGCCAACCTGGCGCACGCGGGCGTGTCGGTGACCATGCCGTGCCGTACCGGCCACTGCCATCGCGTGTCGGGTACGGCGTCCGCCGCGCCGTCGCCCGGCTCGGCGGAGCCGTCCGGCACGGCGGAGGGCTCGTCGATTAGCGTGTCACTGCCGGAGAACAGCAGCCTGGTCCGCGCGGTGCCCAGGTCGAGGGCGGCGTGCCTGCTGTGATCGATCACGTCATCGCCTCCCCGCGTCGTGACAGACGGCACAGTGCCGGGCCTGCGGGATACGTCGCAGCCGGTCCAGCGCGATGAACACCCCGCACCGCCGGCAGGTGCCGTAGACCCCGAAATCCAGCCGTTCGACGGCCGCCTCGATCTCCGCGACGGCGGTCCTGGCACGCTCGACGCGGCCCCAGGCCAGCGGGACCGGCTCGCCCTCGGAGGGAGGCCCCGGCACGGGCCCGTCCTGGACGAGGGAGTCCCGCTCCGCCCGCGCGGCGGCGAGCCGCTCGTGCAGGAGCAGGCGCAACTCCTCCAGCTGCGTGGTGTGGCGCCGGTACTCCGCCAGCAGCCCGCTTGTCGATCTGATGTCACCCATGACGACATCGACTCCTTGAATGACTCGCTGATGGCATGAGCCGACTGAGGGCCGCCATCGTGGAAGCCGGATCCCACGTGCACGCCGGTGCCCGGCACCGCATGCCTGGAAGGCCTCGATCGAGCCCGTTGCTCGACGGAGGCCGGGAAAGGGAAAGGAGCCTAGGAGGAGGGTGGGCTGCGCGGGGTGACGACCCGCTGGACGTCACGCCTGGGGGTGGCCGCGGGGCCCGTGGAGAGCCAGAGGGACGACACCAGGACGAGGGCCGTCACCGTGGCGCCCACGGCCGGCAGGGAGCGGAGCTGCCCCGGCATCGGCAGGTGCTCGGCGCCGCCGGCCAGCAGTCGCGGCGCGGTCGACTGCTGCGCGCCGTCGCTCTGGGGAACCCAGAGGCTGGTGCCGGAGTCGGTGGGACCCCATCCGCCGGAGGGCCAGAAGGAGGGGGCGACGGCGGTCAGGACGACCACGAGAACGAGACCCACCACGGCCGCCGCCGCAGTGGGCCTGCGTGTGCCCCACCGCGGTTCCCTCATCACCCCGACCATAGTCCACCCCTCGCGAAACGGCACTTCAGACGACGGCCGACATGGGGAGCGACGCCGTCCGTACGGCCGGCACCGGACACGCCCCGGGGACGGCCCGATGCCCGTACGGTCCCGAAAGCCTTCTGTGGTAAGGGTTCCCGGGATTTCGTCGTGGGAAGCGTGTGAAGCCCCGGAAACCCCGAAAGGGGAGAAAACGCAGGATCGACTCGCGTCGGGTGACGTCCCGGCGGTGGCGGTCCGTCAGGTGGGGGTGACCGGCAGTTCCTTGATGCCGTTGATGAAGTTGGAGCGGAGGCGGCGGGCCGGGCCGGCCTGGGCCAGGTTCGGCATCCGCTCGGCCAGGACCTCGAAGAGCACCCGGAGCTCCAGTTTGGCCAGGTGGTTGCCCAGGCAGAAATGGGCTCCGCCGCCGCCGAAGCCGATGTGCGGGTTGGGGCTGCGGCCGATGTCGAAGACGTCCGGGTCGGGGAACACGTCCTCATCCCGGTTGGCCGAGCTGTAGAACACCACGATCTTGTCGTTCTCCTTGACCTCCTGGCCGCCGATCACCGTGTCGGTGGTGGCCGTACGGCGGAAGAGGTTGACGGGGGAGACCCAGCGGACGATCTCGTCGGCCGCGGTGGCGGAGAGCGCGGGGTCGGCCACCAGGCGCTCCCACTGCGCCGGGTGCTCGAAGAAGGCGAGCATGCCGCCGGAGGCCGCGTTGCGGGTGGTCTCGTTTCCCGCGACGACCAGCAGCAGCACGAACAGGTCGAACTCGCTTTCGTCGAGGGTCTCGCCGGCGGCGTCGGGCATGAGCAGCTTGGTGACGATGTCCTGGCGGGGCTGTTCACGCCGTTCGGCCGCCAGCGTGTTGGCGTAGGCGTACACCTCCGCCGCCGCGGCCTGGCCCGCGGAGGGGTCGGAGGCGTAGTCCGGGTCCTCGGCCCCGATCATCTGGTTGGACCAGGTGAAGATCTTGTCACGGTCCTCGACGGGGGCGCCGAGCAGCTCGCAGATCACGTACAGCGGCAGCGGAGCCGCGATGTCGCGGACGAAGTCCACCGAGGGGCGGCCCCTGGCCTCGTCCACCAGTCCGTGGCAGATCTCGCGGATGTGCTGTTCCAGGGCACCCATCATGCGCGGGGTGAAGCCCCGGTTGACCAGGGAGCGCCGCCGGGTGTGCTCCGGCGGGTCCTGGTTGAGCATCATCATCCGCTGGAGTTCGCGCTGATCCTCGGGCATCTCGTTGAAGAGCGCCAGCCTCCTGCTCGACGAGAACAAATCCGACCGGCGCGAGACGTGCACCACGTCGGCGTGTTTGGTGACCGCCCAGAAGGGGGGCCAGCCGCGGTCGGCGTCACCTTCGTGCAGGTAGACCGGCGCGCCGGCCCGCAGTCGGCGGAACTGCTCGTGCGGCGCGCCGTCACGCGCGTAGACGTCCTGGTCCACAAGGTTGATGTTCATGTGTCGGTGGTCCTCCTAGGCGAACCGTACGCGCATCCTCCCGGGGTCACGGATGGAGCCGGGACATGATCGCCTGACCTTCTCGAACCGCGAGGCGCGCCTCGTCGCCGGATGCTTGATCGAGTTGTGGGCCGGAGGCTTTCTGAAACGTGTTCTATTATGCTTCGGCGGACGAGTCAAGGGGACTCGCCTTTTCCGTCCGCCCGGGACGGGGGCCGGCCCCTCGTCGGGTCCATGCCGGCTCCGTGCCGGTTCCCTGCCGCGGGCGACCGGCGGCCCCCGTGTCCCGGCTACCCGATCGGGCCGGCCCAGCGGTCCGAGCGGCCGTTTTTCTTGATCATGAAGCCGCGCTTCAGCGGCAGGAGCATCATGCTCGTCTCGATGGCCCGTATGCCCGGCAGTCCGCCGACCTCCCGTAGGAACTCGTACAGCTCGAACCGGCCGGCCACGGCGACCTGGGCCACGATCTGGTGGTCGCCCGCCACCGCCACGACGTATCTGGCCGGTGCCAGCCCGGCCAGCGCGTGCCCCACCGTCTCCACCTCGCGCTCGGCCACCCGGAGCCAGAGGGCGGCCTCCACCGGCAGCCCGAGGTAGCAGGGCTCGATCTCGGCGCGGATGTGCAGGACGCCCCGGCGGATCAGCGAGTCCAGCCGGCGGCGGGCGGTGGACTCGCTGATCCCCGCGACGGCCGCGATCTCGGCGTGGGTGGCGCGGCCGCCCGCGGACACCGCCGCGATGATCCGTTCCTCCTCGGCGGAGGGCGTCTCCCCGGCCCGGCCAAGGCGTTCGGGCAGCGGGGTCCACGGCTCGCGCAGCCCCTCGGCCTCCTGTGGGGTGAGCACGTCGAGGTGCCACTCGTGGGGGGACTTGAAGTATCGCAACGCGGGGTAGGTGACGCTCTCCACCACCCCGTCGATCGTCGGGACGTCCTGGAACAGCAGATCCGTCAACACCTCATCGGAGGCCGAGAGCTCCGCCGCGCAGTCCACCGAGCCGGAGAACAGCGAGACGAACCGGGTCTGCGGCAGCTCGGCGAGCGCCGTGCCCACGCCGACCGCCGACCCGGGACGGCAGCGCAGCCGCAGCACGGCCGAGCCCATCCGCCGGTCGTCGACCAGGCTGATGATGGAGAGCACGCCCGTTTCCATCAGCCGGGTGGCCCGTCTGGCCACGTTGCGGGTCGACTCGTTCAGCACTCTGCCGATCCGGTCCCAGGTAGCCCGTCCGTTTACCTGGAGGGCGGCTACCACCCGTAGGTCGGTTCCGTCGAGCGCCTGCATGGGATCATCCTCGTCGTCGGGGAATTGGTCCGCCCCAAGCGTACGACTTTGTGATCTTTTCCGATGTGTTATCCGGTCAGGTGCCGTCACGTTATCTGGTCAGGCAAACGTGAGCCGGTTAGGCAAGTGCTTCGCGGAGCCATTCCTCGACCCCGGCGATGTGAACCGTCGCCCAGGCGCGGGCCACCTCGGGCTGGCGGGCGGCGATGGCGTCGCAGATCGCGGTGTGCTGCTCGCGGGTCTTCTCCATGGCGTTCTTCTGGCTGAGGCCCCGCCAGATACGGGCCCGGGTGGTCGGGCCCGCCAGGCTCTCCACGAAGGAGCAGAGCACCGCGTTGCCCGAGCCCGCCGCGATGCGGTGGTGAAACTCCAGGTCGCCGGCGACGAGCTGCTCGATGCTGGGGTCCTCGGGCAGCGAGTCGAGGATCTTGCGCAGATCGGCGATCTCGGACTCGGTCATCCGCGTCGCGGCCATCGCGGTCGCCGCCGGCTCCAGGATCCGCCGGACCTGGAAGAACTGCAGCACGGTGTCGTCCTGGTGGAAGTCCACCACGAACGCCATCGCGTCCAGCAGCAGCCGGGGCTCCAGGCTGGTCACGTAGGTGCCGTCGCCCTGGCGCACGTCCAGCACGTTGATCAGGGCCAGTGCGCGGACGGCCTCGCGCAGGGAGTTGCGCGACAGGCCGAGCCGCTCGGCCAGGTCCGCCTCCTTGGGCAGCCTGCTGCCCGGGGAGAGCTCACCCGAGAGGATCATTTCCTTGATCCTGTCGATAGCGGTATCGGTGACCGCCACACTTCACCATCCTCGAAGGGGCTCAGACATCGGATGTCTAGGAGTGTACGGCGAAGCGAACCGGATCCACCCCCGGGATGCGGCGGATCGCACCCCGGACCTCCAGGGTACGCAGGTGGGCCGCCGCCTCTCCGGCGGCCATGCCCCGCAGTGTCGCCGGCAGCTCCGCCCAGGTCCGGTTCCAGGTCATCCGGGAGGCCGCCTCCCAGATGGTGAGGGGTTCGCCGGCCTCGGCCAGCAGGGCCGCGAGCCGTACGAGCTTCTCCTCATGGTGCGCGCCGATCGCCTCGGCCCGCGCCGCCGTATCCTGAAATATCCATTCATGGGCGGGCAGGGCGGCGAGCGCGCCCAGATCCGACACCTTCTCCAGCGACTCCAGGAAGTCGCTGAGCGGGTCCACGTCGGTGCGGTCGTAGGGATAGATGCCGATGTGCGGGGTGATGCCCGGCAGCACGTGGTCCCCGGTGAACAGCCGGCCGGACTCCTCCAGATGCAGGCAGATGTGGCCGGGGGTGTGACCGGGGGTCCAGACCGTGCGGAGCCTGCGCCCGGGCAGGTCGATCAGGTCGCCGTCGCGGAGCTCCAGATCGGGCAGGGCGGGCGGCGGCTGCCGATGCGCGGCCGCCTCCTCGACCTCGGCCGCGGTCGCCCCGGCCCGGCGCAGCATGCCGGCCCGGAGATCGCGGTGGGCGCCGTCCTCGACGTCGCGCATGCGCCTGATCAGCGCGATGTCGGCCTCGTGCATGGCGATCCACGCTCCGGACTCCTCCCGGACCCGCCCGGCCAGCCCGGCGTGGTCGGGGTGGAAGTGGGTGACCACCACCCCTCGGACCTCCCGGACGTCCACACCGGCGGTGGCCAGCCCGTCCCGCAGGGCCAGCCAGGCGTCCGGATGGTTCCAGCCCGCGTCCACCAGCACCGGCCCGGCGGGTGACTCGATCGCGTAGACCAACGTGTAGCCGAGCGGGCTGCCGGGGATCGGGACGGGAACGCTCCACACTCCGTCGCCGACGTCGGCCGGGCGCTGCTCGCTGTACGGTCTGCGGAGGGATTTCACGGGGGCGCTCCTGCTTCTCTGCTCTTCTGTTTCGCCGCGCCGCCGCGTGTGTCCCGTGCGCGCCCGGCGGGATCCGATGCCATCCGCGCTCGAACTAGAAGGGGCGCGGGGTGCGTCCTCAGCGGGTCCGCCGGGGGGCCTCGCCGCCCGCGACGGGTCTCACAGACGCTCAAGAACGGTGGCGGTCGCCAGGGCGCCGCCCGCGCACATCGACACCAGCGCGGTCGACGAGTCCGACCTCTCCAACTCGTGCAGAGCGGTGGTGATCAGCCGGGCGCCGGTCGCGCCGACCGGGTGGCCGAGCGCGATGGCGCCGCCGCCGGTGTTGACGCGCTCCATGTCGGGTTGGTGCACCGACGCCCAGGAGAGGACGACCGAGGCGAACGCCTCGTTCACCTCGAACCTGTCGATGTCCTCGACGGTCATGCCGGTGGCGGACAGGACCCTGGCGGTCGCGTCCACCGGCCCGTCGAGGTGGTAGTACGGCTCGGCGCCGACGAGCGCCTGGGCCAGGATGCGGGCCCGGGGGCGCAGGCCGTACCGGGTGGCGGCCTCCCGGCTCATCAGCAGCACCGCCGCGGCGCCGTCGGAGATCTGCGAGACGGTGCCCGCGGTGTGCAGGCCGTGCTCACCCGTCACCGGGCTGAGCATGGCCAGCCCTTCCATGCTCGCCTCGCGCAACCCCTGGTCCCTGTTCACGGTGAGGCTCTCGCCGGTCGGCTCGCCGTTCTCGCCGAGGACCGGCGCGGTCACCGTGACGATCTCCCGGTCGAACCGGCCCTCGGCCCACGCCTTGGCGGCCAGCCGCTGGGACCGGGCGCCGAACCGGTCGAGCCGTTCGCGGGTCAGTCCGCGCCGCTGCGCGATCCGCTCGGCGGCGACGAACTGGTCCGGCAGGTCGATGGACCAGTCGTCGGGCCGTGGCCTGGCCGGGAGCACGTTGCTGCCGAGCGGTACCCGGCTCATCGCCTCGACGCCGCAGGCGATGCCGACGTCGATGACGCCGGACTGGATGAGGGCGGCGACCAGGTGCACGGCCTGCTGGGAGGAGCCGCACTGCGCGTCGAGCGTGGTCACCCCCGTCCGGTACGGCAGGCCCGCGTACAGCCAGGCGTGCCGCCCGACGTGCCCGCCCTGCTCACCCGACTGGGTGACGCATCCGGCGAACACCTGGCCCACGATCGCCGGGTCGATCCCCGCCCTGTCCACCAGGCCGGTCAGCGCCGTGGCGAGGAGCGCCTGGGGCTTCAGCCCCGCCAGCCGGCCGTGGCGCCTGCCGATGGGGGTTCGCACGGCTTCGACGATCACTGCACCCATACAGATCTCCTCGCCCGGTGGCCCGGAGTCCGCGAGCCGGTCCCCTGGCACGCTTTCCAGAACGTCGCTCTGGTTGCCTTCGGTTGAGACAGTAACGGGTTCTAATTTGAGGTGGAAGGAGGGGGTTGGAAATCGGCGAGCAGCCGGACGGCGGCGATCTCGATGCGGCACTGGATCTGCTCGTACGTGCGGCGGCCCCGGAGCATCTCCAGCAATTCGTGCACCCAGATGCTCGCCAGTGAGCCGACCAGGGCGTACTGCTCCTCGGTGGCCGTCTCGGCGCTGGGCTTCCCCCCGGCCACGCGTAGCAGCAGGTCCGTCATGCGGTCTCCGAACGGGGCGTCCACCTCGGCCAGGATCAGCGAGCGGATCAGCGCGTCGGCCAGCTCGGGCTCGCGCATCAGGCCGCGGGTGGCGCGCATCAGGACGTCCACGGCGCGTCCGGCCGCGGTGGTCGCGCTGGGCGGGCGGCGCTCGATGCTCCCCTCCAGCAGGTCGATCTCCTCGCCGACCACCGCCACGACCAGATCCATCTTGGAGGGGAAGTAGCGGTAGAGGGTGCCGAGGGCGACCCCCGCGCGCTCGGCGACGGTGCGCATCTGCATGGCCTCGACGCCGCCCCGGGAGGCGAGCGCGGCGGCGGCCTGGATGATGCGCCTGCGCCGCTGGTGCTGGCTTCTGGTGCGGACGCCGGTGGACGCCGGTTCGCTCTGCGCGCCGGGCGCGCCCCCGGTGGTGATCTCTCCGGCGCCGTCCTGGGCCACGCCGTCCTGGGTCGTGCCGCCCGGGACGAGGGTGCCCGGAACGGGGGCGCTCGGGGACACGTCGCCGGGGACGGCGGGACCGCCGGCGACGCCGGAGGCGCTGGGGAGGTGCGAGGCGGCCGATGCCCCGGTGGTCGCATGCGGGGTGGGCATGAGAACACGTTATCTGATTTTCGGATACGCCGACGGGTTACTGGTCAGTCACAAAGACAGTCCATCATTACATGTCACACGCGTTATGGCCCTTTATCCCCGCCTTTCGTGCCGGTCCACCTCTGGGCAGGTAATGGAATCTGTTCTATTTTTCCAGACGGCTGGCCTGAGCCGCGTCTCCGGGCTCGCCGCGACCGACACCGAGGTGGGGCTGTTCGTGGCCCAGATGCTTTTCCGGGTACTGAAATTTCGCCCGGGGGAGCGGAAAACCCAGTCCGAGGTCGGCAAGCCGTATCCGCTGCGGCCCGCGATCAACGAGGACACCGCCTTTTTCTGGGAGGCTGTGTCGCAGGGCGGGTTCCGGATTCAGGGCTGCGCCGACCGCGGCGAGCTGCGACACCCGCCGGGTCCGGTCTGTCCGTCGTGCCGTTCGGTCAACCGGGCGTACGTCGTGGCGAGCGGCGAGGGCGGCGTCTACAGCTTCGTCGTGCACCACCATCCCCCGGTTCCGGGGCGCGAGGCACCCTTTGTGGTTGCCGTGGTGGAACTGCCGGAAGATGTGCGGATAGTGGGCGGCGTTGTGGACTGCCCACCTGGAGAAGTGGGTATCGGTATGCCGTTACATGTGACATATCGCCAGATGAACGACGGACTGATCCTGCCGATGTGGGGCCCCAGGGAGTCGTGATGTGGACACTTGCCGAAGAGCGGATCGGGGTCGGCGCGGCCCTTCCGGACCTGACGATCGCCCTGACCCCCACCGTGATCGTCTCGACCGCGCCGGCGACGATGGACTTCACCCCCGTCCACCACGACGTCGAGAGCGCCCGCGTACAGGGGGCGAAGGGCATCTTCCTTAACATCCTCACCACCATGGGTCTCGTCGAGCGCTACGTCACCGACTGGGCCGGCCCCGAGGCGCTGATCCGGGGCATCAACGTCAAGCTCGGCGTTCCCGCCTACGCGGGCGACACGCTGACCTTCTCCGGCGCCGTCGCCGCCTGTGACGACGGCGAGTTCACGGTCCAGGTCCGGGGCGCGGTCAGTCTCGGCGACCACGCCTCCGGCACCGTCCGCTTCGCCCTCCCCGGCCACTGACCGATCCCCCTCGGTCCGTAACCGTGCGGACACGGACCGGATGCGGGCCGGGTGGCCGCGTGGTCCCGGCTCACCCGTCGATCCGGCGGTATTCGAGCCGCCTCCAATCCCAGCCGTAGCCGGTGACCTCGGTTACCCTGGCCACGGCGACCGTGATGTTGGTGGCGACGCAACGCCGGTAGGCGGCGTCCAGGAGCGCGCCGGCGCACAGGTGGGGTGGGGTCTCGAAGTTCCGCCGTATGACCGCCTGGACCTCGGAGAACGACAGCGCGTCCGCGAACCCGGCCGTGGCGATGACGACCAGGGCGCCGGGGGTCGCGGTGAAGGTCTCCGCATCCCCCTGGGATCCGTGGTGCGCGCTGGTCGCCCGACGGGCCGGGTCGTCCTTCGACACGTGGACGTTGGCCAGCATTCGTCCCATGTCCGGCTGCGAGAAGACGTAGATGACCCCGTCACCCGCCTGGGCGAAGGTCAGCATCCACACGTCGTCGACCTGGGAGATCGCGGCGACACTCAGATGCGCGCCCAGCTCCTCGGAGGTCTCCGCGCCACCTGACGCGTCCCGCAGCCAGTCGTCGGCGATGTCCAGGCTCTCCTCCAGCGACCGCACCGGATCAAGGGGATCTCGCGCGTGCCCGGAGACCACGGCTCCCAGTGCCAGTGCGGACGCCCGGCGGCCCTTCCCGGTGTCGGAGATCCCGTCGGCGACCGCGATCAGCTCGTCCTGCAGGAGAAAGCCGCCGGTGTTCTCCCCGTACTCGCCGCCGTTCGTACGGCCGGCGGCGTCGAAGTGGAGAGTTCTGAAGGGAAGCGGGCCACCCCAGTCGGGGAAGCCCGGCAGACCGGGAAGGGGGAGCAACGATGCCTGGCCTTTTCCTCCGACGGGGCCGTCGTTCTTCTCACGGACCCGTGGCACGGTGGGGGTGGACGAGAGGTTCGGAGTCCGTGCCCGGTGTTCCCGATCCTGTCCGGCCTCTTTTTTCCGGCCGGTCTCGGGAAGGGGCGGGGCAGGGTCCGGAAGCGGGAACTCCGGCGGCGGGGTCACCTCACCGAGATGGAGGTCCGGCTTCTTGCCCTTGAAGACGGCTCGGTTCCATAGGGCGATATAGGCCGTGACCCCGCCGATCAGCGTCGCTGTGATCGCCACTGATGTCGCGATCAGATAGAACATCGTTCACCTCCCGGCTCGATGTGTGGTCTCCCTGTTATCAGCGTTGTCACCACTGTTGTTCCGGGGTGTGCGGCGCTGTTTCGGATGTGCGCCGTGATACCTCGCGGCGCATACCCGCCTGTCAGGACTTTCCGGCCGTCTGCCATCCGTCGTCCGCTCGGTGACCTTCAGCTTCTTCCCGAGGTGAGGGTGGAGGCGCCGGTGACGTCGGAGGGGCTGTCACCCACCTGCTCGGGACTGGCGAACCGCTCCGTCCCGCCGGGGACGACGGCCGACGTGGCCTCTCCCGCCTCGTGCGGCCGGGAGATCCCCCAGTCGACGACCCCGATGTCGTCCGGGCCGTCCAGCACGACGTTCTCGGGCTTGACGTCGAGGTGGATGATGTTCTTCGTGCTCGCGGACTCCAGCCCGGCCAGGACCTGATCCAGGACCCACACGCTCCACCGGAGAGACACCCGGCCGCCCCGCTGCCGGACATACGGATTGAGGCTGCCGGGTCGGTAGTGGGGAGAAATAAGGTGGACGGCGCCGGAACGCCGATCCTCTCCGCAGTCGACGACCTCCCCGATATTCGGGCCTTCCAGTCGCATTCCGTGGACCTCTCTCAGGAATGTACGGTAGTGCCGGTGAGTGCTTGAGGCATTGTGAAACACCTTCGCCACCATTGAACGTTCGGGGTCCGTGACATCATAGGCTCTGTAAAGCACGCCACAGGCACCGGGATCGGCCTCCAGTCGCGCGTACACCGTCCAGCGCCCGCCGAGCACCATTATCGGCGTCCGTTTGGAGGACTCCGGCGTGGGAAACGTGCCGGAGTCCTGCGCCTGATCCTTTGACGGTGTCCGATCCTTGAAAGTGAAGTCCCTGGCGGGCGGCCACAGTGGCATCTTCGCCGTGCCCGCGCCGACCGGATTCCGATAGTGGCGTGGCGCGTTTTTCTTCTGCGCGCACCCCCACTCCTCAAGAGCCGCCCTGTGGACCTCGTGCATGACCTTCAGTTCGTGATATCTAAGGCAATAATTGTGCCGGTTGGCCTGTTCGGTCAGTTGTGCGTCGAAAATGCCTCTCTGTTTCAGTTCCCGCACGATTCCACGGAGGCGTGCGTCGTGCACCGTCAACCCGATTCCTGCTTTGAGTGGTACGGGGGCCAGGTCGATGCCGAGCAGGAGCACGGTCAGCGGAATTCGCCAGAACAGGACCTCGGCGTTCTCCCGCGTGATCTTCAGGAGGGCCCGCTCCCGATCCAGCGGGTCGACCCCGCGGCCCGCTGGCATGTCGCGTTCGCCGCGATCCCTGATCCGATCCCCGCGCCGGGCGCCGGTGAGGTGGTCGGTGTGGACCGGGGCGTGACGGCCGGCGCCGCGTTGTCCGCGGGTGAGCTGCTGAACGCGCCCGCTCCGCGCGCGGCACGTCGCCCGGGAGAGCCCAGGAGTCAGCCGGTGCACCGTCATCATGGGCCGCCCTTCGTGGTCTCGGGTGCGGCTGCCTCACCTCTCTATCGACATGGCGAACCGATCCGTCCAGGCGGATGATGATTTTTTACGAGAAGTAGGAATGGCCTCCGAGAAACGCGACACTTTCCCTATTTGGTGTCATATCTATGCGTATGGGATTTAGCTGAAAAATTCTCACATTCCCCACCCGGGAGCCGCACCCACCCCGAGCCGCTCATACGGGGCCGCGCCGCGCAACCTACTGAACGTCCATGTGAACCCGCTGCCTCCCCCGTGCCGTGGCGGCGGTGCGCCGGGCTGCCGCCGCCACGGGAGACGGGCCGGGACGGCCCGGCGGGTTCAGGGGGTGACGATCGTCGGGACCGCGAAGAAGACGAGCATCGCGATGGCCACGCAGATCACGCAGACGATGAACCCGAACAGCTCCCACGCCCAGTCGTGCTGCTGTCTGTCCTGCGTGATCCGGCCATCCGGCCGCTGCCTCTTCGGCCTGCGCTTGTGATGCGCTCGTCGGCCCATCCGCGCGGGGCGGAGGGAGGTCACCGTCATCTCCGGCGTGCCTGCCGGCTCTTCCGGCGGGTCCCCCGCCCACGTGTTGTCCGGCTCCGCCTCGCTCGCGTCGGCCGCTCGCGTCGGATGTGACGCCCGGTGCAGCCCCGGCCGTTCCGTGTGCGCGGCCCGGTCGGTACCCGGCACGTCCGGGGGCGCCGAATGCTCGGCGCCTGGCCGTTTCGCGTGCCGGGCACGGTCGCCGGGGACGGGAGCGTCCAGTTCGTCGGCTCTCAGCGGCCAGTCGGACAGGAGCGGGCGCGAAACCTGGGCCTCCAGGTGGCCGGGGGCCGGGCCCTCCAGTTCCTCGGCCGGCAGTGGCCAGTCGGCCAGGGCCGCCTCTCCGTGGGACTCTCCGTGGGACTCCGCCCCGTGGAACGCCTCCCGAGACTCTCCGGAGGCCTCGTCGTCTCTGGGAGCGGCCGCGACCAGCTTGTCGGCCCGGGTCCGGGTCGCGGGGACGAACGGCTGGAACAGGTCCGGCGCCGCGGAAGCGGCGTCAAGCGCGTCCGCCGGGGCGCGGGGGGTCTCCTCCGGCGGGCTCGCGGTGGAGCGGGAGGAAGTACCGGGCGACTCCGCGGGAGTGCCGGAAGCCTCCCCGAGGGGGTCCGTGGAGGTGCGCGGAGCCTCGCCGGGCAGGCCGGCGCGGGTGTGCGGAGCCTCGTCGAGCAGGTCCGCCGGGACCGGGGCCGACAGTGGCCGCGCCCCGCGGGGCTTCGGCCGCTGGAGCTTGCGACGGGGAAGCCGGGGAGCCACACCGTCGAGCGCGTTCAGCACCGAGTCCTTGAGTTTGGGCATCGGTTCGGTGACGGCCTCGTGTGCGGAGACCACCTCGGGGTCGGGCGGGGAGAAGGGGTCCGGGAACCGGTCCGGCGCGGCAGGGAAGGCGGGGAAGACGTCTCGCGGGGAGGAGGGAGCCGGGAAGAACTCCTGAGGGGGGTGGCTCGGCGGGAGGTCCGGCGGGGAGAACACGCTGGTGCTGGTCAGCGCGTCGGTCTCGGCGAGCGGTAGCGGCCAGGCCGGGGAGGTCGGCCACAACGGCTTGAGCGCGGTGAGCGACACGGGCCGCGTGATCCGCGCGGGCCGGCTGGAGGGGGAGAGGGCGGCGGGAGCCGTACTGTGGTGCGCTCCAAGCAGAGCGCTACGCAGTGCCGGGGAGGGAACGGCCCAGGGGGCGCGGACGAGCACGTCGCGGATCGGGGCGACGCGCAGCGCGCCGAACACGTCGGCCAGGTGGTCCGGTACCCGGGCCGAGGCCAGGGCCAGCTTCAGGGACTGGGCGAAGCGGCGGCAGGCGCTTACGGTCAGCTCGTCGGCGGTGTCGGCCGCCACGTCGAGCACCCAGGACAGTTCGGTGACGTCCATCTCGCACACGCCGGTGAGATACAGCACCTCGCGCTGGTGCGGGCGCAGGTCGCGCACGACTCGCTCGACGAAGGCGGAGATCGGATCGGCGCCCGGGGTGGGCGGGATGTAGACGACGTCCTGCTGCTGGATCTCGCGGCGGGCGAACGCGTAGAGCGCGGCACGTGGCGGTTCCACGTCCGGGACGTCGGACAGGACGGCCGACAGCACCGCGGAGGCGGCGCCGGAATCGCCGAGCTGGTCGTGGCAGTACGCGAACAGCCCGGCGGCGTGGCGGTCGTAGAGCTCGGCGATCAGTTCGCCGCGCGAGCGTTGACCGAGGAGCGGTGGGGTCACGAGACCGGTTCCTCTGGATTCGAGCGAACGTGGTGAAGACGAAGAGTGAGGGCGTGAGGCCCGTGGTGTGTGTGCGGCTGGAGGGGTCGCTGCCCACGATATGGGTAATCGTGTCGAGCTGTTGAGGTTCTGCGCACTATTGAGTGCCCATTTGATAGATATCGCGCTACCCTGGGCGGCTTGGTCGGGGCCGAGGGGGGCAGGCCGGGAATGACCGCTATGGGGTTTTGCCGCTAGGTCGTGGGGCAGTTGTGGCAGGGAACGGCGGTCCTGCCGAGAAGCAAGAGGTTGCGCATGATCACATTTGACGGTGTCACCAAGCGATATCCGGATGGAACCGTCGCCGTGGACAACCTCCGGCTTGAGGTGCCGACGGGGGAGATAACGGTGCTCGTCGGCCCTTCGGGGTGCGGTAAGACCACCTCCCTCCGCATGATCAACAGAATGATCGACGCGACGGAGGGCCGGATCCTTCTCGACGGGGTCGACGTCAAGACCATCGACCCGCCGACGCTGCGCCGGGGGATCGGCTACGTCATCCAGCAGGCGGGGCTCTTCCCGCACCGCAGGATCGTCGACAACGTGGCGACGGTGCCCTACCTGCTCGGCTGGGACAGGAAGAAGGCCCGGGTCCGGGCCATGGAACTGCTGGAACGGGTCGGGCTCGACCCCGGGATGGCCGACCGCTATCCCTTTCAGCTCTCCGGCGGCCAGCAGCAGCGCGTCGGCGTGGCCCGCGCGCTGGCGGCCGACCCGCCGGTGCTGCTCATGGACGAGCCGTTCAGCGCGGTGGACCCCGTCGTCCGCGCGAGCCTGCAGGAGGAGTTGCTCCGGCTACAGGCCGAACTCAACAAGACCATCGTGTTCGTCACGCATGACATCGACGAGGCCGTCAAGCTCGGCGACCGGGTGGCCGTGCTGCGCGTCGGCGGTCACCTGGCGCAGCTCGCCGACCCCCCGACGCTGCTGGCCCGGCCCGCGGACGACTTCGTCGCCGAGTTCCTCGGCCGTGACCGGGGCATTCGGCGGCTGTCGTTCGTCTCCGACGAGGGACTGAGGCTCCGCGCCGATCTGACCGTGCCCGTCTCCACCGAGGTCTCCGCACTGCGCGGTACGGCGGAGCCCTGGCTGGCCGTGGTGGACGCCGACAACCGGCCGCTGGGCTGGGTGGCCGTCAGGGACCTGCCGGAGTCCGGCACCCTGGCGGGGGTACGGCTCGCGCCGTACGGGTCGTTCGTCAGCGGGCGCGACTCGTTGCGCGGCGCGCTGGACGCGACGCTGCTCTCCCCCTCGGGAGGCGCGATCGCGGTGGACGACTCCGGGCGGGTCCGGGGTGTGGCCACCCGTGAGGCGCTCGACGAGGCGCTGGACAGGGTCGCCGGGGGCGCCCGTGCATGAGGAGCCGCTGATCCGCTGGGACTGGATCGGGCGTAACTGGCCCGGTATCCAGGTCTTGCTGGAGGACCACGTCGTCATGGCGCTCGTGCCGGTCGTCGTCGGGCTGCTCATCGCCCTCCCGCTCGGGCTGGCCGGCGTCCGCTGGCGCCAGCTCTACCAGCCGACCGTCGGAGCGGTGAACGTGATCTACTCGCTGCCCTCGCTGGCCGTCTTCATCGTGCTCATCCCCCTCACCGGCCTCGCCACGCGGACGACCGTCATGGTCCCGCTCACCTTCTACGCCATGGCGGTGCTGATCCCCGCCGTCGTCGACGGGCTGACCTCGGTCCCCGACCACGTGCGCCAGTCCGCGGTGGCCATGGGCTTCACCCCGCTGCGCAGGCTGCTCCGGGTGGAGCTGCCGATCGCGGTGCCCGTCGTTCTGGCCGGGCTCAGGGTGGCCGCCGTCTCCAGCATCAGCCTGGTCAGCGTGGGCGCGCTGGTCGGCAGGGGCGGCCTGGGCTACCTGTTCATCGACGGCTGGCAGCGGCAGTTCTACACCCCGATCATCGTGGGCATCGTGCTGGTGGTGATCCTCGCCGGGATCGTCGACGCGCTGCTGGTGCTGGCCCAGCGCCTGCTCACCCCGTGGGCGCGGGCGAGGGGAACATCGTGAACTGGCTGATCGACTTCTTCGGCGACCCCGCCAACTGGTCCGGCTCGGACGGCATCCCGATCCGGCTGCTGGAGCACCTGGAGTTCTCCGCGATCTCGCTGCTCTGCGCCACGCTGATCGCCATCCCCCTCGGGCTCTGGATCGGCCACACCGGCAGGGGCGCGCTGTTCGCGATCCTGAGCGCCAACGCGGCCCGTGCCCTTCCGACGCTGGGCCTGCTCGTGCTCATCGTGCTGCTGATGGGGGTCGGCACCGGCGTCCCGGTGCTGATCCCGCTGGTGGCGCTCGCCGTACCGCCCATCCTGGTCAACACCTACGAGGGCATCCGCGGGGTGGACCCCGACCTGCGGGACGCCGCGTACGGCATGGGCCTGCGCGGCGGACAGGTCCTCGGCGGGGTGCTCGTGCCGGTCGCGCTGCCGCTCATCCTGCTCGGCCTGCGGATAGCCGCGATCCAGGTGGTGTCGACCGCGACGGTGGCCGCCTATGTGGGCCTGGGCGGTCTCGGCCGCTTCATCATCGACGGTCTCGCGACCAAGGATTTCCCGAGCACGCTCGGAGGGGCGGTCCTGGTGGCGCTACTCGCCCTCATCGTCCAGCTGGGTTTCACCCTTCTCCAGCGCGTCGTGGTCTCTCCGGGGGTGAGCCGACGACAGACCGTACGATAATGTCCCTATTCCCTCCCGTTTAGAAGGGGAAAGTACGATGAAACGACTTTTCGGCACCGTGGTGGTCGTCCTCACCACTGCGCTCACACTTACCGCGTGCGGTGGTGGCGACCCGCTCACCAACGCCTCCGTGGGCCCGACGGGCTCGGGAGACGCGTCGGCGGCCGGGGGGAAGGTCGTCGTCGGCTCGGCCAACTTCCCGGAGAACGTCCTGCTCGCCGAGATCTACGCCCAGGCCCTGGAGGCCAAGGGCGTGCAGGTTGAGAAGAAGCTCAACATCGGCAGCCGCGAGATCCTCTACGACCAGATCAAGAGCGGTGGCCTGACGATTCTGCCGGAGTACATCGGCTCGCTCCTCGCCTTCGTCGACAAGACGACCACCGCGAAGACCGAGGACGACGTCCTGACCGGGCTCGGGGAGAGGCTCCCGGCCGAGCTGGAGGTTCTGCGGCCCGCCGCGGCCGAGGACAACAACTCGCTGACCGTCACCAAGGCGACCGCCCAGAAGAACGGTCTCACCACGATCGAGGATCTGGTCAAGGTCTCCAAGGACTACGCCGTGGGCGGTCCGCCGGAGTTCAGGTCCCGCCAGGAGAAGAACTTCAAGGACACCTACGGCCTGGAGTTCAAGGAGTGGAAGAAGACCGGTGACGCCACCGTCGACGCCCTCAAGGACGGCACCGTCCAGGTCGGCAACGTCTTCACCACCGACCCCAGGATCGTGCTCAACGAACTGGTCTCGCTGAAGGACACCAAGAACGCCTTCGCCGCCGACAACATCGTGCCCCTGGTCAACAGGGCCGGCGCGAACGACACCGTGAAGACCACGCTGAACGCCGTCTCCGCCAAGCTCGACACCGCGGGCCTGCTGGCGCTGATGAAGCGCGTCTCGGTCGACAAGGACGACGCGGCCGCGGTCGCCAAGGACTGGCTGACCCAGAACGGCCTGGCGTAACGGCCGCCCTGGCCCGGCACGGTCACCGGGGCCGGGCGCGACCGCGGATCGACCGCGGGCGACGGCGCCCGGCCGTCCGGCCCGGATGCCGTCCACCGGCGCCGGGCCGTCTGATACCGGGTGCCGTCCGCCGGCGCCGAAGGTCGCACCGCGACCGTGCTCTTCGGCGCCGGACCCGTGCCGGTGCTCGATCCGGTCCGGGGAGACGCCTTGGCGCCGCCGCCGGGCCTACCGTGGAACGTGGGAGTTCACCGGCCGCCTGAGTCGCGGCGGATCGGTGGTCCGAGACTCAGGCAGCGAGGGCTGTTCGATGAGTCCGGGCGAGAAGTGGCTCTATCAGCCGGGTGTACTCCAGGCTGTCGTACAGTCCCCGACCGTATGGGTGTGATCCGGTGTCGTAGCCCCGAAGCTGATCATCGAGCCCGTCGGCGAAGTCGAGGTAGGAGCGATAGGGAGGGGGCGCGGGGCGGGAGGCTTCCGCGACGAAGTCTCGCGCGACGGCCCAGGGGGCGGGGAGTACGCGGTCGCCGATGTAGGTGATCTCGCTTGTGACGAGTTTGGTGCGAACCCCTCGGTGGCCGGTGACGTAGGGGGCGTACCTCCATCCCGTAACCTCGTCCCAGACCAGGGCGAGCGGTTCGGGGCCCGCGAGTTTGATCGTCGCGTCGCGGGGTTCGCAGGGGTCCGGCCACAGGTCGGTGACCTGGACCCCCTGCTGGACCAGTGCGGTCGCCACGCAGGCGATATACGCCTGAGGGAGATCCACCCAGAGCTGTGGGTACTTCTGGGGTGGAAGTGAATTTTTCACCCTTTTACCCCTTTCCGGTGGGCTTTGAGTTGAGTATCCCCTGGAAAAGGAGTGGAAGTCTGCATCGGCGGCGGAAGTAATCTCGAATGTAGCCCGCGAGGATCGGCGGGCTATCGGGCGCGACCATTCAATGGCGCTCCGTGACAACCTTCTGATTACTCAGTGGTGAGAAAGCCCTGTACTGGCTCCGCGCGACTGTCCGTGTCAAGCTGGAAGAGGTTCACCCCGGGAGAACGTGCCATCACCTTGATGGATCCCGGTGAAGGAAGTTCTCGCACCGCAGATGTCTCGCCAGACTGTGCAACGGTACGAGAACCTCCATTTCGGGCGGTTCCAATCTCTTTAAGAAAAGAGATTGGGGCCGTCCCCCTCCATCAGCTGCTGGATCATCTCCCAGGCCGCTCGCATGAGCCACCTGGCCGTGGCGCGGACAATGGCCGGCCAGCGTGTGGAGGGTGTCCACCTTTCGCCTTCATGGCGTCCCCGGGACATGTGATCCCCCATTTCCGACTTCTTGGAGAGAAGTCCCTTCCCTCGATCCCCGGCGGTGGATGGGCCAGGGCCGGTCAACCGTCCTTCGGTCAACCGCGGTGTGACCGATGGGTGGAGGGATCTTGGCGTCAGGAAGTCGGCGGGCCTCGGCCCGATCGAGGAGGAAAGCGCTCGATCGACGGCGGTGGCAGGGCGATGCCTGGACGGCGCCGGGGCCGGCAGTCGGTCATATCGCTAACCCTTGGACATGTATCACCACCCCTGAAGAAGAATTTTGTGCACATAATCCCCTTATGGGGAATTTGACGTTCTTGTGGCCTATTGGGCTGATCATCCCAAAGGTGCCCACCGGAAGGGATGATCAGCTCGTCGCTTGGCACAAATCTGTGGGTTTCGGCTCGCCGTAGCCACAGTTTGGTTCTAAGGTCTTCTCCTGTCTCCTGGTGGTTGCGTTAACTCATACATACCGCACGGATGATAGGTGTGTAACGAAGCAAATCAGTTACATGGCTACTCCCTATCTACGCACTTGAACGGTTTATACGTACTAATGGAAGGAGGTGGCGGAGCGCGTGGCGGCCGACACGACAAAGTGGCAAGAGGTGGCACGTGACCTGCGGGATCGGATGGTGGACGCGGAACGAGACGATCACCTCGGGCCCGGTGACCAACTGCCGAGTGTGGGGGCCCTGGCCGGCGAGCGCGGCATGGCGCCAAGCACTGTGCGCAGGGCCTATGAAGAGCTGGTGAAGGAAGACCTGATCAGCAAGACGGGGCGAACGGATCGCTATCGAGTCGTCGAGGGCCGGATCATCCCGTCGACCTACGTATTGGTCATCAACCTGTCCCGGGAGGAGGGGGCGGGCGCGGAGGGTGCCGACAACTCCCACCTGCCCATCGAGCTCGACGCCTACCGGGCAGCGGTGATCAAGCAGGGACTGGTCCCCCTGGTCGAGGGCCCCGAGGTAAGCATGGCCGCCCCTTCCGAGACCGACCGGAAGGATTTGGTGCTGGGAGAGGACGAGCAGTTCGTCCGCCGAGCCCTCAAACGATTCTTCGCCAGAAGGTCGGCCCCGGACACCGATCCGGCTTTCATCAAAACAGGGGACGCGCCGCATTCCTACGACGTCCGTACCGTGCAACCCGGGTCGTTGCAGCGAACGTTCTATCCGGACTCCATCGCCGATCGCGCTCCCCGGCTCCACTCCGTGAAGGACATCACCGAGGGCACCATCAGGTATTTGGCCGCGCGGGGGCTGGCGCAGGCGGGCTATCGAGACGTCGTCCTCTCTCGAAACGCGACCAAGGACGAGGCCGCCTTCTTCGAGATGCGCGAGCCCGAGCCCGTGCTGGAGGTGCGCAGAGTCGCCTACGCGGGTGACGGATGTCCCCTGCGCCTGACACAGACCATCTTCGATTCGGCACGGCATCGAATCTCGTACGAGACCGGTCAGGTTCCCGGCGGCTAGCCGAAAGGTGGCTTTTCCGCCGTTCCTCATCACCCCGGCCTCGATACATCAAAATTTCAATCAGGCCATCCGTCCATAGCCGCAGTTGTTTCCTTGGGGCGACTCTCGGTTGCTATTACTGAGATTGCCGCTCGTGTGGCAGAAATGGTAATGGCATCACCCGATCCTTATCAATGGAGGCCGAAAAATGAATCCCTCGGCGTCTGAGCCAACCGATCCGAAAGTCCCGGCAGAGCTGAGGCTGGTGCTCCGAAAAGCTGATTCAGGTGAAACCGGGCATATCTTCAAGCTGCTGGAAAATGCGACCACCTGGTTGCAGAAAGTGAAGAACAGAGACCAGTGGGCGACCGACGGTGAAGGCCGCAGGGAGCGGATAAGAAAGGGGATCCGGTCGGGGCACACATGGATCGCCTGGGACGGGGAGGTTCCCGTGGCGACACTGACACTGGACACCTTCGCGCCCCAGATCTGGGCGAGGTGGGAGCAGCGCGTCCGCGCCGGACAGACGCCGCACCGGGGCCGGGCGCGACGCCCGGCCGGAGGCGCCCTCTACGTGCACCGCCTCATCGTCAGGCGGGACGGCGGGTACAGCGGGCAGGGGGTCGGCGCCGAGCTCCTCGACTGGGCCGCGACCCGAGCCGCCGCCGACGGCCTTGAATCGGTCAGGGTCGACGTGTGGACCACGAACGTTGAATTACACCAGTACTACATCGGGCACGGCTTCAAGCCCATGGGAATATTCGACGACCTGGTTCCGGGCTACGCCGCGTGCGCGCTCTTCGAGCGTCCCGCCGAAGAACTCGACACCCCACGCCTGGTGGTCGAGGGCGAGAGGCCCGACGCCTCTTTGGCACCCCGCGGTACGGGGGGCCATGCGATGGTAGCGGGGGCGTCCGCGGTAGCGGCCACCCCCTGTGCGCCTCTCTTCTGCTCAAGGTCATTTCTTGGACCGCCTGGAAACGAGCACCCCCTGATGCGGGGCCCCGCGCGAACCGCGTCCTCGGCATCACCGTCCACCCGCTCAACGGCGTCCCGGAACGACAGGTGACCTTCCGCGGCCGGCCCGGGGGCCAGCGTGCACCGCGGATCACACCCCTGGGGGCGTCATGGTGAACGACGCCGATCTGCGACACCTGCGCCGCTGTGTGGAACTGGCGGCCGAGGCACTGGAGGCGGGCGAGGAACCGTTCGGCTCCGTGCTCGTCGCCGCGGACGGGACCGTCCTCGCCGAGGATCACAACCGGGTGGCCTCCGGCGACGGGACCCGCCACCCGGAGTTCGAGCTGGCGCGCTGGGCCGCGGCCAACATGACCCCTGAGGAGCGGGCGGCGGCGACCGTCTTCACCTCGGGGGAGCACTGCCCGATGTGCGCCGCCGCGCACGGCTGGGTCGGGCTGGGCCGCATCGTGTACGTGAGCTCCTCCGAGCAACTGGTGGCCTGGCGTGCCGAGCTGGGGGTTCCCGCCCCTCCCGTACGGCCCCTGCCGATCCGGGAGATCGTCCCCGGCCTCGTGGTGGAGGGCCCCGTTCCCGGCCTCGCGGAGCGGGTGCGCGACCTGCACCGCCGTTTCCGGAACTCCTCCTGACCGAGATCCCGGACTCCTCCCGCGCCGAGGCGCCGGTCACGAGGCGCTCCAGCACCTCCCCGGACCCGGTGGTAACGGGCCGCTCCGGTGTCGGGGCCGGGCGCCCCTCCGGGATGATGGCGGGATGAACGAGTTCGTCGAGGCCATGGCGCAGGTGCCGACCGGCGTGACGGTCGTCACGGTGAAGGACGAGCGCGACGATGTGGGGGCCACGGTCGGCACCTTCACCTCGGTCTCGCTGGACCCGCAGCTCGTCATGGTGAGCATGGAGAACACCGGCTACCTCAACGAACTGCTGCTCCGCCGTGACCGCTGGGCGGCCAGCGTGCTCTCCGCCGGGCAGAAGGCGATCGCCAGCCGCTTCGCCACGGCGGGCCGGCCGGGTGCCCGCCTCCTGCTCGCCGGGACGCCGCACCACCGGGGGAGGCTGAGCGAGGCGCTCGTCGTGGACGGCGGTGTCACCGCCCTGGAGGCCGAGACCGTCCGGGTCCTCCCCGCGGGGGACCACACGCTCTTCGTCGCCCGCGTGCTGGCGGTGGACTACGTCACCCCGGGACTCGCCCCGCTCGTACGGCTCCGCGGCCGCTACCGCCCCGTCGGTTGACCGCCGGGGCGTCGGACGCCCCGGTGGCCCCCGCGGTCAGGGGGCGCTCGACGCGGCGATCCCCGGCATGGGGCATCGCCCGCCGGGGCCGGCGGGCGATGCCGGGGACGCGGCCGTACGGGGTGCCGGTGGGGTCAGCGGACGGTCCAGCGGCCGGGGAGCATGAGGGGGCCGTAGGACGGCAGGCCCAGCTCGGTGGCGACGTGGGCCAGGGGCCCCCAGGCCTCCAGGCGGACCTGGGCCAGTGCGGCGGCCCTGTCCTCGCTGGAGTCCGCCGGGCGCAGGCGCTCCAGCGGGTTCAGCCTGGGATAGCCGCGCACCGGGGCGTCGGAGGGGAGCCCGGCCTTCTCCCGGGCCAGGGCCAGGGCGTCCTCCAGACCGCCGAGCTCGTCGACGAGCCCGCCCGCCCGGGCGTCGGCGCCGGTCCAGACCCGGCCCTTGGCCAGCTCGTGGGCGCGCTCGCGCGACAGGCCCCGGCCCTCGGCCACCTTGTTCACGAAGTCGTCGTAGACCCGGTCGAGCCAGGCGTTGACCCGCGCCCACTGGGCCTCGGAGAAGGCGTTCGTGGGGGAGAACATCCCCGCGTTGGCGCCCTCGCCGACCATCTCGGAGGAGACGCCGATCTTCTCCAGCAGCCCGCCGATGACCGCCTTGCCGCCGAACACGCCGATGGAGCCGGTGAGCGTGCCGGGCTGGGCCACGATCGCGTCGGCGGCCATCGAGACCATGTAGCCGCCGGAGGCGGCCACGTCGCCCATGGAGACCACGATCGGCTTGCCCGCCCTGCGGGTGAGCACGACCTCGCGCCAGATGGCGTCGGAGGCCACGTAGGAGCCGCCGGGGCTCTCCACCCGGAAGACGACGGCCTTGACGTGCTCGTCGCGCCGGGCCGCGCGCAGGGCGGCGCAGACGGTGTCCGAGCCCATCGCGCCGCCTCCGCCCAGCGGGCTCCGGCCACTGCGGCCGAGCCGGATCGGGCCGGTGCCGTGGACCAGCGCGACCGTCTGCTCACCGGGGTGCGGGAGCTTGCGGGCGATCGGCCCCCTGGCGTAGCGGCCGACGTAGAGGAGCAGCGAGTCGGCGCCGGCGACCTGCTTGACCTCGTCGTAGACCTCGTCGCGGTAGGCCATCCGGTCCACCAGGCCCGCCTCGACCGCCTCGGCGCCGATGAACGGGCCCCGGTCGATGAGCTCGCGGACACCGGCGGGGTCCAGCCCGCGCCCTTCGGCGACGCCCGCGACGACCTGCTCGGTGATCGACTCGGTGATCCGGCCCATCGACTCGCGGTGGGCCTCGGTCATGTGGTCCTGGGTGAAGGTGTTGGCGGCGGTCTTGTACTCGTGCCGCTGGCCGATCTGGTACTCGACGCCGAGCTTGCCGAGCGCGCCCCGCAGGAAGCGCTGCTCCAGCGAGACGCCGGTCAGCCCGACGTCACCCGACGGCTGCAGGTAGACCCGCTCGAAGGCGGTGGCCAGATAGTAGGGCACGGTGCCCGCGCCGAACTCGCCGAACGTCTCGGCGAACGCGACCGTCAGCTTGCCGCCGGCCCGGAACCGCGTCACGGCCTGGCGCAGCTCCTGCACCATCCCCAGCCCCAGCGGCTGGGTGCCGATCTTGACGATCAGCGCCTTGACCCGGGGGTCCTTCCCCGCGCGCTTCAGCCCGGAGAGCACGTCGGCCAGGCGCGCCTTGCGCATGGACAGGATCGCGCTCAGCGGATCCGCCTGTGGTCCTTCGGTCAGACCCTCGGTGAGGTCGAGTTCAAGGACCAGTGGAGCGGTGCGCCGCTGCCGGAACCGGTCGACTGTGTCGATGATCACCTTGGTCGCGTCCATGCTCTCACCCTAAGCGACGCATCACGGGCTTTATGCGGTACGGCGTGCGTTGACCTGCTTTCTCAGCAATGAGATCGACGCCGCGGGGAACGCGTTCCGCAGGCGCCTGTTCTCCGCGGAGGTGAGGACGTCCTTGACCGTGGTGGCCCCGCCGACCCCGGCGGTCAGGTTGACCCCGCCGTGTGCCCAGTTCAGCCACGCGGCCAGTAGCTCGCTCTCCAGCGCGGCCTTTCCGGTCTTCCCGGCGGGGCCGAGCACCCGGTGGGCGGCGGCGGGTGTGGAGACGGAGGTGAGCTCGGAGAAGACCCTGCTGGCCTTGCCCACCAGGCCGAGGTAGCACCTGATCGTCGCCTCCGGCAGTCTTCCTCTCTCCCGGGCACCGGAGGTTCCCCGGGTTTTCGGGGCTCCCCGGCCGGTCTCCGCCGCCCAGCGCGCGGCGCTCAGTGTCTTTTTCGCCTTCCCCCGGGTGCACGCCGCCGCCCGCGGTACGGCGGGAGCGGGGGTGGCGGTCACGGTGACCGTGACGGTCACCGTCGGCAGCGGGACCGGGGTGGGAGCCGGCGAAGGGCGGGAGGGCGGGGGGCCGGAGCTCGGATCGGGGCTCGGATCGGGGCTCGGGTCGTCGGGGGAGCCGTCCCCGGGGCCGTCCGGGTCGGGGTCCTCGGGGTCCGGCGACTGGGTGACGGGGGGCGAGGGGGGCTGTCCGGTCAGCGCGCCGTACAGGTCGAGGCGGGGCGTGGTCACCCCGTCGTGGACGATCGGGCGTCCCGCCGCCGTGAGCCTGCCGACCAGGAGGTCCGGGTCCCCGGCCGTCGCCGGTCCCTGGGCCAGCACCGCCAGCGCGCCCGTGACGTGCGGGGTGGACATCGAGGTCCCGCTGTGGACCCGGGTGCCGCCGCCGGGCACCGAGGAGTCGATCTCGACGCCGGGGGCGAAGAGGTCGAGTACGGAGCCGCGGTTGGACCAGCCGGGGACACGGTCGTCGTCACCCGTCGCGCCCACGGTCACCGCGGTGGAGACGCATCCGGGGACTCCGGCGCCGGTCCTGCCCTCGTTCCCGGCGGCGGCGACGGTCACCACACCCTTGGCGCGCAGTGTGTCGATCCTCTGCCTCATCGCCCGGACCTCGGGCTCGCCGTCGCAGGCTCCGCCGTAGAGGCCGCCGCCGAGGCTGAGGTTCACCGCGACGAGGCCCGGCCTGGCGTCCTTCAGCTCCGCCAGGTGGTCGAGCGCGAGCAGCAGCGAGGACTCGTAGGCGCTCAGGCAGCTCTCACCGCTTTCCGCGCAGTCGTCCCGGCGGCTGAAGACCTGGACGGCCACGATGTCCGCGCCGGGCGCGACGGCGTGGGCGATGCCCGCCACGTGGGTGCCGTGCTCGCACAGGTTCTCCGCACCCCGATGGCAGGCGGCGATCCCGGCGTCGGCGGATGTGTCCTCCCCCTTCCCGTTGGGGCAGAGGGATCTCACGCCCTCGGTCGCCACGGAGAAGCACTTCTCCGCCACGACCCTGCCCTCCAGCGCGGGATGGTCCCGGTCGATCCCGGTGTCGACGATCGCGACCGTGGTGCCCGTGCCGTCGGCTCCCCCCGCACGGGCCCGGTCCGCCCCGATCAGCCTCAGGCCCGAGGCCAGCGACGCCGGAGAGTAGGTGCGGTCGCGGCGGATCGACACCACCCGGGGGTCCTCGGCCAGCGCGGCCAGCGACTCACCCGCGCCCTCGACCACGATGAAGGAGGTGCCCGGCGGCTGGAGCACCACCTCGGCGTCGGGCAGCGCCCGCGCCTCTCCGGCCACCCGGGCGGCCTCGTCGGGGGCGGTCACCTCGACGATCACCCGGGCCCCGTCCTCGCCGGCGACGGCCGCGGACCTCCAGGCGGCGGCCGGGACTCCGGCGAGGACGGGTACGGCGGGGGCGGTGCCGAGCACCAGCGCCAGGGCTGCCGTCGGGGCCGCCACGAGGGCTGCGAGGGCTCGAAGTCGCACACGTCCTCCGGAAAGATCGAACAGGCGATGTGGAGTCTAAGCAGCTGTTTACCGCCGGTGAATACCTGTTCCGGATTTTGTGGATCTTCTCCGACATGGCTCGACCCTCCGCGGCGTGACGCACACGGAGGGCCGAGTGTCCGGAATTTTACTTGAGCCCCCTGGGGATCGCGTTACCCAGCCCCCTCGTTGAGGGTGTCGCCGCCGGCCTGCCGGGAGAACGCGCCGCTCAGGCCCCGGTTCCCCGCGTGGATCGCCGTGCCCGTGACGGTGGCGGGGGTGTGGTGGCTCCGCCCCCGGCCGTCGTGGAACCCGACGTTCTCGCCGGCCTCTCCGCCGCGACCTCGGCTTCGGCCTCGCTCCGGGCGGGGACCGCGGGCGCGCTCCGCCGGAGCCAGAGGGCGCCCAGCGGCGGCACGCGCAGACGGGCGGAGTACGGCAGGCCGTGCCGGGGCTCCTCGGCCGCCTCCACGGCGCCGAGGTTGCCCACCCCGCTGCCCGCGTAGTCGTAGGCGTCGGTGTTGAGCACCTCCTCCCAGGAGCCGCCGGAGGGCAGGCCGAGGATGTAGTCCTCGTGGGGCGCGCCGGAGAAGTTGGCCACGCAGGCCACGGCCGAGCCGTCCGGGGCGTACCGGAGGAAGGAGAACACGTTGCCCGTCGCGTCGTCGGCGTCGATCCACCGGAAACCGTCGGGGGAGGCGTCGAGCGTCCACAGGGCGGGCGTCTCCCGGTAGATCCGGTTGAGGTCCCGGACCAGTCTCTGAACACCCTTGTGCCCGTCGAAGTCGAGCACCCACCAGTCGAGCCCCCGGGCCTCCGACCACTCGGACCCCTGACCGAACTCGCCGCCCATGAAGAGCAGCTGCTTGCCGGGGTGGGCCCACATGAAGGCGAACAGCGCGCGCAGGTTCGCGAACCGCTGCCACTCGTCGCCGGGCATCTTGCCGAGCAGCGACCCCTTGCCGTGCACCACCTCGTCGTGGGACAGCGGCAGCACGAAGTTCTCCGAGTAGGCGTACATCAGCGAGAAGGTCATCTGGTGGTGGTGGTACTGCCGGAAGATCGGCTCGTGCTGGAGGTAGGCCAGGGTGTCGTGCATCCAGCCCATGTTCCATTTGAACCCGAACCCCAGCCCGCCCAGGTGCACCGGCCGCGACACCCCCGGCCAGGCGGTCGACTCCTCGGCCACGGTGATGATCCCCGGCTGGTCCCGGTAGCAGACCGCGTTCATCTCCTTGAGGAACTCCACCGCGTCGAGGTCCTCCCGCCCGCCGTACTCGTTGGGCGTCCACTCGCCCTCGCGCCGCGAGTAGTCGAGGTAGAGCATCGAGGCGACCGCGTCCACGCGCAGTCCGTCCACATGGAACTCGCGCAGCCAGAACAGCGCGTTGGCGACCAGGAAGTTGCGCACCTCCCTGCGGCCGAAGTCGAAGACGTAGGTTCCCCAGTCGGGGTGCTCGCCCCTGGCCGGGTCGGCGTGCTCGTACAGCGGCGTCCCGTCGAACCTGGCCAGCGCCCAGTCGTCCATTGGGAAGTGCGCGGGCACCCAGTCGACCAGCACCCCGACGCCGGCCTCGTGCAGGCGGTCCACCAGGTGGCGGAAGTCGTCGGGAGTGCCGAAGCGGGCCGTCGGCGCGTAGTAGGACGTCACCTGGTACCCCCAGGAACCGCCGAACGGGTGCTCGGCCACCGGCAGGAACTCCACGTGGGTGAACCCCATGCCGACCACGTAGTCGACCAGCTCCGTGGCCAGCTCACGGTAGGACAGCCCGGGACGCCACGAGCCGAGGTGCACCTCGTAGACGCTCATCGGCTCGTCCAGCGCGACCCGGCTCGCGCGCCGCCGCATCCACTCGTCGTCCCGCCACCGGTACGCCGATCGGTCGATCACCGAGGCGGTCGCGGGCGGCACCTCGGTGCGCCGGGCCATCGGGTCGGCCTTGGCCCGCCAGACCCCGTCGGCGCCCAGCACGCCGAACTTGTAGTGATCGCCCTCACCCATCCCGGGGACGAAGAGCTCCCAGACTCCGGACCTGCCCAGCGAGCGCATGGGGTAGGCGGTGCCGTCCCAGTGGTTGAAGTCGCCGATCACCCGGACGCCCCGCGCGTTCGGCGCCCATACGGCGAAGGCCGTCCCCTCGACGTCCTCGTGCCGCATGACCCGCGCGCCGAGCACCTCCCAGAGCCGTTCGTGACGCCCCTCGCCGATCAGGTGCAGGTCCACCTCGCCCAGGGTGGGCCAGTGGCGGTAGGGGTCGGCCATCTCGTACGGTTCGGCCCCCGGGTAGAGGACCCTGAACCGGTAGTCGGGAATCTTGTCCAGTCCGGGAAGTGTCACGGTGAACACGCCGTGGGCCAGGTGCTCCATGTCGTGGGTGCGGCCGTCCACGACGACCTGCACCTTTTCGGCCAGTGGCCGCAGCACTCTGACGGTCACGCCGCCGGGACCCGGATGCGCGCCCAGGATCGAGTGCGGATCGTGGTGCGCTCCGCCCGCGAGCCGCTCCAGGTCCAAGTCCGCGTTCATGGATCACTCCCGTAGATCGGTATCCCCTACCCCTGCCCCATGCGGGCCCCTCAACCCCTGCCCCTGTCCGCTATCACCATGCGTGTCATGAAAATGGGCGGATGTGCGGGTTGGAGATTTCCGATGGCCGTCTTCCGGTGTTAGGGAAATACTGTCCGCCAATCCAGTTGATCACACAGAGGATGGCGATGTATCCGTCGGGGCAGACCGACATCGCCGCCCTGACGAGTCCACCGTCTCGGCGGTGACCGCAGACCAGGCCGATGCCGAGACGCCTGCCGCCGGCGACGTGCAGGACCGGGATCACGACCTCCGGAACCCCCGCGAGGCTGCTCGGCGCGCTGTATCGGAAGGCGCCGGCCCGAAACGCGGACAGTTCCCCGGCGGTGGCGTCGCGGCGAGGCGGCGGATCCCGAAGGCGCCGGACGGGCCGGCTCGCGGACACGCGCGCCGCCACGACCGTCACCCTTTCGGCCCCCTGGGCACACCGAGTCCGAATTGCTCCTTCAACAGGTGAACGTCGAGTCGCGCGCTCCGGCCGCTGTCGGTGATGGACAGCACCGGGTGGCTGTCGACGTTGAGGATCCGCCGGAGGGTGGCCACGAATCCCGGCCCCCGCACCGCGTGCTCTCCGGCGCTCTGGGCCACCACGGGCAGCGGGAGCGTGCCCCCGGCTCTCAGCAGGGCCAGCAGAACGGCCTGGATCCTCGCCTTCGGCACCCTGCGCGGCATCATCTGGTGCTGCGCCGCGAAGAGCTCGGTGGCGAGCAGGTCGGCGACCAGGGTCGCGTCCGGATCCGCCGAGGTCCGCGCCGCCAAAGGCCCGGTCTGCGAAGGCCCGGTCCGCGGAGAGCCGGGTTCCAGGGACCACCACTCGGGGCGCTGGTCGGGCAGGGCCCTCCACCCGGCGGGTACGGAGGAGCCGTGCGGGAGAAAGGCCAGCAGGGGAATCGTGACCTCGGCCAGGGAGACCCCGCCGTGGTAGCCGGCCTTGCCGGAAAGGTAGTGGAGGGAGGGGTCCCACAGCGCGATGAGGCGACCGCCCGCCACCCGGGGGCCGGTGAGCTCCACCTCGCCGTCGTATACCGGCCCTCCGGCGTCGCGGTGGCGGGCCGAACGGGCGCACGGGAGGGGCCGCGGCGTTCCGCCCCGCTCCAGCACGTGACCGTGGTCACTCGTCAGGATGACCGCCCTGCCCCCCCGGCGGGCATGGTCGAGCAGGGAGCGAAGGACACCGAGGTCGGCTCCCCCCCACACCTCGTCGATCCGGCCACTGCCCTTGTCCAGGGTGTCGTCGATCGTGTTCAGCACCACGCCGACGTGGACCGACGCGTCCTGCAGCGCCGTGGTGAGCTCATCCCCCAGGGACTCGCCCGCTCCCCGGAGGCCGTCCTCGTGGAACAGCCGGACCGTCCTCCCTTCCCAGAACGGATGGTTCTCGAACGCCTCGCGCTCCTCGGCGGCGCCACCCGTGGTGAGACGGGCGGCGAACAGGCTCGCCCGGGAGACCCCCGTCAGCGTGGGAATCGCCGCCATCGCCGCGCGCCGCCGGGCCTGCTCCCCGGCTCCCGGCAGCGGGTCGTACTCCTCCCAGCGCTGCTCCCGGAGGTCCTCGGCCAGTTCGACGGCGGCGGCGGCGCTCATCCCGTTCAGGACCACGAGCAGCAGCGGACACCGCAGGTCGGAGCCGTCGGCGACGAGGGGCGCCACCACACGGGGGAGCAGGGTGTCGACGGTGAGGAGGTCGCCGGGCCCGGTGGCGGTCCAGGCGGACAGCTCCGCGGCGAACGCCCTGTTCAGCTCGTGGCCCCGGTCGCAGGCGAGGTCGTGAAGCCACTTGTAGGCGTCCTTCAGCGACGAGTTGTAGGGCTCCCCGAGCCAGACGTCCTCCCGGGCGCGATCGACCCATCCCCACTCGTCGATCTGTGCCTGTACGGCCGCGCCGACGCCGCCGCCGGCATGCTCCGCCGGATCGTACGGCCGCACCAGCCACTGCAGGAGCCGCTGGGCCATCTCGGCACGCCGTACCCGGTGGGCCTCCGCCCCGGCCAGGGTGTGCGCCCGCAGCCGGGCGACCGACTCGGCCGACGCGGTCGGTCTCTCCGGTGAACGCTCCTTGAGCGCGGACGCCAGCGCGCTCGCGACGTCGTCGATCCTGTCCTCGAAGCCGGAGCGGAGCAGATCGCTGTGGCGGGCCGCTGGACGGGCGCCGAACCGGACGACGAGCTCCTCGGCCCGGTCGAGGACGGAGTGGGCCAGGCGCGTCTCGCGCGCGGAGCTCCCCTCGTGGAGCAGCCGGGTCACGACGCCCTCGGCGGTGGACGCGAAGCCGCGGACACCCGCCTCCCGCGCCGAAAGGTGCGAGCCGCCCGCGGAGAAGGTGTCCGCGTAAGAGGCGCCCGTGTAAGCGGTGTCCGTGTAAGCGGTGCCCGCGCTCATGGTCGAGAGGTAGGTCAGCACATCGCCGCGCGCCCGCCATGCGACCTGCTCCGCCAGGGGGTTCCACAGCGCGCCGCAGACCAGTCCCAGCGCGAGGGCGTCTCCCGCGTGACCGCCGTCCACCAGGTGGAACAGGATCTCGGCAAGGCTGCCGGCGGTCTCGCGGAGCCACGCCGACAGCCCGGCGCGTTCGGTCGCGCGCAGGCCGCGAAACGCCTCGACCGCGACCGCGTCCGAGCTCCACAGCAGCAGCGTGGCGGCGTTCGGCTCCTCCGCGTCGACGCCCAGCCGGTCGAGCCGGAGCCGCCGGGCCGCGAGCCGCCTGAGCGCGGTCTCCCGGGTCAGTACGGCGCCCGCCGGCCGTGGCCACCCGCCGGGAGGCATGGCGTCGATCAGGGCCTCGGCGGCCCACCCCTCCGCCACCAGCCGGGGGTCCGTCCGCTGGACGCCGAAGCCCTCCTCGACCAGCCGCCAGAGCTTCGCCGCGAAAAGTCGGCTGACCGTGCCCGACTCCGTCCCCGCCCCTGTGCCCGGCACCGTGTCCGGGGGCTGTGGCCGGACGTAGCGACCCTCCCGCCACCTGACGTCGAAGCCCGCCTCGCGCAGCAGTAGGTCCAGATGCGGGTGCCCGGGGAGGGGGGCGAGCGCGGGGAAACGGGCCCGTACCCGCTCGTGTATCCGCTCGGGCCTCAGCCCCTCGGGGCGCCCGTCGTCTCCGCCGGGCGGGATCGCGCCCGCCTGGGTGAGCCGGAGCGCCAGCACCGGGTCCAGGTCGCCGGGATAGATCTCCAGCCGGGAGGTGGCGGCCGCCCGCCGGGAGGCCGCGGCGGCGAGCCGGACGAGGCGGCCGTCCTCCAGCGAGGGAACCTGTCCGGGAACGCCCACCGCCCGCAACTCGCGCAGCACGGTCGCCGGAGCCGGAAGCACCTCCTGGGCGGCCAGCCGGTCGGCGGCCTCGCCCAGCGCGTCGGCGTAGTCGAGCAGCGCCGGGGCCGGGGTGGTGCCGGGGGAGTCGTCCGCCCCGACCTCCAGCGCCATCAGCAGCCGGTCGCCGTGACGGCGGAGCAGGAGCCTCGGCTCCTTGGGCTCCTCGACGAGCGGGTCGATCTCCACGGCCGCCCGCACGGCCGCGAGGGCGAAGGCCAGGCGGAGCCTCGGATCGGCGCGGTGGGAGCCACGGGAGGCGAGGATCGCCTCGGCCGCCTCGGCCGCCGTCATGACCCGGCCACTCTGGACGAGTAGTTCCAGCAGTTCGTCGCGGACGCTGTGAATCACACGTTCCGCGCTCCACCGTCTCCGCTGCCTGGTGAGCATCTGCGCGACCCGGCCCGGCGTCATGCCGATCGCCGAGGCGACCACCGGCTGCTGTGGCCAGGGCTCCGGCAACGTCCCGTCGGCGTCGGGAAGTCCCAGGAGCAGCCGAGTGGCCTCCACATCACCGGCGTTCCGGCCGTTTGAGTGCGGGTCGGGCACCAGCAGGGCGGCGATCGTGTCCAGCCCGATGCGGCCGAGCGCCGTCTCCTCGTCGCGGCCCTGAATGGCGGACGCGACCTCCTCGTGCGCGGCGGCCTTCTCATCGGAGGTGATGGGCTCACCCCGGTTGAGTCGTGTCCTCCAGTCGCGGACACGGTGCTGGAGCTCCCGCCGGGTTCCGGCACCGAGCCCGGGGAGGCTGAGAAGGGCAGTGGAGGGGAGGTTCAGCAGGTCGCCGACCGTGGCCGCGTCCAGGCGGTGCGCGGCCGACACCGCGCGAGACGACAGACCGGCCGCCGCCGGCACCGTCACGCGGGTGGCGGCCAACGCGGCGGCGTCCCGGGCCTCGGTGGCGGTGGCGTCCTCCGCGGGCAGGCCGCCCGGATACCCCGCGCTCACCGGGGGCACCGCGCCGGAGCGCCGGAACACCTGGATCCAGGCGTCGCGCATGTCCCTCAGCGTCTCGAACCGCTGTCCGGCGTCGCGATGCAGCGCGCGCGGGAAGAACTCGATCAGGCCGTCGCGCACCGCTGGGTCGAACGCCTCGGCGGCCAGGGTCGGCGGGCCCTCCGTGTGGCGGGGTTCGGTCGTGCCGTCGCCCCAGACCGGCAGCTTGCCGGAGGCCATCTCGTGCAGGGTCACCGCCAGGGCGTAGCGCTCGGCGTGCGCGTCGTAGACCGTGCGGCCGGCCGTACCGAGAAAGGGATCGAGGTAGTGCGGGGTTCCCGTCCAGATCTCCCTGACCGGGGTGCCGGCCAGGGAGAAGTCGAACAGGACGAGCCGGCGGGCGCGGTCCGGGCGGACCCTGATCGCGATGTTGCCGGGCCTGACGTCGCGGTGGGTGACGCCCTCTCTCTCCAGGAAGTCCATCGCGCCGAAGAGGTGGTCGCCGTAGGTCTCCAGCTCGTCCGGGGGCAGCGCCCCCCGCTCGCGGATCTCGCGGGCGACGGTCCGCTCGCCCGCCCGCTCCAGCACGACGCAGGTGCGCCCGCCGACGCGGATCGGCTCCGGGCGGACCAGGCTGACGACGGGTGAGCCGTCGCGCAGGTCGCGCAGTACGGACGCCTCGTGGTCGAGCCGGATCGTCCTCTCCTCCGACAGGGCGACCCTGAGCACCTCGGACCTCCCGGTCCGCAGGTTCTCCACCAGCAGGGCGCGGGAGGTGGAGCCGGTGCCGAGGCGCCTGTCCACCCGCCACTCACCGCCGACCACGTCGCCGGGGCGGGCGTCGAGTGGGTCGAGGCCCTCTTCTGGACGCTCGTCGCCGGAACGGGCGGGGTGGACCGGCCGGGTCGCGGTCGCCTCGGCCTCGACGGCCTCCAGCATCTCCAGGAATTCGGCCACGCCGGTCAGCCGCCGCGCGGGCTCGGGCACGGTCGCCGCCTGGACGAGCTCGTCCATGAACTCGGTCATCGAGTCGTCGGCCGTCGATGGACGCAGGCCGTCCTCCCTCGACAGGCGGGCCAGCAGCTCCGTCCGCCGGTCGGCCGGAGGCCGGCCGGTGAGCAGCAGGTAGGACAGGGCGCCCAGGCCGAACACGTCGAGTGCCACCGGGTCGGGGTCCGGCGCGTTCAGCTCGGGGGCGAAGTATGCCTGGGCCGAGAGCTCCAGGTGGTGTACGGCCAGGTGGGGTACGGCGTGGTCGGCGGGGCTCGTCCGCTCCTCGGTGCCGCCGTCGGCGCGCGTGGCCGCCTGCCAGTCGCCGATCTGGAGCAGCGGGTTGAGCCGGCCCCGCTCCTCGGCCCCGCCGGGCGCCGTGCCCGGTGTGACCAGCACGCTGCGCGCCGACAGCGCCCGGTGGTGCAGGTGCCGTCCGTGGGCGTACGACACCGCCTCGGCGAGCTGGCGGATCAGGCCGAGCCGGGTGGGCAGGTCGAGGCGCGCGCCGTACTCGCCGACGAAGTGGTCCAGGCGTACGGCCTCCGGGTCGTGCCGGAAGATGAGCGCGGGCCCCGTCGCGTGCTGCTCCATGGTGTCGACCCGCACGATGCCCGGATGGCCGATGCCGCGCAGGGCCAGCATCTCGCGGCGGGCCGCCCGGACCGTGTCGGCGCGCACGCGCTCGTCGGCGTCGCGCTCGACGAGGTAGACGCGGACGCGGCGCTTCTCCGACTCGATCTCACCGTGCGTGGCCAGATGGTCTTCCCAGGTCGGCCCGGTGTCGAGGGGGCGGGGCTCCAGTTCCCAGGCCCCTACCCACAGGTGGGAACGGCTCTTGGCCATGCCGGCTCCGCGCAGTCGGCCGTCGAGCTGCCGGGAGACCTCCGGGGTGATGCGGTGACGCTGGTCGTCCGGCGCCACCAGGAGCAGGTCCGACAGGATCTTCGGCAGCCGGCCGTTCTCGGGGCCGAAGATCCCGGTGAGCCGGTGCTCGGGCAGGTCCACCTCAAGGGACGGGACGGGGAGGAGGACCGCCGCGCGGATTGGGGGGATCTTGGCCGGGTGACCGGCGGTCCTCCGTAGCAGGGAGGTGAGCTGTCCGGCCTTGGAGTCCGCCAGGGGCAGCGGGTCGTCGAGGTAACGGGTGTTCCGGTCCGTCGACTGCACCCAGTGGGCGCCGTCCGCGCTCAGCCACCCGTGCAGGCTCTTGATCTCGATGAGGAAGAGTCCACCGGGCGCGGCGACGAACAGGTCCACCTCACGGACATGCCCGCTGTCGGCGGTGAAGGTGAAGTTGGACCACGCGCGGTACGGCTCCGTCTCGGGCAGTGCCGCACGGATGTGTTCCAGGGCTTCGCGTTCGTGCCGGTAGTGGTACTGGGAAGGCGTGATTGTCGTCCAACGGCCTTCTCGCACGTCTGGAATCTCCAAGGAAGGGGGGCTGCGTGACCGTGGGACAGGACGGATCGCGAACGCCCAGGGATTCAGGGACTCCGATAATAGACCGCGTACGACACGGCCGTCATTCAGGTCGGAAGTACCACTTGTTACCGGCGGGGAAACATGTCATCGAAAGCAAACTCCTGTACCGCTTTCACGGAGATAGTCGCTACATGGGCAACCGGAAGTGGGGGCTTTTCGTCACGCTCCGCAGGCTTGAGGAACGAAAGTCGTTTTAAGTCTCGGCCGGTCGGGGTGCGAGGGGGTATATGGGCGAGATCTCCGCTTTCCCCCTATATCTGCAAGTGGATCCGATTATGAGTCGCGCGGGAGTGCGCGATGGCCGCTGCTGAACGTTTTCATCTTCATCGGATCCGCCGATGCCCCCGGGGGTGTTCTCGTTCTCGCCTCGATGATCTTCGGCGGTGAGGGCTTTCAGGTCTCTCGCGCCGGGACGGTCTGTCCGCTTCACCGGGAAGCGATACCCCCGGGACGGTTTCGACCTCCGGGCGATTCGGGCGTTCGTCGGCGACGATCCCGGCCCTGGCGCGGCGGAGCACAGAGTCACGGCGCTGCCTACGTCAGCCGTCTCCGGACCCACCGGGACCAGGAGGCGGGCCCACCGTGACGGCCCACTGCTCGGCCTTACCCGTCCTCTACATTGTCGTATTGAATTTCCAAATGCGACTCGTAGCACCTGAATTCGGCCGATGGAGCCTCGTTGACCGGGTTTCCATCGAATTGATCTCCGTATTCGTCCGGCCGGACCCGCATGACTCGGAATCGGTAGCCGTCTTGGGGAAACTCTTCCCAGGTAAATCGGACCGACTGGCCTACCGTGAGATTCCGTGGGGGATTCATGATGATGTGCGAGAAGTGCACTCAGACCTCGCCGGGAACGTCCTCGGAAGTGATCACTCCTAGGCCGTCGACGTCATTCCATTCCGTGACGATTCCCGTTGTTGGTTCGCGCCTGTCGTCTTGTGTCACACGGCTCCTGCGTTGTCGTGTTGAAGTTTCACATGCGACTCGTGGTATCCGAATTCGGTGGGCGCAACCTCAATGACTGGGTTTCCGTCGGCATTCGAAAGTCGATAGTCGGGTCAAAGGCGGATCCCAGGTCATGGATCCACGCCTCCTCCCCCGCCCGCCAGGTGGCGCGTCACCCGCTGTGTGAGCTGCCCGTGGGCGACCACCAGCACGGCGAAGGCCACGGCCAGCGCCGCGAGCAGCGGTAGCCGTCCCTCATCGGCCAGCAGGATCGACTGCGCGTCGGCGAAACCGGCGCGCGCCGAGGCCCAGCCCGCGACCAGCGCGGTCACCCACCGGCCGCCGTGCCTGATCACCGGCCGCGCGGTCGCGGTCACCGCGGCCGGTACGGCGAGCACCACGAAGACGATGAGGACCCCCACCGTCCCCGCCATGGAGAACTCCGCGTCCACCCCGATGGCGAGCTTGATCACGCGCATCAGCAGCCGGGCCACGAGGCCGGCCCCCAGACCCACCAACAGCGCCGCCCCCAGCGCCGCCCCCACTACGCGGCCACGCCGCCACCCGCGCTCCCGCGTCCCGTTCTCACCGTGCATCCCAAGATTTATAGAAGGTGCCCCCCGCCGGAGCAATCCTGGAAGGTATCTGGAATCCGTTCGTTATTGGCCTCTTGGAACGTATTTGAGTAGTGATCACCGAGGCTTGTCGTTTCTCTCAGGTCCCGGCAGCGAGAGCGTGCCCCGGTGGGCGCGGTCGCCCGGGGGTGAGGTGGTGTGGGAGGGGGTCGCGGTCGGGGAGAACAGACGCCAGCGAGCCCAGACGGTTTTGCCGGGGGTGTCGGGGAGTGGGATGACGCCGGAGGCGTCGGTGAGAGCCTCGACGATGGTCAGACCGCGGCCGTGGACGGCCTCGACGTCGAGGCCGAGGTGGCGGGGCCGGTCGGGGCCGTGGTCGGTGACCCGGACGCACAGCTCGTCGGTCCCCGCCCACACCGAGAGCCTGACCGGCGGGTCGCCGTAGGTGATCGCGTTGGCGAGCAGCTCTCCGACCACCAGGACCACGTCGTCCGCGAGGCCCGGCAGCGCCCACCGGGTGAGGATCTCGCGCACCATGCCGCGCGCCTTGCCGACCACCGAGGAGTCGTGGGGCAGGTCCCAGCAGACGGTGCGCAGGCCGTCCGGCGTTACGGGCACCGGAGCTCCTCGGGGTGAGGACGGGGCCGTGGGTGAGGGCGGGGACGGCTGGGCGGGCCGGGTGGGGATGAGCCGGACAGGCGATGGCTGTGGGGGTTCGCCGGTGACGGCCCGTCTGTTCCCGCGCGGCTTACGAGGTGGTGACAGCTCTGTATCCGGAAGGTCGGTGAATCACCCGCCGGATCATATGTTTTCGATCTCCCCGCGTTCATTCTCCACCCCTCTTATCCGGACATAGAAGGTGATTTTGACGACGTTTTCCTAGGGGTGCGCCCTGCGTGCATAAAAAGGCCTCTCCGGCGGCGTTCTTGCTTTCCGAGACCCTTCACAGAGTGCCTCCGGCGGGATACGTTGGGTATCAGAACCCCCGGCACACCGCCAAGACAGTTTGTAGTGCGGCTGTGGCATTTGTGGTGCCGATGTGGCGTTCCTCCCCCCAACTCACCGGACGGAGTTGAAATGTCCGTGTCCTCCGAGCTTGACCCGCCAGGAAAGCCCTTGGTTCTTTTCGGGGCCGAACTCCGCAAGCACCGAAAAGGGGCTGACATGTCCCAAGAGCGCCTGGCGGAAATCATCCAATTCAGCATGAGCTTGGTCGGCTTCATCGAAAGGGGTCAGCGCACGCCAAGCCGCAACTTCGTCCAGCGCTGTGACGACGCCCTGGAGGCCGGTGGAGAGCTTGTCCGTCTCTGGGAACACCTCACCCGCGCGGCAAGCCCCCGCTGGTTCCGCGGCTGGCTGGACATCGAGCGAGAGGCTCAATCCCTGCATACTTGGGAACCGCTCGTCGTGCCTGGCCTTCTCCAAACGGAGGAATATGCGCGAGTGGTGATCCGAGGTGAGCCCGGCATAACGGATGAGCAGGTGGAGAAGGCCGTACAGGCACGAATGGAGCGACAGGCAGCTTTTGCCCAGTTGACTCGGTCGATGCTCTGGGTTGTCCTCGACGAAGGCGTCCTACACCGTCCGATCGGCGGTAAAGAGATCATGCGCCGTCAGGTCGAACGCCTCCTGGAAGCAGTCGATCTGCCGAGGATCGGTATCCAAGTCGTCCCCTTGGCGCTTGGGGCGACCACCGGCACCTCGGGGGGATTTATTATCGCGCAGCTACCAGGAAGTGCGGATACGGTATATATCGAATCTGCGATTCACGGCCACGTGACGGATCGGTTGGAAGATGTCGAGGCGATCCACGCCCGATATGACACCATCCGAGCTGGGGCACATCCACAGCATGTCTCGATCGAGTTGATCAGAGAGGCGCAGAGATTATGGACCTGAGTGACGAGCTGGAGACCGCGGCCTGGCGTAAGGCGACCAAGAGCGCATCCAACCAGGGGAACTGCCTTGAGGTGGCTCCGTTGTCGGGTGGCCGGGTTGGTCTGCGGGACACCGAGGCCCCGGAGCGGGCGCCGTTCGTGGTGAGTGCCGGTGTGTGGGACGCCTTCGTCGACGGCGCCAAGAAGGGCGAGTTCGACTTCTAATCCCAACGCCGTTCGGTTAAAGCGGACTGGATGCTGTCAAGGGTCGGTCGGGAGCATGCTGACGCTGATGGTGGCCTTGTAGGTGGTCCGGTCGATGGCGGGTCCGCGTGCGTTGTACTTGGAGATCGCTCGTTTGACGATGCGGTCTTTGGTGCGGACCCGCCGCTTGGGCAGGAGCTGGGCCGGCACGTGGCGGCCGATGACTCCGACCAGGTCGATGGCGGTGTCAGTGATGATGCCCGCGGCCAGGACGAGTTGGTCGCGGGCGTCAGATAGCGCGATGGTGAATCCTGCGCGGTCCGGGTCGGTGTTCGGGACGCTGTCGGTGGCGTCGGTCATCGCGGTCCGCAGTGCCTGGTAGGCCACCAGCAGGGCCCAGACCTCCTGCTCCACCCCGGCCGGGGTGCGGGCACGCAGAACCCACCCGCCCAGGATTGTGGATTTCAGCTCCGCGTAGGCCGTTTCGACCTCCCAGCGTTCGTGGTAGAGCCGGATGAGCTCATGGGCTGGGTGCGTCGACGGATCGGTGAGGGTGGTCAGCAGCCGGTAGTGGCCGGTGCGGATCCTTCCCGGGAGGTGGCGATGCCGATCTCGGCGTCGATGACCCGCACGGTCAGCGCGCCGAGCCGGGCCAGGAACGAGCCCTGAACGGTGTTGCCTCTAGAGGTGACGCCCGGCATGCGCGCGGGCAAGTCGCGGTTGCAGGACGCTCGCGCGTGGATGGGCTGGTGCTTCCCGGCGGTTCCGTCACAAACTCAGCTGGACGGCGTGACCGGAGACCACATGCCGAGCCACTGCTCGGCGCCCCAGGCCTCGAACCGCTCCACCTCGGTGAACCCCAGCTTCGCCGCGAGACGCATCGAGCCGACGTTGGCGGTCTGGGTGGTGAGCACCACCGGCTCGCCGGGAAGCGCGCCGGTGAGCCAGCCGAGTGCCGCCGCGCACGCCTCGGCGGCGTACCCGAATCCCCACGCCCGCGGCAGGAACAGGTAGCCGAGATCGGCCTTCCCCGCGGCAGCCGGGTGACGGTGCCCCGTTGCTCTCCTGAACAGGATCTGGCCGATCATCGACCCGTCGAGATCAACGACGAAGCTCCCGGGCCGCCGCTCGGGCGCCCCGGACATTTCGCGCTCAAGCTCGTCACGCGGCCGGGGGCCGCCGAGGTAGGTGTGCACCTCTGGCGAGGCAAGCAGCTCGATGGAAGCCGCACGGTCCCGGGCCTCGGGCTCACGGAGCACGAGCCGCTTGGTCCTAATCGGCTCAGGCGGCCAAGCTACGGGTCCCAGATCTTCCATACGCGCAGGCTAACAGGTGGTCAAATCAGCCAAACGGGAGACGCTTAACTCCCCGGCATTGCTTCTAATCCTGCTCTCAGCACCAAGAGTCCCTGACGGCCGCCAGGGGCTTCTCTTGTCCTACGCGTTGAGCCGCCACGGTGGTTTCATCACGATCGACATCGAAGCCGAGTCGGCCATGCTCATCGAGGGGGCCGCCCCCGCGTCCGACGCGGGTCCACGACGCGGCCCTTCCCTTCCCGCTCAACCCGTGATCCGCCGACGACCGGGGAGTGAGACGATCATGGCTGTCGCTCCGCTCCAGCCGCTGAAGAGGGCTCGGACGGGCTGGTCAACCCGGCTGGATGAGGCCGGACTCGTAGGTGAAAACCACGGCCTGTACCCGGTCGCGTAGCTGGAGTTTGTCCAGGATTCTGCCCAGGTGGGTCTTCACGGTCGCCTCGGCCAGGTGCAGGGCCGCGGCGATCTCCGCGTTGGACAGGCCACGGCCCACCTGGATGAGTACTTGGCGTTCGCGGGTGGTCAGGCGGGCGAGCCGTCCGTCCTGATCGGGGCCGCCGCCGTTGAGCAGTTGCGGGGCGAAGTTCTCCAGCAGGCGACGGGTGATTCTCGGGGACACCACCGCGTCGCCGTCGGCGATGCTGCGGATGGCGGCCAGCAGATCGTCCGGGCGTGAGTTCTTCAGCAGGAAGCCGGACGCGCCCGCCTTGAGGCCCGCGAAGGCGTATTCGTCCAGGTCGAAGGTGGTCAGAATGAGCACTCGGGTCCGCGGGCAGGCGCGGACGATCCGGCGGGTGGCCTCGATGCCGTCGGTGCCCGGCATGCGAATGTCCATGAGGACGACGTCGGGGTGGAGCCGGCGTGCCAGGCGTTCGGCCTGGGCCCCGTCGGCGGCCTCGCCTACCACCGACATGTCGGGCTGGATCCCGAGAACCATGGTGAAGGCCATACGCAGCAGCGACTCGTCATCGGCGAGGAGGATGCGAATCGTCACGCCGAGACCCCGCCCCGCGAGCCGTCCCGGAGCGTCCCACGGTGGGTCGCGGTGAGATCCAGCCGGGCCGATACCCGCCAGCCTCCCGCCGGGAGTGGGCCCGCCCGGAAGGTTCCGCCGTAGGCGGCCACCCGGTCACGCATGCCTTCGACGCCGTGCCCGCCGCCGATGGCCGCCGGGGCGGTGCCGTTGTCGGTGACCTCCAGGGTGACGGCCTCGGGCGAGACCTCGACCCGGACCTCGGCGCGGGTTCCGGGCGGGGTGTGTTTGAGCACGTTGGTCAGGGCTTCCTGGGTCAGGCGGTAGACGGTGAGCTGGGCGGCGGCCGGGATCTGGGCGGTGTCGCCGTACGTCTGGAGCCCGGCCGCGAGCCCGGCGGCTCGCAGCCGGTCGACCAGGGCCGGGAGCTGGGCGAGACCGGGCGTCGGGTGCCGCCGCAGGTCGCCGCCCGCCCGCGATCCCGTCCCGCCGGCAGCGTCCGGCTCGTGGTCGTCGGCGTGCGGGGCGAGGCTACGGCGCATGTCGGCCAAGGCCTGGCGGCCGGTTTCCGCTATCTGGCCGACGGCGGCGGCCACCTTGTCCGGGGCGTCGGCGCCGACGTAGTGGGCGCTGTCGGCGAGGGCGATCATGACGGAGAGGTTATGGGTGACGATGTCGTGCATGTCGCGTGCCATCCGGGCCCGGTCCTCGGCGACCGCGAGCCGGGCGCGCTGGTCGCGGTCGCGTTCCAGCGCGGCGAGGTAGGCGCGCCTGGTCCGCATGCTTGTGCCGGTGACGGCCGCGGCGGCGGTCATCGCCGTCAACGCCACCACCGACAGGAGGAACAGACCCTCCGGCGCCCACCGCGCCGAGGCCAGCACCGCCCCGGCCTCGACCACCGCCGCGGCCGTGAGCGTGCGCCGCCACGTCGCGTGCGCGCCGACGGTGTACAGGGCCACCAGCAGCGCCACGTCGGCGGGCAGTTGCACACCGGCCAGCCACTGAAGGCCCGCCACCGCCGCGATCACCGCGAACACCGTCAGCGGGGCGCGCCGCCGCCACACCAGGGGCAGCGCGAGGCCGACCTGGAGGAGCACCACCTCAAGACCGCCCCGCAGAACCTGGCCGGGGCCGAGGGTGACGAGGAAGATCGTGGCGGCCGACAGGGCGTCGAGCATCCGGGGCCGACCGTTCATACCGCCACACTAGGCGATCTACCAGGCCGAATTCCCTCCTCCTGTGGGAGGAGGGTCAGCCCGAAGTCGTATGGCCGGATCAGCTCCCGGCCGCTCGTGCGGGCCGGAAGGTCGCTGGAAAGCTCCTGAACCAGGAATACGCATCGAGAACGGAGCCGACCACATGCCGACCACCGCATTCACGCGCCGCCGCGTGGCCATCGCCGCGCTCGCCCTCACGACCACCACCGCCGTCCCGCCGACGGCACACCCCGCCCACGCCGCCTCCGTCACGGCCGCGACCACCGGCGGCGGCGCGACGATCGCCGGGGCGGCCACCACGCTCGCCGTCTCCTCCGCCCCCGCCGTCAGGGTGACGTTGCCCGCCCCCACGGGGCGGTATTCGATCGGCACCCGTGCGTTGCGGCTGGTGGACTCGTCGCGGCGGGATCCGCTGGTGAAGGCGCGGCCCTATCGGGAGCTGATGGTGAGCCTCTGGTATCCGGCCGGCCCCTCCGATCGTCCTCTGGCACCGCACATGTCACGGATGGCGGCGGCCGACTGGGACCGGCACTCGGCACCCGCGATGGGAATCAAACGGGGCAGCGTGGACTGGGCCGCCACGACGACCCACGCCCGGGAAGGGGCGCCGGTCGACCGGAAGGCCGGGGCGCTGCCGGTGGTGCTGTTCGCGGCGGGGGACGGTGGACCGCGGACCCTCGGCACGGTGCTCGTGGAGGAGCTGGCCAGCCGTGGCTACCTGGTGATCACCGTGGATCACACCTACGAGGCCGATCAGGTCGAGTTCCCCGGGGGGAGGGTCGAGCGGGCCGTCCCGCTACCGTCGAAGCTGACGCCGAGCGTCATCGCGAAGCTGCTCGGAAAGCACGCCAGGATCCGCCTGACGGACATGAGGTTCGTACTCGGCCGCCTCGACAAGATCGCCGGACTGCGCGGCGTCGCGGACCTCTCGAAGATCGGGATACTCGGCCAGTCCATCGGCGGATCCGTGGCCGCCCAGCTCGCCCACGACGACCCTCGCGTCGACGCGGGCGTCAACCTCGACGGCTCCTACGTGGGTCCCGTGGCACGGACAGGGGTGCGCAGGCCGTTCCTGCAGTTCGCGGCCCAGCCGCACACCCGGGCGGGCGACCCTACCTGGAAGTCCTTCTGGAACGCCTCCGGCGGATGGAAGCGCGAGCTGAGACTGGCCGGCGCGGCGCATGGATCGTTCACCGACCTGCAGGTCATGCTGCCCCAGGTCAAGGATCTCGTCGGCACGATCGACCCTGCACGGTCGGTGGCGGCGCAGCGTGCCCACGTCACCGCCTTCTTCGACCTGCATCTCAAGGGGCGGGCCACACACCTGTTCGACACGCCGGACCGGCGCTACCCCGAGATCACACTGGTTCCCTGACCGCCGGCCGCCGCGGACGAGCGAGGGCGGGTCGCCGGGCCGGAGAGCGCGCCGACCTCGCTCACCCGCGAGGCTCCACGCGGCTCAACCGTCGGCCAGGCACCCGCGCGCGGCCTCGATCAGGTGGCCGACGCGGGCGTCGCCGTGGCCGATCATGCGGTTGGCGACGTACAAGCCCACGCCGAACTCGTCGTCACCGAAGGCGAACTGTCCGCCCGCTCCGTCGTTGCCGAAGCTGCGCCCTCCCAGCATCGGCCGGAAGGCCATCGGCGAATCCACCGCGCTTCATCGAAACTCCTTGAGTAGGGTGGCGGTCGGGCGCGGTTGTCACCGACCCTCGCCGAGGTGACCGGACCAGCATCGCCGGGGAACTTCTCGACATCCTGGACGGGACCTGGTTCCACATGCCCGTGGATGCCTTTCACGGATGCGCTGCAAGCGCGAGATGGCCGGCAAGGATCTTCAGGCCGAGATCGATCGCACCACAAAGGGCTTCCACCGCGCTGTCGGGCGCGCCAGGCGTGCGGGAGTGGTTCGCCGTACAAGGCAGCGGACTTATCGCTGCCCGTGGAGTGCGATCCGCATGTCGCTGAGCTTGGTCTCGCTGATCCCCATGAACCAGGGGCCGGGACCACGCTCCTTGATCTCCCGCTCGATGTCATTCCACCGGCGTGCCAGCAGGCACATGGTGTCCCAATTGGAGAGGTCCTTCTTACCGGCGATCCAGACCACACGTAGCCCGTTCTGGGCGTAAAGTACGGCCTTCGCGTGCTTGGTGCGGATGCGTTTGTCCCGCGTGATCACTACCAGTTCCCTGGCCGCCACCTTGGGAATCCAGTCGTCGTCCAGCGCGCCGAGAGGCACCTCGGGGATGAGCCGATGGTTGGTATGAATGACGTCCCGGCGCAGAAGGGCCAGAGCCCGGCCAACGCCGAGAGAGGTCTCGTCAACGAAAAAGCGCATGCTCTGCGGATCTGTGGGGGGCATGACGTTCCAGAGGCTCAGGCGCTGCGGCGCTTCTCGAACAAGACTGCGGCACGGACCTGTTCAAGTGGTAGTTCATACAGTTCGGAGATCGTCTCTTCGGAGTCGCCCGCCCTGACCTGCTCGGCGATGACCTCGGTGGGGACCGATCGAACGGCGGGTTCGCCGAAGGCCCGTAACGGATCGATCTTGACGTCGGGAAGTCCCGGATCGGGGAGCATGCGCACGGCGGTTCCGTTGTCGAACTCCACCGCTCTGACGAAGATCTCAACAGGGTCGGCCATGACGAGTTGGCCGCTGCGTACCACCACGAGAAGAAGTTCCTTCTGTAGTCCGACCTGTTCCTGAACTCGCTGGACGAGCTCCTTGCCGTGGTGGGTCACGAAATTCGCCGACTGCGCGAGGGGGTACTGCAATCGAGTCTCGGTTCGCAACTTCGCTATGGCCGGCCGCATGTTAATGATGGGAACGCCCGCGTCGCGGTACTCGGCCAGCAGTCGGGTCTCGACGAACTCGCCCCAGGTGGCCGTCTCTTCTCCGGTGTGACGCTGCCGGACGACCGGATCGTAGGTGCGACCGCCACGGACGTAGCCGTCAATCCAGCGTCGCGCGGTGCCGGGGCACAGGCCGAGCAGGCGATCGACCTGCGACATTGTATACGTCGGTCGTCCGAGGAGGTCAACGACGCCTTTCATGGTGTGCATCATCCCATCGGTGTGTCCTTTGGCAACCCTTGCCGCAGAAGAACGGGTGAATCACATCATGAATTTGCGATTCGCGGAGGTGTTTGGAAAAGGTCCAATCCGGTCCGGAGTTTATTGATCATGACGACATTGTCTTTTATGAATACTTTTAATGTTAATGATCGTGTTTGAGGGTATGGCCCTGATTCCGTGCGGTGGAGACTCGGTTGGGGCCTCCTGCGGGACGGCCGATCAGAGGTCCGGCGAGCGGGTCAACGGCCGGTCTGGAAGGCGGCGAGGGGGATGGGGAGCCAGGTGGGGCGGTTGCGGGCCTCGTAGACGACCTCGTAGACGGCCTTGCTCATCTCCAGGGCGCGGAGCAGGACGGCGTCCTCGGCGTGCAGGCGGCCACCGCCGGCGGAGTAGCCGGCCAGGAAGGACGAGCGGTTCAGGTCGGCCCACTCCACGGCCCGGGGGCGCAGCGCGTCGGCCTTGGGATGGTCGGCCAGCAGGTGGCGGGCGGCGTAGTCGAACGAGCGGAGCATGCCGGCCACGTCCCGCAGCGGGGAGGACAGGGCGCGGCGCTCGGCCAGCGGCTGGCCGGGCTCGCCCTCGAAGTCGAGGATGACCCAGTCGTTGGTCGTGCGCATCACCTGGCCCAGGTGGTAGTCGCCGTGGACCCGCTGGACCGGCACCTCGGCGACCACGTCGGCGACCCGCCGGTAGGCCTCCTCGGCCACCCGCGCGTGGTCGGCGAGCCGGGGCACCTCGATGATCGCCTGGGCCAGGCGGCGGCGCAGGTCCTCGACCGTCTGCTTGACGTCCTGGGCCTCCATCACCCCGGTGGGGAAGGCTGCGGCCAGCTCGTGGTGGGCCTCGGCGGTGGCGACGCCGAGGCGGTAGGACTCGGAGCTGAAGTCGCCGCCCGCGTTGGAGGCCGAGGGGTCGAGCGAGGCGTAGAGGTCGCGGACGCTGGTCAGGGCCAGCGCCCAGCCGTCGTTGGCGGTGGACAGGAACTCCTGGGTCATCGCCAGTGTGGTGGGCTCGCCGTCGAGGTCGGTCTCGATCCAGCCGTACGGCTGCGCGATGTGCCGGGCGCCGTGGCGGGCCAGCGCGGTGACGATCTCCAGTTCCGGGTTGACGCCCGGGATCAGGCGGCGGAACAGCTTGCAGATGTAGGTCTCGCCGTACACCAGGGAGGTGTTGGACTGCTCGGCGCCGAGCACCAGGCTGCGCAGCGAGGTGTCGATCTCCACTCCCTCCAGATGGCGGAAGCGGAGCGGGCCGAGGTCGCGCCCGGCGGCCATCTCCTCCAGCAGGGAGCCGGTGAGGTCGGGGTTGTAGACGGCGTCGTAGTAGCCGTCGCCGATGCGGGCGTGGCTGAACCGCCCGGAGGTCTCCCCCTCGGTGCCGAGCAGCAGCTGGTAGCGGTCGCGCTCGTCGGCCTGGCGCACCGAGACGATCAGGTGGCGCAGGCCGGGCCGTAACTCCGTGTCGAATTCGACGCCGAGTTCGTCGATCGGGCGCCCCTTACCGGCGAACCATCGTTGGTGGATGATCCAGCCGGAAAGGAGCTCCGTCAACACGGCTTTACGCCTCCTGGGATGTGGGCGGCAGGGTGAACCAGTAGAACCCATGCCCAGGAAGCGTCAAAAGATACGGAAGTTCGCCAATCGCCGGGAACGGGACTCCGCCCATCGTCTCCACCGGTACCGACCCCTCGAACCGGCGCAGGTCGAGCTCGACCGGCTGCGGGAACCGCGACAGGTTGTTGACGCACAGCATCCGGTCGTCGCCCAGCTCGCGCACGTAGGCCAGCACGCTCGGGTTGGAGGAGTTCAGCTCGGTGAACGCGCCGAGACCGAAGACCGGGTGGCGCTTACGGATGTCGATCATGCGCTTGGTCCAGTGCAGCAGCGACCCGGAGTTCTTCTGCTGCGCCTCGACGTTGATCGCCTGGTAGCCGTAGATCGGGTCCATGATGACCGGGAGGTACAGGCGGCCGGGATCGCAGTTGGAGAACCCGGCGTTGCGGTCCGGGCTCCACTGCATGGGCGTGCGCACGCCGTCGCGGTCGCCCAGCCAGATGTTGTCGCCCATCCCGATCTCGTCGCCGTAGTAGAGCACGGGGGAGCCGGGCAGCGACAGCAGCAGCGCGGTGAACAGCTCGATCTGGTTGCGGTCGTTCTCCAGCAGCGGGGCCAGCCGCCGCCGGATGCCCACGTTGGCGCGCATCCGGGGGTCCTTGGCGTACTCGGAGTACATGTAGTCGCGTTCCTCGTCGCTCACCATCTCCAGCGTCAGCTCGTCGTGGTTGCGCAGGAAGATGCCCCACTGGCAGTGCTCGGGGATCTTGGGCGTCTGGGCCATGATCTCCGAGATCGGGTAGCGCGACTCGCGCCGCACCGCCATGAAGATGCGCGGCATCAGCGGGAAGTGGAACGCCATGTGGCACTCGTCGCCGCCGGTCGCGGGCTCGCCGAAGTACTCGACCACGTCGGCGGGCCACTGGTTGGCCTCGGCCAGCAGCACCCGGTCGGGGTAGAGCCGGTCCACCTCGGCCCTGACCCGCCTGAGGTAGGCGTGCGTCCTGGGCAGGTTCTCGCAGTTGGTGCCGTCCTGCTCGAACAGGTAGGGGATGGCGTCCATCCGGAACCCGTCGATGCCGAGGTCGAGCCAGAACCGCAGCACCTCCAGCATGGCGTCCTGCACGTCCGGGTTCTCGTAGTTGAGGTCCGGCTGGTGGTGGAAGAAGCGGTGCCAGTAGTACTGCTGGCGCACCGGGTCGTAGGTCCAGTTGGACGTCTCGGTGTCGACGAAGATGATCCGGGCGTCCTGGTAGCGCTCGTCGTCGTCGTGCCAGACGTAGAAGTCGCCGAACGGCCCCTCCGGATCGTGCCGGGACGCCTGGAACCAGGGGTGCTGGTCACTGGTGTGGTTCATCACCAGGTCGGCGATGACCCGCATGCCGCGCTTGTGCGCCTCGTCCACCAGCTTCACGAAGTCCCCGAGGTCGCCGAACTCCGGCAGGATTTTCATGAAGTCCGCGATGTCGTAGCCGCCGTCGCGGAGCGGCGACTCGTACAGCGGGAGCAGCCAGAGACAGTCCACGCCGAGCCACTGGAGGTAGTCCAGCTTCTCGATCAGGCCCCGGATGTCTCCGGTGCCGTCCCCGTTGGAGTCGGCGAATCCCCGGATCAGCACCTCGTAGAAGACGGCGCGCTTGAACCAGTACGGGTCGCGAGGGTTCTCCTCGTCGAAGGTGTTCGGAATAGGCTCAGGTACCTGATTCACCAGTGGGCTCCCCGCTGTTTGCCGGTATGCGTACCCGGCCGGCTCACCGCTGGTTCGCCGTGGCACGCAGAGTGAAGATGTGTGCTGAGTGGATATGAGGATCGAGGCGCACGTAGTTGGCCTGCCGCCAGTGGTACGACTGTCCGGAAAGCTCGTCGTCGACGACGAATTCGGCGTTCCAGTCGAGACCGAGGGCGGGCATGTCCAGGGACACCGTCGCCTCGTGGGTGTTGTGAGGATCGAGGTTCACGACAGTCAGGACCACGTCGCCCAGGCCGTGCCGTCGTGTGGCCGTGTCGTAGGCGCCGGGTAGCCGCTTTGAGAAGCAGACCACGTCCGGATGATCGACGTTGTGGAATCGTAGGTTACGCAGTTCCTGGAGCGCCGGGTGCGCTCTTCGTAGCAAATTAAGTTGTGTGATGAGAGGGGCCAGACTGCGGCCTTCTCGCTCGGCCTCAGCCCAATTGCGAGGCTTGTACTGATATTTCTCGCTATCTAGGTATTCTTCACTACCGGGGCGAACTGGGACATTCTCCGCGAGTTCATATCCGGAATAGACGCCCCAGGTCGGCATCGCCATCGCCGCGAGAATCGCTCTGATATTGAATGCCGCGACTCCCCCGTGTTGGAGGTATTCGTGAAGAATGTCCGGCGTGTTGACGAACAGGTTGGGCCGTAGGAAGTGCGAGGTCCGGTGGGAGAGCTCGTGGAAGTACTCCTCGATCTCCGGCTTGGAGTTCCGCCAGGTGAAATAGGTGTAGGACTGGTGGAACCCGACCTTGGCCAGCGTCTGCATCATCGCCGGACGGGTGAACGCCTCGGCGAGGAACAGCACGTCCGGGTCGGTGGAGGCGATGTCGGCCAGCAGCCGCTCCCAGAACGCCACCGGCTTGGTGTGCGGGTTGTCCACCCGGAAGATCCGCACGCCGTGGTCCATCCACAGCCGTATCACCCGCTTGACCTCGGCGTAGACGCCCTCGGGGTCCTTGTCGAAGTTCAGCGGGTAGATGTCCTGATACTTCTTTGGCGGGTTCTCCGCGTACGCGATCGAGCCGTCGGCGCGGATGTTGAACCACTCCGGATGTTCCTTGACCCAGGGGTGGTCCGGGGCGCACTGCAGGGCCAGGTCGAGGGCGACCTCCATGCCGAACTCGCGGGTCTTGGCCACGAAGGCGTCGAAGTCCTCGAAGGTGCCGAGGTCGGGGTGGATGGCGTCGTGCCCGCCCTCCTCGGAGCCGATCGCCCAGGGTGAGCCCGGGTCGTAGGGCTCGGGCGTCAGCGTGTTGTTGCGGCCCTTGCGGAAGCTGTGCCCGATCGGGTGGACGGGGGGGAGGTAGACGACGTCGAAGCCCATCTTCGCGATCCCCGGCAACCGGTTCGCGGCAGTCCTGAAATTTCCGGATTTGGGGGCCACACCGTGTTCGACGATCGCCCCCTCGGACCGGGGGAAGAACTCGTACCAGGAGCCGAAGAGCGCCCTGCGCCGGTCCACGACGACCGTCCGCCTGGCGGAACGGGTCACCAGGTCCCGCAGCGGATGCGCCCGCAGCGGCTCCGCGGTCTCGGGAAGCTGGGCCAGCGAGAAGCGGGCCCGCGGGTCGAGCCGCTCGTCTCGCAGCTTGGCCGCCATCGCCTGCAACGCGGCCCGGTGCCCGCACACATGGGCCGCGCGGGCCGCGTGGACACCCTGGGACTCACGGACACGGGACTCACTGGCACGGGACTCACGGGCACTGTGGGCACCGTGGGAATCGCGGGCGCTGCGGGACTCGCGGTGCTCCGGCGGGTGCCCGCCCGCCGCCCGGCAGTCCGCGGGCCGTACGGCTCTCGCGGCGCGCTCGAAGAGCCGGGCGCCCTCCTCGCACATCAGCTCGGCGTCCAGGTCACGCGGGATCTTGATGCCCGCGTCGTGCAGCCAGGTGGCCACGGGATCGCTCCACGCCTCGACGCGGAAGTGCCACTCGCCCTCGGTGGGCAACGTCACCTCGACGCCCCAGCGGTCCGTGCCGGGCCCCAGCTCGCGCATCCGCAGCAGCGGCCCGCGCACGCCGTCGGGACCGGTCAGCACGGCCCCGGCGGCCACCGCGTCGTGTCCCTCCCGGAACACGGTGGCGGTGATCTCGAAGGTCTCGCCCGCGGCGGCCTTGGCGGGGTGGCGCCCGCAGTCGACCGTGGGCTGGATGTCCTGGATTGGAATTCGTCCGATCATCGCGTCTCAAGGTAGCGACGGCACGCCCGGTACCGTCGGAAAAAGTCAACAAGAAAAGATCTTCACTATGTCAAACCATCCCCCGTGGACCGGCCTGGGGACAGGATCGTGTCCTGCCCCCTGTGCGGACGGCCGGTTCCCCGGGGCAGAACGTTACGGCGGCTAGATGTGGCTTCTAGCTGCGCTGCCCCAATAGTCCATCTTCATGCGTGAAGGTGGAAGAGTGCGGGACCTCTTACTCTTCGGCGAGTTGTCCATGCAGACAGGCTCTTACCGTGATCAACCCGCCTTTGATGTGTTTGGGGCCGTTTGATAGCGGTGAGGGGGAGAGCCGTGAGTGTTTTGGTCGCCCTCGTGGCGCTGAGTACATAGGGTCTGGCACCGTGAGAGCAATCCGCAGGTTCACCGTCCGCACCGTCCTTCCACCGGAGCTGGCCTCCCTTGGCGAGCTCGTGCACAATCTGCGCTGGTCCTGGCACCCCGAAACGCTGGACCTTTTCGCCGAGGTGGACCCGGTCGTCTGGGAGCGGGTCGGCCATGATCCGGTCGCCCTTCTCGGGGCCGTTGAGCCGGGCCGCCTCCGTGAACTGGCCGCCGACCGCCGCTTCCTGCGGCGGCTCGCGGACGCGGCGGACGACCTCCGCGAATACATGACCGCGCCGCGCTGGTACCAGACGATCCCCGACGCCCCCCGCGCCGTCGCCTACTTCTCCCCCGAGTACGGCATCGCCGCCGCGCTGCCGCAGTACTCCGGCGGCCTGGGCATCCTCGCCGGCGACCACCTCAAGGCCGCCAGCGACCTCGGTGTGCCGATCCTGGCCGTCGGCCTGCTGTACCACCACGGCTACTTCAGTCAGTCGCTCTCCCCGGAGGGCTGGCAGCTGGAGCACTATCCGTCCCTCGACCCCGGCGGGCTCCCGCTGACCCTCCTGAAGGAGGAGGACGGCACGCCGGTCCGGATCGCGATCAGCCTGCCCGAGGGGCGCACCCTGCACGCCCAGGTCTGGGTGGCCCAGGTGGGCCGGGTCCCGCTGCTGCTGCTCGACTCCGACGTGGCCGAGAACGACCCCGCGGCCCGCGACGTCACCGACCGCCTGTACGGCGGCGGCACCGACCACCGCCTGATGCAGGAGCTGCTGCTCGGCGTGGGCGGGGTCCGTGCCCTGCGGGCCTACGCCCGCGTCACCGGCCACGCCGAGCCCGAGGTCTTCCACACCAACGAGGGCCACGCCGGCTTCCTGGGCCTGGAGCGCATCCGCGAGCTCACCGAGGCCAGGCTCTCCTTCGACGAGGCCCTGGAGGTGGTCCGCGCCGGGACGGTCTTCACCACCCACACCCCGGTCCCCGCCGGGATCGACCGCTTCCCCAGCGAGATGATCGCCCGCCAGTTCGGCGGGGACAACGCCTGGCCCACGGTTCCGGTGGACCGCATCCTGGAGCTCGGGGCCGAGGAGGAGCACGGCAGGTTCAACATGGCCGCGATGGGCATGCGGCTGGCCCAGCGGGTCAACGGCGTCTCCGAGCTGCACGGCGCGGTCAGCCGGGAGATGTTCCGGTGGCTCTGGCCCGGCTTCGACCTGGACGAGATCCCGATCGGGTCGATCACCAACGGTGTGCACGCGCCCACCTGGGTGGGCCGCGAGATCATGGAGCTGGCGGGACGGGAGCTGCCCACCCTGGTCGAGCGGGCCCAGGGCTGGGAGGGGGTCAACAAGATCGCCGACGCGGACGTCTGGGGGATACGCGGACGGCTGCGGGCCCGCCTGGTCGAGGCGGCGAGGGAGCGGCTGCGCCGGTCCTGGCTCGCCAGGGGCGCGTCGCGGGCCGAGCTCGGCTGGATCGACGACGCCCTCGACCCGGACGTGCTGACCATCGGCTTCGCCCGCCGGGTGCCGTCCTACAAGCGGCTCACCCTGATGCTGAGCGACCCCGATCGGCTCCGCCGGCTGCTGCTCGACCCGGACAAGCCGGTCCAGATCGTGATCGCGGGCAAGGCGCACCCGGCCGACGAGGGCGGCAAGAAGCTCATTCAGCAGATCGTGAAGTTCACCGACAGGGAGGACGTGCGGCACCGCGTCGTCTTCCTGCCCGACTACGACATGGCCCTGGGCCAGTTGCTCGTCCAGGGCTGTGACGTGTGGATGAACAACCCGCTCCGCCCGCTGGAGGCGTGCGGCACGTCCGGGATGAAGGCCGCGCTGAACGGCGGGCTCAACCTGTCCATCCGTGACGGCTGGTGGGACGAGTGGTACGACGGCACCAACGGCTGGGCCATCCCCACCGCGGACGGTGTCGCCGACCCCGACCGCCGCGACGAGCTGGAGGCGAACGCGCTCTACGACCTGATCGACCACGAGGTGGCCGACCGGTTCTACGACCGCGCCTCCGACGGCCTGCCACTGCGCTGGCTGGAGATGGTCCGGCACACCCTGACCTCCCTCGGTCCCAAGGTCCTCGCGGGCCGGATGCTCCGCGACTACGTGATCGCTCTCTACGCCCCGGCGGCCTCCTCGGCCCGCGCGCTGTCGGCGGACGACCACGATCCGGCCCGGAGCTTCGCCGCCTGGAAGCTGCGGGTCCGTCAGGCGTGGCCGGGGGTGCGGGTCGAGCATGTGGAGGCCGCCAACCTGGGCGACACCCCCGAGGTCGGCGCGTCCCTGGAGCTGCGGGCGACCACGGCCCTGGGTGACCTGGGGCCCTCGGACGTCCGGGTCCAGGCCGCCTACGGCCTGGTCGGACCGCATGACGAGCTGGTCGGTCCGGCCTACGCCGACCTGACCGTGGAGTCGGAGGCGGACGACGGCCGGGCGGTCTTCACCGGTACGGTCCCGCTGGACCGCACCGGTTCCTTCGGCTACACCGTCCGGGTCGTGCCCGACCACCCGCTGGTGGCCTCGCCCTCCGAGCTTGGGCTGATCGCGGTTCCGGAGGAGCCCGTGGGCATGACCAACGGCACCCTGCGCTGACAGCCGACGCTCGGTGGTGCGTTGCGACCGCTTCTCCGCCGCGAGACGGGGGGCGATCGTGTGGAATCCGCGCCCGGCGAGAACCGGGGCGATTCCGGTGTAAAGATTTCTCGTCGCGAGGGCCTTTTTGAGAGCACGGGGCCGGCGATCACGCCGGCCGTCTCTCGGCTGGAAGGCGATCTCACGATGAGCGATCCGATTCTCCTCGCCCTGGTGGCGGGTGCGGTCAGGCTGGCGCTGCTGATGATTATGAGCCGGGTGCGCCCGTCCGGTGGGGCCGGGGCGCGCGGCGGGGTCACGGTGGTCCGGGTGCGAGCGGGAACGGGGCCCGTGGTCATTGACTACAGGGCCGGCGAGGGGACGCTGGTCGTATACCTCCAGAAGTCCTCGGGGTCAGGCCTCCGGCGGAAGGACGAACGGTGACCGAGCAGAACGTCGCGCGACCTGACGGAACGGGAACCACCGCGCCGTGGGAGACACCGTGGGAAACCGGGGACACGGGACATGGCGGGGACACGGGACATACGCGGGACGCGGGCGGCAGGGGAGCGCGGGGGGAGACGGGGGAGGACGCCGCGAGGTCGGGCCCGGCCGCCTTCGGGGAGTTCTACCAGCTGACCTCCGCCCGCATGCTGACCAGGGCGACCATGATCTGCGGAGGCAGGCAGGACGCCGAGGACATCGTGGCGGACGCCTACCTGGAGGCGTTCAGGCACTGGGACCGCATCGGCCGCTACGACCGGCGGGCTGCCGAGAAGTGGGTGCACACCACGATGCAGCGGCGGTGGTGGAAGGTCGCGGGGCGGCGGAGGAGGCGGGAGGCCGGGGAGCTCCAGGTGCCGGTGAGGCCGCACTCGTCCCCGGAGCAGACGGCCGAGGTCACCATGGTCCTCGCCGCGCTCCCCGCGCTGGCCGAGCGCGAACGGATCGTGATCCTGGCCCACTGCGTGTACGGCCTGCCGCAGAAGGAGATCGCCGCGGCGCTCGGCGTCAAGAGCGCGCTGGTGGCCGTCTACCTCTTCCAGGCGCGTCGCAAGCTGGAGAGGCTGATGGGACTGACCCGGCCGCCCCGGCGCTCCGAAGAGCGGCTCACGTTCCCGGGCGGGCTCCTCGCCGACCCGCTCGCCGTGGTCCTGCGCGACGTCTCGGCCTGGCTCGGGGAGGCGTTCGAGGCCGAAGGGGCCGCGCTGGAGCGGGTTCACCGCGTGATCGAGTCCGCGCTGCCCGCCCCCGGCGGGCGGGAGCCGAGATGATCCTGCTGCGCGCGCTCCTGGCGCTCGGGCTGCTCATCGGCCTCTACCTGCTCTGTTTCACGCTCGTGGCCGTCGACCTCGGTTTCGTCGTCCTCCTGGTGCGGGACTCGATCGCGCTGGGCAAGCCGCTCCCCGGCTCCGTGATGATGACGCTGTTCACCACGGTTCCCGCGCTCTGGGTCATGCGCGGTCTGTTCGTCCTCGGCGGTTCGGCCGGACCCGACCCGCACTCTCTGCGGGTGTCCGGTAGCGAGGCGCCGGCCCTGTGGGCGTCGGTGCGGGAGCTCGCGGAGGAGGTCGGCACCCGGCCCCCGGCGGAGATACGTCTCATCGGGGAGGTGAACGCCAAGGTGACCGAGGAGACGTCGTTCCTCGGTCTCTTCGGCGGGACGCGGCGTCTCTACGTCGGACTGCCGCTGCTGGCCGGGCTGTCGGCCGACGAGTTGCGCGTGGTGCTCTGCCATGAGCTGGGGCACTACGCGCACGCGCACACCCGGCTCGGCGCCATCACCTACCGGGGGCAGCTGTCGGTGCGGGAGACCCTCGACCGGCTCGAACTCCTGCGCAAGCCCGCCGTCGGCGCGCGCGGTCCCGCCCGTTCGGGCGGTCCGGTCTCCTGGATGTGGTGGCCGTTCCTCGGCTACGCCGCCGTGTACTTCCGGCTCTGCTACGCCGTCAACCGCAGGCAGGAACTTCAGGCCGACGCGGTGGCGGCCAGGGTGGTCGGGGCCGAGATCGCCGCCGAGGCGCTCTGGCGGTCCCTCCGTGTCCTGCCCGTGGCCTGGGGCGAGTTCCGGACCCGCTGTCTCGACCCGATGCGCGCGAGGGGATGCGTCCCGGACGATCCCTTCGCCGCGTTCGCCGCAATGCTGGCCGATCCCGGCTATCGGGCCCGGCTGGAGGAGCTGAGGCGGCTTCCGCCCCCGGAGCGCACCAGGAAGTACGACTCCCATCCCAGCCTGGCCCGGCGCCTGCGGGCGCTCGGCAGGCTCGACGGGCCGGTGGGGGAGCGCGATCCGGTCCCCGCGGCCGGGCGCTTCCCCTACCGGGGGCCGACCCCGCAGGCCGTACGGCGCTGCGTGTTTCCCACGGGGTCCGCCGGCTCGGCCGCGCTGCCGTGGCGCGAATGGCTGGATCTGACGGCCGAGACCCTGGCCACCGAGCCGGTGAGACAGCTGGTGCGGGCCGCCCACCGGCTCGGCGACCCCTCCAGGCCCGCCCTGGCCGTGGTTCTGGACCTGCTGGGAAGTGGCGCGGGCCGGCGTCTGGCGGAGCACCTCCCCGATCCCCTCGCGGCGGACGACGACCCCCCATCGGACGGCCCCTCGGACGGGCGGACGGGCGGGGACGCGGCGCGGCGGCGGCTGGAGACCGCGCTGTTCGCGCTGGTCGGCCAGGCCCTGGTCACCCGGGGCCGCGCCCGCTGGGAGATGTCCTGGGGAGGTCCGGACCGGCTCGTCTGGACCGAGGCGGGGGCGTCGGCCGCGGGGAACGTCACCGTCGCCGAGTTCCGCGAGCTGGTGGGCGCGGCGGCGGCCGGCGGCCTCGCCGAGGTCGAACGGCTCCGCCTGCATCTGCACGCGCTCGGCGTCGACGCCGGGGCCTGGCTCAGCCAGGACGCCGAGGGGAGTCCGCAGAGCGGGGCACCCGTCGAGACGATGACCGTCTCGCCCACCGAGGACGTGGCCACCCGTGAGGAGAACAGGCGGAAACTCCGGGTCGCCGTCGTCGGGGGGGCGTTCGCGATCGGGCTGTTCCTGCTGACGGCGCTGCCGCTGCCCTTCGACCGGGATCCCGTCCCGCTCCCCGGCGTCCGCGTCGACTTCCGGCCGGGCACCGTACCGTCCACGACCCTGCCCCTGACGGTGCCGACCACGGTGCCGGGGAGGCTGTGGCCGAGCGTCGCCCCCTATCCGTCGATCAGCCCCTTTCCCTACGATCCCGGCCTGCTGAACCCCCTCGTCTCCGACCCGCCGACCGATGGGCGGGAGTCCGGCCGGCTCAAGCGTCTCCTGGACGGACGGAGGTTCGGAGGACGGCTGCTGACCCCTAAGGACTTCAAGCGCGTCCTGCCCAGAAAACGACGGTGAGCGGGACCGGTGCCGATCGGCGGCCCGGGAGGGTGCCGGGCCTCTGATCAGGCAAAACAGGCTAATGGTCGGTGGAGATCCCGTTCTTTTCCGGCCCCGGTGGGGAATGGTTATAAAAGCCGACATTTCCGGACTCCGGGGAGAACATTGGACGCCTGGACCTTCGAAGGCCAGCCCGGCGCGCTGGGGGACACCACGGTGACCCTGGTCGAGGGTGGCTCCTTCTGTGTGTCCGCGCGCGGCGGAGACATCCTGCAGGGCGGCGCGCAGGGCGTCTACCACGCCGACACGCGGCTGCTGTCGCGCTGGGAGCTCCGGGTGGACGACGTGGCGGTGGAGCCGCTCAGGGTGCTCGCGGGCGAGCCGTACCACGCGACGTTCATCGGCAGGGCGGCGCCGAGGCCGGGGCGGGCCGAGAGCAGCCTGCTGGTGGTCAGGGACCGGTACGTCGGCGGCGGCCTCCGCGAGGACCTGACCCTGCGCAACCTGTCGGACGAGCCGGCCGGATGCGTGGTCGACGTCCACATCGGCTCCGACATGGCCGACCTGTTCGAGGTGAAGGTCGGCCGGATCCGGCACGTGACCGACGTGGAGATGACGGCCGACCGGTCGGGTTTGCTGATCTTCTCGGCCAGCCGGTCGCGCGGGAGCCGGGTGGTGGCCGAGCCCGCGCCGTTCGCCGTGCCCGGCGTGCTCATCTTCCGGATCGTCGTCCCCGCGCGCGGGGAGTGGACGGTGAGCCTCCAGGTCAACCCGATCCTGGAGGGGGAGGAGTCACCCGCCTGGTTCTCCACCCACCACCCGGTGGAGCACGCCGAGCCCGCCAGGCGCCGCGCCGACTGGGACCGCCTCAGCACCTCGGTCACCACCTCCAACCGCATTCTCGGCCAGGTGCTGCACCGCTCCAGGGAGGACCTCGGCGCGCTGCGGCTGTTCGAGCCCGACCGGCCGGAGGAGCCGCCGACGGTCGCCGCGGGCGCGCCCTGGTTCATGACCCTGTTCGGCCGCGACTCGCTGCTGACGTCGTGGATGGCGCTCCCGCTGGACCAGTCCCTCGCGCTGGGCACCCTGCGCCGCCTGGCCAGGCTGCAGGGCAAGGTGGACGACCCGCTCACCGAGGAGGAGCCCGGCAAGGTCCTGCACGAGCTCCGCTTCGGCGTGCAGACCGGGGCCTCGCCGCACGGCGGCAACGCCTACTACGGCTCGGTGGACTCCACCCCGCTGTTCGTGATGCTCCTGGGCGAGTTGCGCCGGTGGGGGATGTACGGGGACGCGGTCGACGAGCTCATGCCGTACGCCGAGGACGCCCTCGCCTGGATCACCAGGTCCGCCGACCCGTTTCTGTCCTACCGCCGCAAGACCGACCACGGCCTGATCAACCAGGGGTGGAAGGACTCCTTCGACGGCGTCAGCTTCGCGGACGGCACCCTGGCCCGCCCGCCCATCGCGCTGGCCGAGGTCCAGGGGTACGTCTACGCCGCCTACATCGCGCGCGCCCACTTCGCCCACCAGGCCGGTGACGGCGCCCTGGAGGAGCAGTGGAACGCCCGCGCCACGCGGATCAGGGAGGCGTTCAACGAACGGTTCTGGCTGCCGGACCGGGGATACTACGCCGTCGGCCTCGACGGGTCCGGGTGTCCCATCGACAGCCTCGCCTCCAACATGGGCCACTGCCTGTGGACGGGCATCGTGGACGAGGACCGGGCCGCCTCGGTCGCCGCGCACCTGATGTCACCGGAGATGTTCACCGGGTACGGTGTGCGCACCCTGGCCGCCGGCATGGGCGCCTACAACCCCATGAGCTACCACAACGGTTCCATCTGGCCGCATGACAACGCCCTGGTCGCCGCAGGTCTGATGCGGTACGGCTTCGCGGACGAGGCCAAGCGGATCGCCTTCGGCCTGCTGGACGCGGCCGAGGTCTTCGGCTGGCGGCTGCCCGAGCTGTTCTGCGGCTTCGACCGGGCCGAGTTCGCCTGGCCGGTGCCCTACCCCACCTCCTGCTCGCCGCAGGCCTGGGCGGCCGCGACCCCCATCCACCTGGTCCGTACCCTGCTCCGCCTGGACCCCTGGGTGCCCTACGGCCGGGTCTGGCTCGACCCGGTCGGCCTGGAGGACATGCGGATCACCGGACTGCCCCTCGACGGCTCCCGCGTCACGATCGAGGTCGGCGACTCCGGCGTCTCCGTCGCCGGGCTGCCCGAGGGAGTCACCCTGATCAACGAACCCCGTCGCCCCACCGCGGCCGCCCTGCGCCACGTCCCCTGACAGCCTGTCCAGCCGATTCGGATTATCCGCGGGCCGCACGAGCGTAGGTGAGGTTGACATGACTGCCACGACAGGTGTTTCCGGCCGGAGCGACGCGATGCGCATCGTGATGATCGCTCCCCCCTGGTACAACGTGCCGCCCCTGGGTTACGGAGGCATCGAGTCGATGCTGGCCGAGCTGGTCGCCGGGCTCTCCCGGCGCGGGCACGACATCACCCTGATCGGGGCCGGCAAGGCGGGGACGTCCGCCCGTTTCCTGCCCACCTACGACCTGGCGCCCTCCGAGCGGATCGGCGAGTCGCTGCCCGAGGTGCTGCACGCGGCCAAGGCGTACGGCATGGCCGCCGGCCTCGACGCCGACATCGTTCACGACCACTCGCTGGCCGGGCCGCTGACCGCGTCCGCGCGGCCGGTGCCCACGGTGATCACCTGCCACGGCGAGGTGAAGGGCGAGCTCGGCGAGTACTACCGGCTGCTCGGCACCACCGTGTCGATGGTCGGCATCTCCGAGGCCCAGCGGCGGATCGCCCCCGGCCTGAACTGGGCCGGTGTCATCCACAACGCGATCGAGACCGCGTCGTTCCCCTTCCGGGAGGACAAGGAGGACTGGGTGCTCTGGCTCGGACGCCTCAGCAGGGACAAGGGCGCGCACCTGGCCATCGACGTCGCCCGCGCGGCCGGACGCCGCATCCTGCTGGCGGGCAAGCTCATCGAGCCGGGGGAGCACGACTACTTCGAGCAGCAGGTCAGGCCGAGGCTCGGCCCCGACGCCGAGTATCTCGGGGAGGCCGACGCCGGCCGTAAACGCGAGCTGCTGGCGGCGGCCCGCTGCCTGCTCTTCCCGATTCTCTGGGAGGAGCCGTTCGGCATGGTCATGATCGAGTCCATGGCCTGCGGCACCCCCGTGGTCGCCCTGGGGCGGGGCGCCGTGCCCGAGGTGATCGTGGACGGGGTCACCGGGCTCGTCCGGAGCCGGGCCTGGGAACTGCCCGAGGCGGTCGAGGCGGCCGGCGCGCTCGACCCGCACGCCTGCCGGGCGCACGTCGCGCGGCACTTCGACGTCGAGGTGATGACCGAGAGGTACGAGCGTGTCTACCGCCGGATCATCGCCGCCCTCGCCGAGCCCGCCGGAGGAGCCAGGGATCTGGCACTGCCCGTCACCTGAGAGGACACAGGACCTGGTGGCGCCCACCGGGGAGGATCCCTCTATGTTGGTGTGGCGATGTTGGTGTGACCGATGTCCGCGTGATGACGGCGCGGGGGGGCCGGCGGGTGTCGGCGTGACGGTGTTTCCGGCGGAGGGGACGACCATGGGTGAGTTTGCACGGGTGGAGAAGGCCGACGGGGTCGCGACGATCAGACTCGACCGGCCGAGGATGAACGCGCTCAACCGGCGGGTCCTGGAGGAGATCGCGGCCTGTGCCCGCCAGGTGGACGCCGACCCCGAGGTATTCGCCGTGGTCCTCTACGGCGGGGAGCGGGTCTTCGCGGCGGGCGCCGACGTCAAGGAGATGGCGGACATCCCCTACGCCGACATGTCCGTCCACTCCCAGCTGCTACAGGACTGCATGATCGCCGTCGCGAAGATCGGCAAGCCGGTCGTCGCGGCCGTCACCGGCTACGCCCTGGGCGGTGGCTGCGAGCTGGCCCTGTGCGCCGACATCCGGATCGCGGGCGAGTCGGCCAAGCTCGGCCAGCCCGAGGTCCTGCTCGGCATCATGCCCGGCGCGGGAGGCACCCAGCGGCTGTCCCGGCTGATCGGTCCCGCCAGGGCCAAGGACCTCATCTTCACCGGCCGCCACGTCTCGGCCGCCGAGGCGCTGCGGATCGGCCTGGTGGACCGCGTCGTCCCCGACGCCGACGTCCAGACCGAGGCCCTCGCCTACGCCGCCGCGTTCGTCGGCGGGCCGGCCCTGGCCCTGCGGGCCGCCAAGCAGGCCGTCGACCGGGGCCTGGAGACGGATCTGGACACCGGCCTGGAGATCGAGCGCCTGCAGTTCCTGGCCCTGTTCGCCACCGAGGACGCCCGGATCGGCACGCGCGCCTTCGCCGAGAAGACACAGGCGAAGTTCACCGGCCGCTGACCGGCAGATGCAAAAGATGATAAAGGCCGTAAAGGGGAAGTCTGGAAGACCGTCCTGGTAGATCGTGCTTTGCCGGTATCGTGCCGCACTATGGTGCGGTTGTGGAAGCGCGCGCTGGTGCCCGCCCGGCTCCAGCGCGCGGTGCGTGGATGGTTCGACTCCCGATACATCTCCCGGGCCGACCATCGACAGGACATCAAGGACGCGCTCTGGGAGGTCCAGACGCTCGGCAGGGAGGTCACCGCGCTGCGCGCCGAGGTCGACCGGCTCCGGGCGCAGGTGGCCAAGGCGGAGCCCGACCAGGCCAGAGTGAGGCGCTGGGACGACGCCCACCGGCTGGCCGGGGAGACCGCCGCGGCGATGGAGCACGTGCTCCAGAACGAGGTGCTGCTCTGGCAGGCCGTGGACCGCCGGTCAGGAGACGGGCCCTCGGTGAACGCCTCCCGCGCGAGCGCCTTCTCCACGTTCTCCGCGGACGGTTCCTCCGCGAGCTCCCCCCTCGTGAGCGGCCCCCCGGCGGACGCGCCCGCCGGGCGGACGCCCTCCACGGGCCTGGAGCGCCCCTGCCGGAGCGCCGGATGAGGGTGAGCTGGGCGGCGGACGGCGGTGTCCGGCACCTGACCTTCCGGCTGGACCCCGAGGACACCATCACCGGACTCTGCGCCGACGGTCAGCCCCTGAAACTGGCCACCAACTCCTGCCGGGTCGAGTTGCCGCGCGAGCCGTACGACATCCACCCCGACCTGTCGGCCCTGGCCGCGTGGACGGTCGTCGCGCCGTGGACCCGGCGCGCGGTCGCCTTCGACCGGCCGATCTCGCCGGAACTCGCCCTGGCGATCGGGGAGGGCTGGGGGGTCGAGGCCGGGCCGGTCGGCGGCTCGCCGCGTTCCGGCGGCAGGCTGGCGATCTCCTACAGCGGCGGCGCGGACTCGGCGGCCGTGGCCGCGATGCTGCCCGACGCGCCGTTCCTGCACTTCCAGCGGGTCTCCCACCCGCGCGTGCCCAACCGCTGGACCCACTACCGCGCCGACGTCCTGGCCACCCTGGCCGAGCGGACCGGGCGTGAGCTCACCGTCGTCCGCTCCGACCTGGAGTTCACCCTCGCCGAGCCCCGCCCCGGTTATCCCGAGCACCACGCGGTGGCCGCAGGGGCGCTGCTGCTGGCCGACGAGCTCGACCTCGGCGGTCTCGCCTTCGGCTACGAGCTGGGCTCGCGCTGGCTGGGCGGAGATCGCTACCTGCTCAAATACACTCCCGACAACCCGATGTGGGCGCCGCACGGCGCGTGGGGCCGGGCCTTCGCCGCCGCGGGCCTGCACATCGTGCTGCCGGTCGGCGGGGTCAGCGAGGCCGTCACCATGCGGCTGGCCCTCGGCTCCGAGCTGCGCCCGCAGGTCCGCTGGTGCCTGCGCGGGGTCAACGGCCCCTGCGGCACCTGCGGCAAGTGCCTGTACAAGGAGCTCATCCAGGCGGCCGTCGAACGCCGCCCGCTCCGCACCACGATCGGCCCGGCCCGCCCGGTCGCCCGCAAGTGGCAGGAGCCCCCGCCGTACGGCGGGCAGGAGATGATCGAGTACGGCTGCGCCCGGGTGCCCGGCGTCGAGGACACGGTCTTCGGCAGGGCCGCGAGGTTCCTCGGCGCGACCGAGGCGTCCACCGCCTGGCTGGACCGCTGCTATCCACCCGCGATCGAGGAGATCCCCGAGCCGTGGCGGAAGCAGGTCCACGACTTCATGGCCGACGAGATCGGCTTCATGAGCGCCCACGAGGCACGCCGTGTCGAGACCTGGGGGCTGGGATGACCGGCGACCCGGCCGCCGCCGGCGGCGGACGCGGCTGACGCGCGATGAGCGAGTCCAGCGGCATGACGCGGCGGGCGCTGCTGGTCGGCGTGGGCGCGGCCGGCGGCGCCGGAGCCATGTTCGCCGCGATGGGGGCGCTGGGCCTGGCCCCCGAGTCCCAGGAGAGGGCGTTCGTCCCACCGCGGCCCTCCGACTTCTCCCTCAGCGGCAGGGCCGCGGCGAAGGTGCTGGTGCTCGGCGCCGGGATCGCCGGGCTGACCTGCGCCTACGAGCTGGGCAAGGCGGGATACGACTGCACGGTCCTGGAGGCCGCCGACCGGGTGGGCGGCCGGAGTCTCACGCTGCGCGGCGGGGACCGGCTGACCGAGATGGGCGGAGAGACCCAGACGGCCGCCTTCCAGGAGGGCACCTACTTCAACGCGGGGCCCGGCAGGATCGCGCCGTGGATGGTCGCCATGGACTACTGCCGCGAGCTGGGCGTGCCCATCGAGACGTTCGTCAACGGCAACGCCTCGGCGTACGTCTACACGCGGGGCATGACCGCCCCGGTCCGGGCGCGCACCGCCCGCGCCGACCTGTACGGCTACGTCGCCGAGCTGCTGGCCAAGGCGGCCGGGACGGGCGCGCTCGACCGCAGGCTCACCAAGGACGACGGGGAACGGCTGGCGGAGTTCCTGCGCCGCTTCGGCGACCTCGGCCCCGACCTGGCCTACCGGGGCTCCACCCGCCGCGGCTTCGAGACCTTCCCGGGGGTCGGCGACGGCGTCCCGCTCGCCGCGCCGTCCTCGCTGAGCGACGTGCTCGCCGCCGGTACGGGCCGGGCGATCACCATGGACTTCGGCTATGACCAGGCCATGCCCATGTTCCAGCCGGTGGGCGGGATGGACGCGATCGTGACCGCGCTGGTCCGGGAGGTCGGCCGCGACCGGATCAGGACGGGCACCCGGGTCACCGGCCTGAGGAGCCTGGCCGACGGCGTCGAGGTGACCCACCCCGGCGGCACGCTCCGCGCCGACTACTGCGTCGCCACCCTCCCGCCCCACCTGCTCGCCCGTCTCCCGCACAACCTGGGCACCCCGGTCACCGCCGCGCTCCGCACCCCCGTCCCGGTCGCCGCGGGCAAGATCGGCCTGGAGTACGGCAGGCGGTGGTGGGAGACCGACGACCGGATCTACGGCGGGATCACCGAGACCGACCTGGACATCACCCACATCTGGTACCCCTCCCACGGCTACCACTCCGGGAGCGGTCTGATCGTCGGCTACTACAACACCGAGGAGAACGCCGAGCTGTACGGCGGGCTCTCCCCCCGCGACCGCCGCGCCCGCGCGCTCACCCAGGGCAGGAAGATCCACGGCGAGAAGTACCGGGCCGAGCTGCGCTCCAGCCTCTCGATCGCCTGGCAGCGGCAGCCGCATCTGGAGGGCGGCTGGGTCCACTGGCCCTCCTACGACGGCGGTTTCGCCCTGCTGCAACGCCCGGCGGGGCGGGTCTACTTCGCCGGTGACTGGCTCACCCACCTGGTGGCCTGGCAGGCCGGGGCGATGGAGTCGGCCAGAAAGGCCGTAACCGGACTTCACAGCCGGGTCCTGAAGACGCCGTCCTGAACGTCCCCCCGGATCCGGCCGTACAGTCTCAGGAACGGACGGCCGAAGGGAGACGGGGATGGCGATCGGGACGCTCGGCTGGGTGAGGGCCGCGGAGCGGCTGGACCTGCTGGCCGAGCCGGTGGCGCGGGCCGTCGCCGGGCTCGACGGGGTCCAGGTCGCCGAGATCGACCCCGGGCTGTCGGACACGGCGGCGTTCTGCGAGCGGTACGGCGTGGCCGCGGACGAGGCGGCCAACTGTGTGATCGTGGCGGCCAGGCGGGCCGGAGAGATCCGGTACGCCGCCTGCGTGGTGCTCGCCACGACGAGGGCCGACGTCAACGGTGTGGTCCGGCGGCACCTGGACGCGCGGAAGATCTCGTTCGCGCCGCAGGAGGACGCGGTCGAGCTGACCGGGATGGAGTACGGCGGGATCACCCCGCTGGGACTGCCTGAGGAGTGGCCGGTGCTCGTGGACGAGGCCGTGGCGGCCCATCCGGGGGTCGTGGTCGGCAGTGGCGTCCGCCGTTCCAAACTGGCGCTTCCCGGAGCCGTACTGTGCGGTCTGAAGGCCGCACAGGTGATTCGCCTGGCGAACTGACGCCGAAAAGAGATTGAGTGTTACCCGGCTTTGGGAAACCGTTGGGGCCTGGCACACGTTGTTCTATCGAAGAATGTGGCCTGATGGTTCATCTCATGGGCGGTGTTTAAGCCGGTATGGTTCTTCATGCCATGAATCAGGACGACCGACTAGGTCCCTACCGACTGCTCCGGCGGCTCGGTGAGGGAGGCATGGGCGTGGTCCACCTCGCCGTCGACCCCCAAGGGCGGCAGGTGGCCGTAAAGGTCCTCCGCGCCGAGGTGGCCGGTGACGACGTGGCCCGCCGCAGGCTCTCCCGAGAGGTGGAGACCATGCGGCGGGTGCGCAGCGAGCACATCGCCGAGGTGCTCGACGCCGATGTGACGGGCCACCGGCCCTACATCGTGACCCGCTACGTTCCCGGCAGCCCGCTGGACGAGCTGATCAAGCAGGACGGTCCCATGGACCTGCCCGCGCTGCTCAAGGTCGCCCACGGGGTGGCGACGGCGCTCGCCGCCGTGCACTCGGTCGGGGTGATCCACCGAGACCTCAAGCCGGGCAACGTGCTCATCCTGGACGGCCAGCCCGTCCTCATCGACTTCGGCATCGCGCAGGCCGTGGACGCCACCCGGCTCACCCAGACCGGCATGTTCATCGGCACGCCCGGCTACCTCGCCCCCGAGATCATCGAGGGGCACGAGGCGGGGCCCGAGGTGGACGTGCACGCCTGGGCGGGCACGCTGGTCTTCGCGGCCACCGGCCAGCCGCCCTTCGGCAAGGGCACGCTGGAGATGATCTTCTATAACATCACCGCGGGCAAGGCGAACGTGGACGCGGTCCCGCAGCCGCTCCAGCCGGTGCTGCGCGCCGCGCTCCAGCGCGACCCCGCCAAGCGGCCGAGGGCGGCCGAGCTCGCCGCCCGGGTGGAACGCCTGCTGCCCCAGGCGGGCGGCCGGGGCCGGGTGCCCGACGACGTCGCCACGGTCGCGGACTTCGACGACTCCGGCCCCGGCCGTCCGCCCGCGCGGGGCGGCCAGGGCCGCCTCTCCGGCGCCCCGCCGGTGACCGGTCCGCTGCTCCCCACCGGCCCCCTCCCGGCCACCGGCCCGATGCTCCCCACGGGTTCCCTCCCCGCCACGGGTTCCCTCCTGCCCACCGGGCCGCTTCCCTCCACCGGGCCCGGCCTTTCCGACGGACCGGGCCTCCCGGGCCGGCCGGCGGGTCGGGGGGATCACGGCGTTCCCTCGGGTACCGGTGCCCCGGGCGGCCCCGGTGCGCCGGGCCGCGGGGAGGGGGCCGATCCGGGAGATCTGCCGACCCCGGTGGCGTCCCGGCCGGGGACGCCCACGCCGTGGCCGCCGCCCCCGGTGACGCCGCCGCGCGAGTACGTCTCGCTGCTCGGCGACCGGCAGGAGCCCGACCCTTGGCCCACCCGCAGGGTGACGGCCGAGGAGCTGCGCCAGGCTGCCCAGCAGTCCTCGCACGACCTGCCCACCGGCCTGCTCGGTCCGGAGGACACCCCCACCAGGGGCGCGCCCCCCGGCCCCGGCGCCTTCGGCGCCCCGAACGCGTCCCCCGGGTCCAACGTCTTCGGCGGGCCCAACGCCCCCGCCGGCCCCAACGCCCCCCACGCTTTCGGCAACCCCACCGGCCCCAGCGCTCCGAACGCCGCCGGTCGGCTCGGCGCCACGCTGCCGGTGCAGGACGGCGACATCCCGACCCAGCGCGTCCGCCCTCAGGACCTGCAGGAGTACCGCAACCAGGCGCAGTACCCCGGCCAGGCGCACCCCGCCCAGTCGTACTCGCAGCAGCAGGCCTCCTTCGAGCAGACGCCGCAGGTCCGCCAGTACTCCGGGCCGCACTCCACACCGCCGCACGCGCCGCCGCCCTACCCCTATCCCCACCCGCAACCACAGCACCGGCAGCAGGCGCCCGCACCGCTCCACCCCGGTCAGCGTCCCGGCCACGCGTTGCAGCGTTCCAAGGCGTACGGCGTGGCGAGCGCGCTGCTGCTGTTCACCGTGGCGCTCACGGCCGTCGTCGCGCCGATCCTGGTCGCCGCCGTGGTGATCCCGGCCGTGATCCTGCTGCGCGCGGCCGACATCGCCCAGCCCCGGCTGAACGCCCGGCGGGCGGCGGGCGCCGCGGCGGCCGACGTCTTCCGGGTGCTCGGCCAGCCGGCCGCGCTGGCGAAGTCGGTCGGCGTCACCGCGGCGCTCGTGCCCTACGGGCTGATCCTCGGCCTGCCGGTGACGCTGCTGCTGGCCGTGCTGGTTCCCAGGATGCCGGCCGGCAACGCGCTGAGCTGGGGCGCGACGGTGGCACTGTGGACCGTGTGCGCCGGACCCGGAGTGGAGGGCCCCAACCGGCAGATGAGACGTACCCTGGCATCATTGCTGCCTTCACGCGGCGCGGCCGTCATCGCGGCCTCGGCGCTGGGGGCGCTGGCCGTGCTCATGCTCTTCCTGACGATCGGCACCGTGGGGGCGCGTGCGAGGGAGGCGCGGTGGACACCGGTCGATGTCGGGACGGTGGTGGAGAAACTGCAGGACCTACGAGACAAGGCGGCGCGATGACGGGGGAGACACGGGCGCCGGAGAGGCTGGGGCCATACCGGCTGCTGGAGAAGATCGGCGAGGGCGGCATGGGGGTCGTCCACCTGGGGCTGGACGAGGACGGCCGCGAGGTGGCCGTCAAGGTGCTGCACCCGCACGTGGCCGCGGACCTCAAGGCCCGTGACCGGCTCACCCGCGAGGTGGAGACCATGCGGCGGGTGCGCAGCCCGCAGGTCGCCGAGGTGCTCGACGCCAAGCTGACCGGCGGGCAGCCCTACATCGTGACCCGCTTCGCGCCGGGCCGCACGCTGGAGGAGACCGTCCTCACCGACGGCCCGCTCACGGCGCACGAGGTCATCAAGCTCGCCCAGGGCATGTGCGCGGCGCTGGTGGCGATCCACGCGGCCGACGTCATCCACCGCGACTTCAAGCCCTCCAACGTGATGATCGTCAACGGTGAGCCGCTGGTCATCGACTTCGGCATCGCCCACCTGGTCAACGCCACCCGGCTGACCCAGACCGGCATGTTCGTCGGCACGCCCGGCTACCTCGCCCCGGAGATCATCCGTGACTCCGAGATCACTCAGGCCGCCGACGTCCACGCGCTGGCCTCGACGGTCTTCTTCGGCGCGACCGGCAAGCCGCCGTTCGGCACGGGCAGTTTCGAGGTCGTCTGCTTCAACATCATGGAGGGCCGGGCCAACGTCGACCTGGCCCCCGCCTGGCTGCGCGGCTGGCTCCGGCGGGCCCTGGCCGTCGATCCGGCGGCCCGGCCGAGCGCGCAGGAGCTGCACCGCATGGCGCGCGCCCTCGACCCCACGGTGACGGTCTTCCACGAGGCGCCGCCCGCCTCGGTCCCCGACGGCGGCACCAAGGTGCTCAACACCGATGGCACCAAGGTGCTCAACTCGGACGGCACCAGGGTCCTCAACCCCGACGGCACCAGGGTCCTGGACGGCCAGAGCCCCTCACCGTCGACTCCCTCCCAGACCCCGCCCCCTCCTCCGGCGAACGGGACCCGGGTGCTGCCGCAGGACAGCACCTACTCGGACCTGCTCCCTCCGGTGGAGTACGCCAAGCCCGAGCGGCGTGAGCGCAGGCCGCGCCCCGAGGCGGACCGCTCCGGGGTGGGGGCTCCGCCCCCGTACGTGCCGGCCACCCCGCCTCCGCCGTACGTCCCCGCGCCGCTCTCGGCCCAGCCGAGGACCGCCCCGCCGCCCTACGCCGACCAACGGGTCGCCGGATATCCGCCGCCGAGGCCCACCACGCCGAGCAGTCCGTACCCTCCGCCCGGTGAGGCCCGGCCGTATGTGCCGCCACCCGCGCCCCGGCCCCAGGCCCCGCCGAGGGAGCGTTCGCAGTATCGCGCCGGACACCCGCTGGCCGCCGCGCTGCTGCTGACGATCCTGGTCGCGCTGGCCTGCGTGCTGCCGGTCGTGGTCAGCGCGTTCGCGGTGGTGGCCGCGCTCTGCCTCCGGGTGGGCGAGTATCTCTTCGGCGACCTGGCCCAGCGCCGCTCGGTGCGGGGCAACAGCGCGGCCGATCCGCTGCTCGCGCTGGTCGGCACCCCCTGGGCGCTGATCAAGGCGGTGCTCGCGACGCTGGTCACGGCCCCGCTGGCCGCGATGTTCGGCATGTGCGTGTGGGGCGCCCTCAGGTTCGTCGTGCACCTGCGGACCGACCCCGCCGCCGCCTACGCGGCGGGCGCGTTCGTGGCCGGGCTGTTCGTGCTGCCCGGTGGCGGCAAGCCGCGCAAGGCCGTCTCCCGCGCGCTGACCGGGGTGATCCGCAGCCCGGGGGCCGCGATGGTGACCACGATCGCCCTGGGCACGCTGGCGTTCTTCACCGTGATGGCCGCGCTGACGATGGTGCCGTCCTTCGTGCCGTGGGACCAGCCGTCCGACGTGGTGGAGCAGCTCACCAGGGCCTGGCGGGAGCAGGTCAACAACGGCAAGATGGGCGCGCTCGATCTGATCCGCGGCCTGTTCAACGACCTGATGGACAGCCTCGGACTCGGGTTCGTCACCTTCTAGTCGTTCCGTTCGGAGTCCTGGGCGGTCGGTGGCGCAGGCGGTGGGAGACAAGGTGGTGCGGGAAACATCGTATTTGTGCGGCATGTGTCCATGCATGGGGGGTTTTCTTGGGGCCGCGCCGTGCGAGAACGGTTCCGCTGATGCACGATGAAGGGGACCGGCCGGAGGGAGCCGCATGGGAGCGACGGACGGTGAACGTCTTGGCCCATACCGCCTGCTGTCGACGCTTGGCGCGGGAGGTTTCGGCGAGGTCCATCTCGCGCTGGATCCCGGCGGGCACACGGTGGCGGTCAAGATCCTGCACCCGCACGTCGCGGCCGACGCGACGGCCATCGCCCGGCTGGCCCGCGAGGTGGCGACCATGCGCCGCGTCCAGGGGCCGTACGTCGCCGAGGTCCTGGACGCCGCGATGGAGGGCGCCCGCCCCTACCTCGTCACCCGCTACGTGCAGGGCCGCCCGCTCAGCACGGTGATCTCCGGTGACGGGCCGGTCGAGGGCGAGCCCCTCGTACGGCTCGCACGCGGCCTGGCCGAGGCCCTGGTAGCCATCCACGCCGCCGGCGTCGTCCACCGCGACCTGAAGCCCGCCAACGTGATCCTGGCCGACGGCGAGCCGGTCGTGATCGACTTCGGTATCGCGTGCGCGCTCGACTCCTCCTCGGTCACGGTCTCCGGGGCGATTCTCGGCACGCCCGGCTACCTCGCCCCCGAGATGCTCGAAGGCGCCGACCCGGGGGCGGCGGCCGACCTGTTCTCCTTCGGGGCCACGCTGGCCTACGCGGCCACGGGCCGGCACCCCTACGGCGCCGGCCCCGCCCTGGCGGTCGGCTACCGCGTCGTCCACCACGACCCCGATCTGGAGGGGGCGCCCGGCTGGCTGGCGCCGCTGCTCCAGGAGTGCATGCGGCGCGACCCCCGGGACCGGCCCTCCGCCGGCGCGCTCCTGGCCCGGCTGGACGCCGACGCCCCGGCGGCACACCCGGCGACCCCGAGGTCCCGTACGGCCTCCGCCGCTCCCGGCGGCCAGGGGGTCTCGGAGGCCGGGGGCGTCGCGGGGACCGGGGGCGCCTCGGACGGCCGGGCCCTCTTGGAGGGCCCGGCCCCCTCGGGCGGCCGGGACGGCGCCGTGGGCCGGGAGCCGGCGGGGGTCCGCGAGGTCGCCGACCCCCGGGACGCCGGGCTCCGGGCGCCGGAGACCGGCGTGCACGCCCTCACCACCAGGGAGTGGCGCCTGGGGCGCCGTCCGCCGCCGGGCAGGCTCTCGGCGGACGAGGCCCGCGAGCGCCGCAGGGCCGTCCTGCACCGCCGCTGGGTGGTCGGCGCGGGCCTGCTCGTCTCGCTGGCCGCCGCGGCGGCCAGGAACCCGCTGCCGGAGGTGTCGCTGCTGCTGCTGACGGGCTACGGCTCGGTGATGCTGGTGGACGGGGGGATCGCGCTGTTCGCCCGGAGGAACCGTGCCCGGGCGATCGTCGATCTGGCCGGTGGTGCCGGTGCCATCGTGCTCTGGGCCGTGCTCGGCACGTTCTTCAGCCCGCTGACCCTCGCGCTGGCCCTGGGGACCGTCCTCTTCGTCCTGGTGGCGATCCTGCTGTCCAGCTGAGCCTCGGTGACATCCGATGGCTGCGGGGCGTAACGGGATCCCCCTCACCTGTTCCGGAATATAGCTCGGTAAGGTGGGGAACGTGACCGATCAGGCGGGCGTGTGGTTTTTCGGTGCGGGCCGTACGGTCCGGTGGTTTGCGCCTAAATTACTGATGGGTAACATGGTGTCGGAGGGGCAGGGGCGGGTATGGCCCGGCCGGTCCACCCGACTGCCACACCACCCTTGGGCACCTGGCAGTCTTGGCATCACGTGCGCGTGCCCCGCGTGCACGTACCGAGCATTCGACGCCAACCGCAGCGATGCGGGGCGTACGCGAACACGGGAGGTCGGCCACCGGTCATGAACATCGTCGTCTGCGTGAAGCAGGTCCCCGACACTGCGACCGAGCGCAAGCTGAGGTCCGATGACAAGACGCTCGACCGTGACGCCGCCGACGGCGTCATCAACGAGCTGTGCGAATACGCGGTCGAAGAGGCCCTGCGCCTGAAAGAGGCGCACGGCGGTGAGGTGACCGTTCTCACCATGGGGCCCGACAGGGCCGCCGACACCATCCGCAAGGCCCTGGCCATGGGCGCGGACAAGGCCGTCCACCTGGTGGACGACGCGCTGCACGGGTCCGACGCCCTGGGCACCTCCTACGCCCTGGCGCAGACCCTCAAGAAGATCGGGTTCGACCTGGTCGTGCTCGGCTCCGAGTCGACCGACGCCCGCACCGGCGTGCTCGCGGCCATGCTGGCCGAGCGCCTCGGCGTGCCGCAGCTCACCTTCGCCAACAAGGTCGAGGTGGACAACGGGGCGATCGTCGTCCAGCGCGTCACCGACTACGGGTACGACAGGGTGGAGGCCACGCTACCCGCGGTGGTCTCCGTGGTCGAGAAGATCAACGAGCCGCGTTACCCCTCCTTCAAGGGCATCATGGCCGCCAAGAAGAAGCCGGTCGAGAAGCTGGGCGTCGCCGACGCCGGGATCGACGCATCCCAGGTCGGCCTGGCCAACTCCTGGAGCGAGGTCGCCGACTTCGCCACGGCCCCGCCCCGCGCGGCCGGCACGATCGTCAAGGACGAGGGCGACGGCGGCGTGAAGACCGCCGACTTCCTCGCGTCGAAGAAGTTCGTCTGAGAACGGGGGGCAACTGATATGTCTGAGATTCTCGTTCTGGTCGAGCACGTCGAAGGTCAGGTCAAGAAGGTCACGCTCGAACTGCTGACGCTCGCCCGGAGTCTGGGCGAGCCGTCGGCGGTCTGGGCGGGGGCCGGATACTCTCCCGACGCCAGGGCCAAGCTGGCCGAGTACGGCGCGGAGAAGGTCTACGTCGCGGACTCCGCCGACATCGGCGACTACGTCGTCGCTCCCAAGGCGGAGCTGCTGGCCCGGCTCGTCTCGGAGAAGTCCCCGGCCGCGGTGCTGGTCGCCGCGACGGCCGAGGCGAAGGAGATCGCCGGGCGGCTGGCCATCAAGATCGACTCCGGGGTGCTCACCGACGTCGTGGGCGTCCAGGACGGCATGGTCGCCGAGCAGCCGATCTTCGGTGGCGGCGTCAACGTCCGGTCGCGTGTCACCAAGGGCACCCCGATCGTCGCGGTCCGCCCCAACTCGACGCCGATCGAGGCCGCCACGGGCGCGGGCGCCGAGGAGCAGGTCTCGGTGACCCTCTCCGACGCGGCCAAGGCCGCCAGGATCGTGGAACGCGTCAAGGAGGCGAAGGGGGCACGTCCCGAGCTCACCGAGGCCGCGATCGTGGTCTCCGGCGGCCGTGGCGTGGGTTCGGCGGAGAACTTCGCCATCATCGAGAAGCTGGCCGACTCGCTCGGCGCGGCCGTCGGCGCCTCCCGCGCCGCCACCGACGCCGGCTGGTATCCCCACCAGTTCCAGATCGGCCAGACCGGCAAGACCGTGTCGCCGCAGCTCTACATCGCGGCGGGCATCTCCGGCGCCATCCAGCACCGGGCCGGCATGCAGACCGCCAAGACGATCGTCGCGATCAACAAGGACGCCGAGGCTCCGATCTTCGAGCTCGCCGACTTCGGAGTCGTGGGTGACCTGAACCAGGTCGTCCCGCAGCTCACCGACGAGGTCACCAAGCGCAAGTAGCCGCCTGGGCGCCGTTGGGCGCGCCCACCGGGACGCCGGGCGGCCGTCAGCAGGCGCTATCAGACGCCGTCGGGCGTCCGCTGGAGGTCATCCGGGCGCCGTCAGGCGCCGCGCGCCCCGTGCGTGAACGGCGGGCGACGGCACGGCCGGGACGGCGCCGCACCTTTTCCGGGGGTGCGGCGTCGTTTCGCGTCTTCCGTGCCCTGCGGAGAGTCCTTGTCGCTGCCGAGCTGCTCGGCGGCCAAATCAGCCGATCACGGGCTCGCACGGTGGGCCGGACACGGGATCGTTACATTCGGTACGGACAGGTGGCCGCGTCATGCGCGGAACCTCCGCACAGGCGCTTGCTTGTTCGCTTCCGGGAGGACGGGGCTTTTCTCCGGTCGATCATCGGCGGTGAAGACCGGGCGAGTCAGCCGATCGTCCGGCTGGGCTCGTCCAGCCATATTCGCTGCCCCTCGGGAGCGACGGTCATGCCGAACCGGCCGCGGTCCGGCTCTCCCCAGGCGACCCACTGGAAGTAGGCGGCGACGACCTCGTCCCAGACGGGACGGTCGCCGTACTGGCGGACCTCGAACTCGGCCTGGCCCGGCCGCCAGGTCACCGCGGCGGCCCGGGGCGTGGCGGGCTCGAACACCCACAGCCGGTAGGCGTCGTCCCAGATCAGATTGCGTGAGTACAGGCCGGTCAGCGCGGCGATCGCCAGATCGGCCCCGGCCGGGGCGTGGCCGATGGTGCGCGGGTCCACCGCCGTGACGCCGGCTCGGTGGTCTCGTGTGTGGCTCAGGACGCCTCCGGGCGGGAGGCGCTGGGAGCGCATGATCCATGTAGGAGGCGAACCCGTGGAAGCGGCCGTGCGCGAGCCCGCCGGGAGTGACGACGAGCCGTAGTTCGTGGCCGGTGCCGAACCCGGGGACGTACGGGGCGACGACCACGCCGCCGGGCCTGGCCTGTCGCACCCAGGCGTACGGCACCGCGCGTACCCCGCAGGTCACATGCACCCGGTCGTACGGTTCGCCTTCGGGATGGCCCCGGGCGCCGTCGCCGACGACCAGGCGCACCCGGTTGTTACCAGTGGAGGCGAGGTGCTTGGCGGCCTGTTCGGCCACCGCCGGATCGACCTCGATCGAGATGACCTGTCCGCTGCCGCCGGTCAGATGCGCGAGCAGCGCGGCCGTCCATCCGGTGCCGGTGCCGACCTCCAGCACCCGGTGACCCGGTTCGGCCTCCAGCAGGTTCAACAGCCCGGCCACGGTGCTGGGCGCCGACGAGGAGGAGGTGTAATCGGCCCCGGCGGGCAGCTCCACGACACCGTCGACGCCGGCCAGGTCGGTGATGGCCAGCGCGCCGTCGCTGAGCTGGGTGACGATCGACTCGTCACGGTAGACCGCCTCCCACCACGCCTCCGAGTCGGTGTTACGGTCGATGACGCGAAGGCTCCCGTCGTGCGGAACCATCGCCAGCTCCGGAACGAAGTCATGGCGGGGCACCGCTCGCATCGCCTGCACGACCGGCTCCTCCAAGCGGCCCAGGGAGGCGATCAGGCGCTCGACGCGCTCGGGAACCCCGGGCACTACTTACCGCCGTCCTTGCCCTTGCCCTCACCGGCGTGCTCGCCTACGGGGTCGCGCTTCCGGTCGGGGCTGTGGACGATCTCCGACAGGTCGAGATCCCTGTCCTGGGGGCCTTTGCCGTCGTCGTGCTTTCCCACGCGCTTCTCCCCACCGTCACCCGCCCTTGTTTCCTCACCGTGACCGTATGCACACCGAGTGTATGCGAGCAAGGGGACAGTCTTGTCACGCCGTGTACCCGCGCTGGGGCCTTCCTGCGTCGTTTCCGCCTCAGACCAGCCATGTACGCCGATCCCGATGCCGATGCGGTAGAAGCCGGCTCCGGTGGCGGTGTACGGGACGGTGTTGCTCGGGAGCATGTCGATGGGCGCCCATTCGACCTTGGCGCACCTGCTCGGCTCGGCGTTGACCACCTCGCCGTCCCAGGTGTCGGCGGCGAAGAAGAGCCCGACTCGCGGCCGGCCTTCGGGGGACAGATGGTGGACCACGACGGCCGGTCGCGGACGGCCGGGGGCGATGGTGACACCGACCTCCTCCCGGGCCTCGCGGACGGCGCAGCCGACGCCGGTCTCGCCGGGGTCGAGACATCCAGAGGGCAGGCAGTACAGCCCATCGGCGTACCCGGTGCCCTGACGAAGGGACAGCAGGATGCGGCCGTCGCGTCCGGGGATCACGTGGACGTCCACCGAGACCTGCCGGCGCCGCGTCGTCATGGGGGCACCGGTCTTTCCCGGGGCGGGTATGACGCCCGTGACGACAGCCCAAGGACATGGCCGGTGAGGGCCACAGCGGCGTCTTGCGGTGCTCGGTATCGACTCGGTGAAAGGCGTATCCGCTGGCGGCCAGGATGTGGGCGAGGCTCTCGTGCGGGGGGGTCTGGTGGGACCACCCGGGAGAGAGGTGGTCTCCGGTGGGGCGATCATGTCTTTTGGTGCCCATTGAGGCTTTCTTCACCTGAAGTCGCAGGCCACGGCCACGTGGCGTGGGCCCGGAGTTCCCAGCCTTCGGCGGGGCCTTACATCGTCTTGTAGAGGTGGAGGTTGCCGAGGTGCGGGAGCGTGCCGCCGGTCAGGGGCTCGATGTCGAACGCGTCAAGCGCGGAGGGGAGCTCCTCTCATGGTTTATGTGCCGTTTTCGCATTCGTCGGTCTTGGTGGGGCGATAGTTGATGTAATCACTACTGGGAATATCGGGAAAGTTGTCGTAGAAGAAGCTTTTCCATTCGTCGTTGAGGAATTTTTCTAGCTTCTTCTTTATGACTTCACAGTCCGCGTGGGAGTTGTTGGGGATGCCGATCCCGTAATTTTCCTCGTCCCCAAAGGAGATGTCGCTCAGTACTTTTACATTGTCTTTATATGTTTTGCTCTGCGCGAATCCGTACAGGACGATCTGGTCGGTGGAGACCGCTTCAACGTCTCCATCGATGAGTGATTCCATGCAGTCCTTCAAAGAGGGCTTGGTGGTGACAAAGATATTGCTCCCACTGGTTTCGGCCTTCTTGAGCTTGTCGTTTCCTGTTGTTTCGGCTATGGTGCATACGTTTTTTCCCGTGTTTTTCAGGTCGTCAACATCCTTGATCGTGCTGTTGTCGGCCCGGACCATTACTCCCTGCTTTGTTATCAGATATGGACCGACGAAGTCCACTAACTTTCGACGGTCATCGGTCATGGAGAAGGTTGCCACAACCATGCTGACCCCTCCCGGGCTGACCTCTCTCTGTCGGAGCTTGCTCACCCTTTCCTTAAGGGAGATGGGAACGTTTTCTTTTTCGATTTCCAGTTCTCTGAGCAGCCAATCGGCCAACTGCAGATCGAATCCATCGTTCCCGCTAGGGTTTCCCTGCTCCACGAGTGAGAGGCCGGGGTGGTCCGTGACAATGCCGATGTTAACGTGCGCACCCCGTGTGAGAGTCAGAGGGCGAGGAGCCCCAGAGAGGGGAGGAGAAGAGCCTGGAGTGGAAGCGCAGGCGGCGGAGAGAAGGACAACTCCGAGGGCGACGTATCGTAGGGAACGAATCATGAATTACCTCGGGTTCTTAGTTGAAAAGGACGGCTTCGGAGACTTCCGGTTTGACCTTGCAGCCTTTGTTGACCTTATTCAGGGTGACGAGGATGTGTCCTCCGCGCTCGATTCCGGCGACAGGTAGCCGAACCTCCTTCCCGGAGGAAACATCCTTCACGGAGGAGCGTGAGGAGATTTGCCCCGGAACCCCATCCACCTCAGGGGTGACTTCGAGTCGTGCCGGTACGACGCAGTTACCCGTTGAATCCAGATTGGTAAGGCTGAGAGTGAGGGCGAGGTTCTCATAGCCTGCGGGCGGGCTGGAAAAAGTTATCTGAGCACTATCCCCCTCTTTCATTTCTTTGACATTGAATTCCGCGATCCCCGTAACACTTCTGTCGGGCTTGTGAAGAATGAACCACACCGTTGACGCGAGAAGGACTCCTATGGCCGCCGACGCCGACAGCATCCACCAGAGGCTCCGTCTTTCCACGGTGGTACGGGGAGCTCTGGGGCGATAGAAAAGCGCGATCGAGAATGAGATGGCCAGACCTGCGAGCAGCAGAGGCTCGTTCACGCCGTTTTTGGAGTAATGCGCGAGAAAAACGACTCCGCCGAGGCCGGTTCCGACGAATATTGGTATGAACCAGCACAGCTCCCGAGGGGAGAACATTCTCTGCAGCGCCAAACGGGAGACGCCCTCCGCTCTCCGGCCGGTTCCCTCCCTTTCCGAGGGCGATTCGACAGGCCCATCGTCGCTCTGCGGTGTTATGAAGGTCGCCGTGACCAGACCGACCGTGCTGACGATCGCGCCTATCACGCTGCCCAGCTTGTCGGCTGCTTCCAGCCCGGACATCGTGAGCGCCATCGTCAGTGTGCTTGCGCTGACGATGGCCAGGACTATTCCCACTCGCAACACGACGCGTCTCGTCACTCTTTACATTCTCCGGAAAAAGAAACCTGGGCCAAGGGAAGATGTCAAACCGTTATGTGGACCTCCTGGCTGCGCTGAGCTTTTCATCCTGCTTCGCGGAGTTTGAGCACGAGCCCGCTTGGGCGAGCCGACCCATATGAAGCGGGCAGTAGCCTGGACTTGGCGGCGCGCGCCGACTCCCCAGCCCCGCGTTCACCCGCCCTTCGGACGCATGCGGCTTGGCGTGGACGGAGCAGGTGCCCTTTTGGGAGGGCGGCTTGTCGCCGCCGTTGTACGGCACGAAGATCTTCTCACCTGTACCGATTGAAGTTTCATTGAAGTACCGCACGAAGCGTTCCGGCACAGGTGGGGGCCAAGGAATATCTTGGCGGACGGCGGGGTCGACATTCGGCCAAACGATTGAAACATGCTGTGGATCGGCCTCGCGCCCACCGGGCAGGAGGCCCGGCGTGCGCACGACCGCGAACTCCTCGCGCGGAGTTCACCTGCTGATGTGTATCGTACGGAAGTCGACTCAAGCGCTCCAGCGATTGTCACACGTCTTCGGTAACGGCTGGCTTCCTCGATTGTGGTCCTGCCCGTTGAGTGGGAGACGCCCCGCTCCCGGTCGCATTTGGATGCTTCCGTTTACTTGTTCATATTGAAGGTGTGAAGAGTGGGCACTGTCTCATCCGGTAAGGAAGGTCAGGGTGTGGGGATGCCCTACAAGCTTGCGTTCGCATATAGCCTGAGCGGGTGTTTGAGAGGTGATCGCGGGGTTCGGCGATCCATTCCAGCGGACGGAGTCCTGGCCGCTGAGCGGGATGACGTCGGTGATTCGCGACAGCGTGCCGATCGTCGCCCGTCGGAGCATCGCCTCGCTGGCCGGCGGGAGGCGAGGGGAACACCGTGTCATGATCTCGCGTTCCGTGCCTTCTCTGGCAATGGTCGCGGACCAAGGGCCGTGGGGGACCAGCGGGGTGACCTCGCTGGACGGCACGTCGGCCGGAGGCGTGACGGTGGGCAGACGGGCCGGGCCACCGCGGCGCCGGGCCTCCAGTCGGGCGTTCATCAGCTTCCCGGACGGCTGGACGTAGTCGTGATCGGCCGCGGCGTCGGCGTCGACTTCGAGCATCGCGGCCAGGACCTCGCGCTCGCCGATCTCCGGGTTGGCCAGGGCCTACAGGATCGGCGGTCCGGCGGTCAGGCCGCCATGGACAGTTCCTGCTCCCGGGCCTGCTCCCGGTGGGTCGCTGTGGCGCCCGGACGTGGGAGGAATCGGGCGAACAGGGTGATCAGGACGCCGAGTGCGATGGCGATGCCGAGCGCGGTCCTCAAGTCGGTCACGTCGGAGAGGAAACCGATGATCACCGGGCCGAGCAGCAGTCCCGCGTAGCCCATCGCGCTGGTCTGGGCGATGGCCGGACCCGGGTTGCCGACCGCCTCGCCCGCCAGGGACATGGCCATCGGGGAGACCGTCGCCACCGCGACACCCACGAAGAGCATGGCGGAGACCGCGATCAGGGCGGTCGGGGCCATGAGGACCACGGCGAAGGTGGCGGCGGTGGCCAGACCGGCGATGATGATCATGCTGCGGGCGCCGAAGCGGGCCCGTGCCCGGTCGCCGGTGAGGCGGCCGAACAGCATGCCCGCCTCGAAGATCGGGTAGCCCAGCGCGGCCAGCGCCTCGGGGGCGCCGAGCACGTCGCGCAGGTACAGCCCGTTCCAGTCGGCGACCGTGCCCTCGACCATGAACGCGCAGAAGGCGATCACACCGAGCAGGTAGACCACCGGCGGCATGCGGCGACGGGCCGTGGCCGCCCCCCTGGCCACGACGGGGTCGGGCAGGTAGGTGCGGCTGATGAAGATCAGCAGGGGGAGCGTGACCAGGGAGACCAGGGACAGGTGGGCCGTGAACGACAGTCCCGCCGAGATGGCCACGGCGCCGACCAGGCCCGCGGAGATCGCCCCCACACACCAGCCCGCGTGCATGCCGTTCATCAGCGGCCGGCCGTAGGCGCGCTCCACCGTCGAGCCCTGCGCGTTCATCGCGACGTCCACCGCGCCGAACGCCATGCCGAAGAGCCCGGCGGCGACCAGCAGCAGCGGGAGGCTCGGGGCGAACGCCAGCAACGCCAGGGTGATCGCACAGAGGGGAGCGCCGACCCGCAGTATGCTCCGGCTGCCGAAGCGCGTCATCACCCCACGCATCGACTGCATGGTCACCAGCGCGCCCAGGCCCCACACCAGGAGGGTGACACCGATCGACGCCTCGGACAGGCCGAGTTTGTCGGACAGCGCTGGAATACGCACGGTCATCGATCCGCACAGCAGCCCGGCCAGCATGAATGTGAGAACCGCTCCGGTGCGAGCCGTCCTCAGGTCGCGGGTCATTGTCGATCCCTTCACAACGTGTTTTAAAAGTTCGGTAAGTGGGCACACCGAAGTCGGTCGCTTCCGCACGCGCGGGAGCGACCGCCAGTTCTCCGGGAGATTCCGCCCGTCAGGCGGGCAGCAGGCCCAGCAGACGCCGTTTCAGCTCGGCGTAGTGCTCGTCGTCGTAGAGGCCGGGGTCATGGCTGGCCACGTCCCACAGTCCCTCGCACGCGAGACGGACGATCTGCGCCGCCGCGGGGTCGGGCTCGCTGTCGAGCCCCTCGCGGTGCCACCGGGCCATCGCCTCGCGCAGCGGGGCGAGCAGATAGGGATTGCCCGAGGCCCCGGTGACCACGGCCCACCGCCGCAGCCTGCCGCTCCGCACGGCGGCGAACGTGGCCGCCAGATAGCTCTTGGTGTAGGTGGTGTGGCCCTGAGCGGCGACGAGCTCGTCGAAATCCGCGATCAGTCGCTCGACCATGCCCTTGATCAGGGCTTCCTTGGTGCCGAAGTGGTAGAGCAGGCCGCCCTTGCTGCATCCGGCGCGTTCGGCGACGGCCGACAGGGTGAGAGCCTGGGAGCCCTGGTCGCAGAGCAGATCCTCTGCCGCGTCCAGCAACCCCTCCCGCCTCATGTCCGTTACTGTACCGTCCGGACGGTTTAGTGGTCAAATGCGCGGACGGTCCGCTCGTTAACCGGCAAATGCGGGGGCGGCCTTCTCCTTGACCACCGATACCCTTGAAAGGCCATCACCGGTCCGGGAAAGGGGAGTGCGGTAGTGGAGTCCGCCTATCTCGATCATGCGGCGACCACGCCGATGCTTCCCGAGGCGATCGAGGCGATGATCGCCCAACTCGATCAGGTCGGCAACGCGTCGTCGCTGCACACCGCGGGCCGCCGCACCCGCAGGGTCGTGGAGGAGTCGCGGGAGAGCATCGCGGACGCGCTCGGCGCCAGGCCCAGCGAGGTCGTGTTCACCTCCGGGGGCACCGAGGCCGACAACCTGGCCGTCAAGGGCCTCTACTGGGCGCGCCGCGCCAAGGGCGCGAACCGGATCCTGATCAGCGCCGTCGAGCACCACGCCGTGCTCGACCCCGCGTACTGGCTGGGCGACCATCAGGACGCCGTCGTCGAACCGCTCGACGTCGACGAGTTCGGCCGTGTGCGCCCTCAGACCCTCCGCGCCGCCATCGAGCGCGACCCGGACAGTGTGGCCCTGATCAGCGTCATGTGGGCCAACAACGAGGTCGGCACCGTCCAGGGGGTCCGCGTGCTCGCCGCGATCGCCCGCGACCACGGCATCCCCTTCCACACCGACGCGGTCCAGGCCATCGGCCAGCTTCCCGTCGTGTTCGCCGACTCCGGGGTGGACGCGCTGACCCTCTCCGGCCACAAGGTCGGCGGCCCGATGGGCGTCGGCGCGCTGCTGCTCGCCCGGGGCGTCGACCCCGTGCCGGTGCTGCACGGCGGCGGTCAGGAGCGTGACGTGCGCTCCGGCACCCTCGACGCCCCCTCCCTGGCCGGGTTCGCCGCGGCGGTGCGGATCGCGGTGAGCCGCCGGGCCGAGACCTCCGCCCGGCTCACGGGGCTCCGCGACGACCTGATCCGCGGGGTCCGCCAGGCCGTGCCCGACGTGACGCTCAACGGCGACCCGGTGGACCGGCTCCCCGGCAACGCGCACTTCTCCTTCCCCGGCTGCGAGGGTGACGCGCTGCTCATGCTCCTGGACGCCAAGGGCGTGGAGTGCTCCACCGGGTCGGCGTGCTCGGCGGGGGTGGCGCAGCCGTCCCACGTCCTGCTCGCCATGGGCGCCGGCGCGGTCCGGGCGCGGGGCTCGCTCCGCTTCTCGCTCGGTCACACCTCGACCGAGGCCGACGTGGACCGGGTGGTCGCCGTGATCGGCACGGTCGTCGAGCGCGCCCGCCGCGCGGGTCTCAGCTGACCCGACCTCCGAGCCTGTTCCAGGCCGACGCGCGGGTGGCCGACGCGGGTACGCTCAGGGGTGTTTTAACGACATCCCCACGGATAAATCCGGGGGATTTCCCAGCTCAGACCGCACCTGATCCACCGTCCCGGAAGGAGGCGATCTGATGTCTGACGTCGTCGGCACCGGCACGGTCGCGTTCGGCCGTGGCGAGGATCGTTCTCGCGGCGTTGAGGTCGCGGTCCGCGGTGTATCCGCAGGCCGCGCACTCGAAAGTCCGTACACCCAATCCGAGGCGGAGATTGGCTCTCTCGCCGCACTCGGAGCAGGTCATCGTGGTGTAGGCGGGCGGTACCAGCACCACCTTCCGGCCCGCCCGCGTGCCACTTTCGATCAACTGCCGTTTGCACGCGCCGATCGCGGCGTCTGCGGCCTTGCGGGCCATGGACGTCCCAGCCAGGAACTTCGGCTTGAAGTCCTCAATGGCGATCAGCGTGTGGCGATCGACGATGTTCTTGGCCCAGACGCGGGCATCGTGGGTGTTTTGCCGGGCTGCCTTTTTCGCGATCCGGGCTGCCTGCCGCTTCGCGGTCAGGTAGCCCTTCGACGCCGGGCGGCCTTTCGACCGGCGGCGGGCCATCTTGCGCCGGGCTTTGGCCAGTTCGGCGGCGCAGCGCTTGCGGTGGCCGAGGTGCGGCAGGTCGAAAGCCGGGTCGGTGGTGGTGGCGGTGGCCTTCACGCCCCAGTCGACACCGATCCCCGGCAGGTCCGCATCCGAAGGTTCGGCCTGGTCGCGGTGGACCACGAAGGACGCGTACCAGTGGCCGAGATTGTCTTGGCAGACGCGGACGCTGGTCGGTTCGGACGGCAGGTCGCGGGACCAGACGACCGGGATGGCCACCTTGCCGGGCAGGCACAGCCGATCGTTCTTGATCGAGAAACCCCGGGTGGTGTACTCCAGGCTTGGCAGTGCGTCCTTCTTGCGTTTCCTCTTCGGACGGCCACGACCCTTGACCTTGAACGAGGCGTCCAGGGCGGCGGCGTAGGTACGCAGCGTCTGTTGCTGAGCCACCTGCGAACCGGCCCGCAGCCAAGACAGCCGGGACCGTGCCTCGGTCAGCTTTTTCGACAGTTTGCCGAACGTCGGCTTGCAGCCCGACTTCTGCTGGTGCACGGCCTCGTTCCACAGCCACCGGCAGCGCGACCACTCTTCGAGCAGTGCGGCTTGCGCCTGGCGGCCGGGCCGCAGGCGGTAGGTGTAACGCACTGTCTCGATCATGTCGATTACTATACAGACCCTAGCTGTATAGTCAAAAGCGTGGACGAGATCCGATCGAACAACAACGTCGTGTACCGCTGCACCTACCACGTCGTCTGGTGCCCGAAGTACCGCCGGGACGTCATCAAGGGCGACGTCGACACCCGGCTCAAAGAGATCATCCGCGAGGTGTGCGCCGAACGCGACGCCCCCATAGCCGAACTGGAAACCATGCCCGACCATGTGCACCTGCTGGTCACCTGCGACCCGCAGTACGGCATCCACCGGCTGGTCAAGCAGATCAAGGGCCGATCCTCGCGCCTGCTGCGCGCCGAGTTTCCGCACCTCAAGTCTCGGATGCCGACCCTGTGGACCAACAGCTACCTCGTCGCCACCGTCGGTGGCGCGACGCTGGAGATCGTGAAGAGGTATGTCGAGAACCAGCGCAACGTCTGACCAGACGCCCATCCGCCTTGGCGGCGGATGGGCTACCCCTGACCCGCTCCGCAGGGGTTCCGCTTCCTCCCCACGGCTAAAGCCGGGGGTTTCCACGGAAGGATCCTGATGAGACTTCGCGTGCTTGCCGCCATGTCCGGCGGCGTCGACTCCGCAGTGGCGGCCGCCCGCATCGCCGAGGCGGGCCACGACGTCACCGGCGTGCATCTGGCGCTCTCCGCCAACCCGCAGTCGTATCGGACCGGTGCCCGGGGGTGCTGCACGGTCGAGGACTCGCGGGACGCCCGCAGGGCCGCCGACGTGATCGGCATCCCCTTCTACATCTGGGACATGGCCGAACGGTTCCACCGGGACGTGGTCGAGGACTTCGTCAGCGAGTACGCCGCGGGCCGGACGCCCAACCCGTGCCTGCGGTGCAACGAGAAGATCAAGTTCGAGGCGGTCCTGGAGCGGGCCCTCGCGCTCGGCTTCGACGCGGTGGCCACCGGGCACCACGCGCGGATCGTCGACGGCGTGCTGAGCCGCAGCCCCGACGGGGGCAAGGACCAGTCCTACGTGCTCGGCGTGCTCACCAGGGAGCAGCTCAGGCACGCCGTCTTCCCACTGGGCGACTCGACCAAGGCGCAGGTCCGCGAGGAGGCCGCGAGGCGCGGGCTCATGGTGGCGAACAAGCCCGACAGTCACGACATCTGCTTCATCGCCGACGGCGACACCCGAGGCTTCCTGGAGGCACGCCTCGGCGCGGCCCAGGGGCCCATCGTCGACGAGTCCGGCGAGGTGATCGGCGCGCACGAGGGGGCGTACGGCTTCACCGTCGGCCAGCGCAAGGGCCTGCACATCGACCGTCCGGCCGCCGACGGCCGCCCACGCTACGTGCTGTCCATCGAGCCGGTCTCCAACACGGTCACCGTCGGCCCGCGTTCGGCCCTGGAGGTCACGACCATCGTGGCGGAGCGCCCGGTGTGGAACGGCCCGGTCGCCGAGCCGCGCGAGCCGCTGGCCTGCACGGTCCAGCTCCGCGCGCACGGAGAGGTCTACGGCTGCCTGGCGCTGCTCTCCGGTGAGGAGGTCCACCTCACGCTGGACGCCCCCGCCACCGGGGTCGCGGCCGGGCAGGCGGCCGTGCTCTACCTGGGAGACACCGTGATCGGATCGGCCACCATCGCCAGGGCTGCCTGACCCGGCCCCCGCCCGGAACCGCGTCCCGGCGGCAGGGGACCTCCGGGGAGGGCGATCCGGCGGACGGGGGCCTCCGGGGCGGGGAGGGCTCAGGGCAGGGTGACGGACTCGCCCGGCTTCAGACGGCGCATCTCCGCCTTCTGCAGGTCGGACTCCATGCCCAGCCAGGTGTCGATCAGGCCGAGGCCGACCTCGTTGAGCAGGCCGTCGTGGGTGGAGAAGGCCCTGGCCGGGCGGATCAGCCGGAGATACTCCACCATCTCCGGCGCCTTCATCCACGGCGCGTTGGTCGGCACCAGCAGGGTGGGGACCTCGACCCCGGGCGGGGTGAAGGCGTCGCCCGGGTAGAAGACCTCCTCGTCCACCAGGAAACCGACGTTCCGTACGATCGGCAGGTCGGGATGGTTCGGCGCGTGCCACTCGCCGACGACCCGCACCCCGAAGCCGGCCGTGTCGAAGGTGTCGCCGTGCCGTACGACCTGGATGTTCGCCGGGACGCCGGCCAGGACGGCGGCCACGGCCTCGTTGGTCCAGATCTCCAGCGACGGGTTGGCCTGGGCCGCCCTGCGCAGCCGGTCGGCCTCCACGTGGTCGAAGTGCTCATGGGTGATCAGGACGGTCGCCGCGCCGTCCAGCGCGGCCTCCTCGCTGAGGGCTCCCGGGTCGATCACCAGGACCGCCCCCTCCCTCTCAAGGCGGACGCACGCGTGCCCGAACTTCGTCAGCTTCATCGAAACTCCTTGAGCGTGAAGACCCCGGGCTCACCCCCGGGGAGGAGGCCAAGATCCCAGCCTAGGCCGGAGGGGTGCCCGGCGGTCCTAAGCTGGCAGCCGTGAACGATCGGGGCGGGCGGGCCGGTCCGCGCGGTGACGGCCGTCCGTGCCTCGACGAGCGTGGCTGGGAGCCGGCATGAGTGAATATCCGTGGAACGAGTCGACCGCGACCGGTGTCGGGTCACATCCGGGAGAGGACCACGCGGAGGCGGTCAGGGTCGTCTTCGGCGAGGTGCCCGCGCTGCCGTACCTTCCGGAGCTGCCCGCCAGGGGCGTCGGCGCCGACATGATCGGCCGGACCGCCTCGCTGCTGGTGGAGCTGCCGGTGGAGGTGCAGCCGTCGGGCTGGCGCTTCGCCGACCGGCCGGGACGCGACTTTAAGCGGGCCCGTGACCATCTCCTGCGCGACCTCGACGCGCTGGAGGAGACGGCCCAGGGGCACGAGGGCCCCTTCAAGGTCCAGGTGGCGGGGCCGTGGACGCTGGCCGGGGCGATCGAGCTGCGCCACGGCGACAAGACGCTCGCCGACCCCGGGGCGGTGCGTGATCTGGTGGAGTCCTACGCCGAGGGGCTCGCCGCGCACGTCGCCGACGTCCGCGGGCGGGTGCCCGGCGCCTCGCAGATCGTGGTCCAGCTCGACGAGCCGGGGCTGCCCGCGGTCCTGGCGGGTACGGTGCCGACCGCCTCGGGGTTCGGGCGGCTGTCGGCGGTCGACGCCCCGGTCGTCACCGACCGGCTCGGCGCCGTGCTCCCCGCGGGGGCGTTCACCGTCGTGCACTGCTGTGCGCCCTCCGTCCCCTTCGACGTTCTGCGCCGGGCGGGGGTCAACGGCGTCTCGCTGGACGCCTCCCTGCTCAGGCGGCGCGACGAGGACGTGATCGGCGAGTCGATCGAGGCCGGGATCGCGCTCCTCCTCGGCGTCGTGCCCGCCGTCGACGCCCCGCTGCCCGATGTCGGGGTGGTCGCCAGGCCCGCGGTCGGGCTCTGGCGCCGCCTCGGCTTCCCCGTCGCCGCCCTGGCCTCGCAGGTCGTGCTCACCCCCGCCTGCGGGCTGGCCGGAGCCTCGCCCGGCTACGCCAGGGCGGCCCTGGCCAGGTGCCGGGAGGCGGCCCGCGTGCTGCGGGACGATCCGGGCGAGTGACCTTCCCCGCGTCCGCGTGATCTCCCGGGCATTGGCCATCTACGGGTAAGGCCGTCCCGTACTGTCGGTGCTCGGCGATAGCGTTTCCCTCGGTTGTGGTTGACGAGGGGAGAGCCGGCGATGGGTGCCGAGGTCGAGGGTGTGCCGGTGGCGGCGTTGGAGCGGCACGCTGAGCTGGCCGAGTTGGTCGACGAGGCCAACTGGCGTTACTACGTGCTCGACACGCCTACCGCGAGCGACGCCCAGTACGACACGTGGATGCGCGAGCTGCAGCGCCTTGAGGAGGATCATCCCAGCCTGCGCACGCCCGACTCGCCGACGCAGAAGGTCGGCGCGCCGATCTCCACTGATTTCGCGCCGGTCGCCCATCTGAGGCGGATGGAGAGCCTGGACAACGCGTTCAGCCTCGACGAGCTCGTCTCCTGGCAGGCGCGGGCCGAGCGGCTGGCCGAGCACGACCCGGCCCCCTACCTGTGCGAGTTGAAGGTGGACGGCCTGGCCATCTCGCTCCTGTACGAGCAGGGGCGCCTCGTCAGGGCCGCGACCCGGGGTGACGGCCGGGTGGGCGACGACGTGACGGCCAACGTGCGCACCATCGCGGATGTGCCGCACCGGCTGGCCGGTGCCGACGTGCCCACGCTGCTTGAGGTGCGGGGCGAGGTCTACATACCGGTCGAAGGGTTCGCCAGGCTCAACGAGCAGCTGCTTGAGGCGGGCAGGCCGCCGTTCGCCAACCCGCGTAACTCGGCCGCGGGCTCGCTACGGCAGAAGGACCCCCGGATCACCGCGCAGCGCCCGCTGCACATGATCGTCCACGGTGTCGGCAGCTGGGAGGGGGCCGCCCTGCCCCGGACCCACTCCGAGATCTACCGGCGGCTCGGGGAGTTCGGCCTGCCGGTCAGCGACCTCTACCGGGTCGTCGACGACCTCGACGGCATCGGCGCCTTCATCGAGTTCTACCGGGAGCACCGCCACGACCCCGCCTACGAGATCGACGGCGTCGTGGTGAAGGTGGACCGCGTCGAGATCCAGCAGAACCTGGGTTCCACCAGCCGGGCGCCCCGCTGGGCGATCGCCTACAAATACCCGCCGGAGGAGGTCAACACCAAGCTCAGGGACATTCAGGTGGGGATCGGCCGCACCGGCCGGGTCACGCCGTACGGCGTCATGGAGCCGATCGTGGTCGCCGGTTCCACGGTCGAGCGCGCCACGCTGCACAACGGCTCGGAGGTCGCGCGCAAGGGGGTGCGCATCGGCGACACCGTGGTGCTGCGCAAGGCGGGCGACGTCATCCCGGAGATCGTCGGGCCGGTCGCCGACCTGCGTGACGGCACCGAGCGTGAGTTCACCATGCCGACGCGCTGCCCGGAGTGCGGCACCGAGCTGGCCTACGAGAGGGAGGGCGACGCCGACCTGCGCTGCCCCAACACCAGGGCGTGCCCGGCCCAGCTCCGTGAGCGGATCTTCTTCGCCGCCGGGCGCAGGGCCTTCGACATCGAGGGGCTGGGTTATGTGGCGGCCACCGCGCTGACCCAGCCGCTGCCGCCGCAGGAGCCGCCGGTCCGCACCGAGGCCGACCTGTTCGACCTGACCATGGACCGGCTGCTGCCGATCCGGTCGGTGGTCCGCGACCCCGACACCGGGCTGCCCAAGGCCGACCCGGAGACCGGTGAGCCCAAGGTCGTCTCCTTCTTCGCCAACCAGAGCGGTGAGCCGAGCAAGAACGCCGAGAAGATGCTGGAGGAGCTGGAGAGGGCCAAGGACCAGCCGATCTGGCGGGTGCTGGTCGCGCTCTCCATCCGGCATATCGGGCCGCCCACCGCCCAGGCCATCGCCGCGGAGTTCCGTTCCGTGGACGCGATCGCGGCGGCCTCGGAGGAGGAGCTGGCCGCGGTGGAGGGGGTCGGCCCACGGGTGGCCGCCGCGATCCGCGACTGGTTCGAGGTCGACTGGCACCGGGAGATCGTCGACCGCTGGAAGGCGGCGGGGGTCCGCATGGAGGACGAGCCTCCGGCCGAGCGGCTCCCGCAGACCCTGGCCGGTCTCACCTTCGTGGTGACCGGCACGCTGGCGGCCTTCACCAGGGACGAGGCCGGTGCGGCCCTCGCCGCCAGGGGCGGCAAGGTGTCGAGCTCGGTGTCGAAGAAGACCTCCTTCGTGGTGGTGGGGGAGAACGCCGGGTCCAAGCTCGACAAGGCGGTCAAACTCGGTGTTCCGGTGCTCGAAGAGAACGGTTTCCAGGTTCTGCTGGCCGAGGGCCCCGAGGCCGCGGGGGCGCTGACGGTCACCGCGGAGGAGTAGTCGTCGCCCGGCGGAAGCGGCGGGAGGGGAGCCGTCGTACCGCGACAGGCGCCCCAAATGACCGGTAACGGAACGTGCGCAGCCGGTTTCGCGAAGTGGCCCAGAGGCCGTACTCTCCCATAGTGAACTAATGGGGGTTTTGTTACTCATGGCCGACCCAAACGACACACGCGACACCGGACCGCGCGTGGGCTCACCCCTGTGGGCCTATCTCGCCGCCGTCACCACGACCGGGTTCATCGTCCTCGCGGTGGCGCCGTGGCTGATCGGCTCGGAGCAGTTGGTGGGTCTTGTCCGCAGCCCGCTCTTCTGGATGCTGACGGTCCTGGTCGTGCTGGGCGAGCTGCGGCCGGTGATGCTGTCGTCGTCGATGACGGTGGGCGGCACCTACCCGTCGACGATGTTCGTCTTCGCCGCCCTGCTCCACTACGGGCTGCCGGTCGCGGTGCTGACGCAGGCGGTCGGCATCGTGGTCAACGCCGCGGTCACCCGCAGGGCGTGGCACCGGATCATGTTCAACATCGCGCAGGCGACGCTGGCCTGCACCGCGGCCGGGGCGGTGCTCGGCGTGGTCGGCGGCCGTCGGGCCTCGGGCGTCCCCTGGGTGCCCGAGGGGAACGACATGCCGGCGATCGTGCTGGCGGGGCTCGCCTACTTCGGGGTCCGGGCGCTGCTGGTCTCCGGCGCGGTGGCGCTGCACGAGCGGCGGTCGATCCACCGGGTGATCAGGACCACCATCGGCCACCAGAGCCTGGTCTACGCCGGGCTGCTCGGCCTGGCCCCGCTGGTCGTGGTGGTGATGAACCACTCCCCGGCGCTGGTGCCGCTCTTCGTCGCGCCGATGGCCGCCGTCTACTTCACCGCGACCCTGTCGGTCCGCCGCGACCACCAGGCGACGCACGACGGGCTCACCGGGCTGCCCAACCGCAAGATGCTCGTGGTCAGCACCGAGGAGGCGCTCGCCGAGGCGCGGCCGGGCGAGCGGGTCGGCCTGCTCCTGCTCGACCTCGACCGGTTCAAGGAGGTCAACGACACCCTCGGCCACCCGGTCGGCGACCGGCTGCTGCAGATCGTGGCGCACCGGCTCACCCACAGCGTACGGCCGGGCGACGTGGTGGCCAGGCTCGGCGGTGACGAGTTCGCGGTGCTGCTGCCCTCGGTCAGGGACGCCGCCGCGGCCCGGGAGGTGGCCGCGCGACTCCGGGTGGCCCTCACCGAGCCGGTCCGCCTGGAGGGCATGACCTTCGACCTGGACGCCTCGGTCGGCATCGCCCTCCACCCCGACCACGCGCCGGACTTCGAGCTGCTGATGCAGCGCTCCGACGTGGCGATGTACCTCGCCAAGGAGGGCCGCACCGGCGTCGAGATCTACGTCGCCGACAAGGACCGCAACAGTCCCGAGCGGCTCAACCTCCTCGGCGACCTGCGCAGGGCCATCGACCGCTCGGAGCTGCGGCTCCACTACCAGCCCAAGCTGGACCTGGTCGGCGGGCAGGTGCGCGGGGTGGAGGCGCTGCTGAGGTGGCGCCACCCCGAGCGAGGGATGATCTCGCCGGGCGAGTTCGTGCCGATGGCCGAGCAGTCCTATCTGATGCACCTTCTGACGCAGTACGTCATCGACGCCGCCCTGGAGCAGGCCGCCCGCTGGTGGCGTGCCGGCCTGCGCGAGCAGATCTCCGTCAACGTCTCCGCCCGCGATCTGCTCGACTCGGCCCTTCCCGAACGGCTGGGGGCGGGCCTGGCCCACTACCGGCTGCCGCCGAAGGCGATCCAGCTGGAGGTCACCGAGCGTGTGCTGATGACCGACCAGGCGTACACCGCCGACGCGGTCCGCGCCCTGGCCGCACTCGGCGTCCAGCTCGCGCTGGACGACTTCGGCACCGGCTACTCGTCGCTGGTCCGCCTGCAGCGGCTGCCGGTCTCCGAGGTCAAGATCGACGCCTCGTTCGTCCGCCGGATCGTCGAGTCCAAGGACGACGAGCGGATCGTCCGCTCCATCGTGGACCTGGTCCGCTCCCTGGGGCTCCGCTCGGTCGCCGAGGGCGTCGAGTCGGACGAGGTGGCCGCCCGCCTGGCCGACATGGGCTGCGAGCTGGCCCAGGGCTGGTTGTTCGCCGAACCCATGTCCGCCGCCGACGCCACCGTCTGGCTCAGCGAGCACCGGGACCCTTCGGCCTCCGGCCTCGGCCTGCTCCGCCCGGCCGAGGCGCTCTGACCCTCCGACGCGCCCGCTCCGCGTCCCGCCGGGGCCGCGGACGTCCCCGTTCCGGGTGCCGCCGGGGCGCCGGACGCCCCGCTCCACACCTCCGCGGGGCCGTTCGACACCCCTCGCCGAGGTACCGGGGAAACAATGAGTCGGGCACGTCAGGTCACGAGCCCTAGGATGACAGTGTCCAATTGCCATTCATGAAACGGGTTCAACGACTCATGTCCGCCATAACCCGCGATGAGGTCGCTCACCTCGCCCGGCTGTCCCGGCTGGCGCTGGCCGACGAGGAACTCGACCACTTCGCCGCGCAGCTCGATCAGATCATCGGTGCGGTCGCCCGCGTCGCCGAGGTGGCGGCCGACGACATCCCGCCGTCCTCGCACGCGCTCCCGCTCACCAACGTCTACCGTCCCGACGAGGTGCGGCCCGGCCTGACGCCCGACCGGGCGCTGGCCGCGGCCCCCGCCGTCGAGGACGGCCGCTTCCGTGTTCCGCGCATCCTCGGGGAGGAAGCATGAGCCTCGTCCACAAGTCCGCAGCCGAGCTGGGCGCACTGGTCACGGGTGGTGAGGTCTCGGCCGTCGAGGTCGCCCAGGCGCACCTCGACCGGATCGCCGCGGTGGAGCCGCGGATCAACGCCTTCCTGCACGTCGACGCGGAGACGACCCTGCGGCAGGCCCGCGAGGTCGACGCCCGCCTGGCCGCGGGGGAGGACCTCGGCCCGCTCGCCGGTGTGCCGATCGCGCACAAGGACGTCTTCACCACCACGGACATGCCGACCACGGCCGGCTCCAGGATCCTTGAGGGCTACCGCCCGCCGTACGACGCGACCGTGACCCGGCGGCTGCGCGAGGCCGGCCTGGTGATCCTGGGCAAGACCAACCTCGACGAGTTCGCGATGGGCTCCTCCACCGAGAACTCCGCCTACGGCCCCACCCGCAACCCGTGGGACCTGTCCCGCGTCCCGGGCGGCTCCTCCGGCGGCTCGTCCGCCGCGGTCGCGGCCTACGAGGCCCCGCTGTCCACCGGCACCGACACCGGCGGCTCGATCCGCCAGCCCGCCGCGGTCACCGGCATCGTCGGCATGAAGCCGACCTACGGCGGCTCGTCCCGCTACGGCGTGATCGCCTTCGCCAGCTCCCTGGACACGCCCGGCCCCTTCGCCCGCAACGTGATGGACGCCGCGCTCCTGCACGAGGCGTTCTCCGGCCACGACGTCATGGACGCGACCTCCATCGACGCCCCGGTGCCCTCGGTCGTCGAGGCGGCGCGCCACAGTGACGTGGCAGGGCTCCGTGTCGGCGTGGTCAGGGAGTTCGGCGGCGACGGCTACCAGGCGGGGGTGCTGGCCCGCTTCCACGAGAGCGTCGAACTGCTGGAGTCGCTCGGCGCCAAGGTCGTCGAGGTCTCCTGCCCGTCGTTCACCACCGCCCTGCCGGCCTACTACCTGATCGCCCCGTCGGAGGCCTCGTCCAACCTGGCCCGTTTCGACGCCATGCGGTACGGCCTGCGCGTCGGCGACGACGGCACGCGGAGCGCCGAGGAGGTCATGGCGCTGACCAGGGCAGCCGGGTTCGGCGCCGAGGTCAAGCGGCGCATCATCCTCGGCACCTACGCGCTGTCCAGCGGCTACTACGACGCCTACTACGGCCAGGCGCAGAAGGTCCGCACGCTGATCGCGCGCGACTTCGAGGCGGCCTTCCAGCAGGTGGACGTGCTCATCTCGCCGACCACGCCGACCACGGCGTTCCCGATCGGCGAGCGGGCCGACGACCCCATGGCGATGTACCTCGCCGACCTGTGCACCATCCCGACCAACCTGGCGGGCAACGCGGCCATCTCGGTGCCGTGCGGCCTGGCGGACGAGGACGGGCTGCCGGTGGGCCTGCAGATCATGGCCCCGGTGCTCGGCGACGACCGCTGCTACCGGGTGGCCGCGGCCGTGGAGGGCGCTCTCGAAGCCCGCTGGGGCGGTGCCCTGCTGTCCAGGGCTCCGGTGCTGTAGGGCTTTTTCCGAAAGGGCAGGGCGGAAGCGGGGAGACAGGGGGAACGGTGGCATGATCACTCGGATCGAGATCGACGGGTTCAAGTCCTTCTTGAACTTCGTCCTCGACGTGCCGCCCTTCCTCGCGCTGGTCGGCCCCAACGCCAGCGGCAAGTCGAACCTGTTCGACGCGCTCGGCTTCGTCGCCGACGAGATCACCGGTTCCGGCGGCCTGCTCTCCGCGGGCAGGGGGCTGCCCGCCGAGCAGTTCCACCGGGTCGCGCGAGGCGCCCCCGTGCCCGGCTTCGTCGTCTCGGTGGAGGCCCTGGTCGCCCCCGAGCCCGGTGCGGTGCTGCCGATCCGGTTCGACGTGGGGGCCGAGATGGTGCTCCGCATCCCCCGGTCCAGCGGGGCCGTGGTCAGTCACGTGGCCCACCATCTCCCGGAGGAGCTGCTGGAGTTCATCGTGGAGGATCCGGAGCCGGGGGTGACGCCTCGCCGTACGGTCCAGTCGTGGCACCGCTACGCCCTGTCGCCGCAGGCGATGCGGCGTCGGTGCCTCCCGGCGGAGCGGGGTCCGCTCGCGGCGGACGGACGCAACCTCGCCGCGGTGCTCGGGCGGATGGCGGGGTCGGCGGCGCTCGCCGATGTCGTGGCCGACCTCGCGGGCGTCGTGCCCGACGTGGTCGCGCTGGTGCCCAGGCTCGACCGGGAGGAGTGCGCCTTCGACCTGGTGGTGGACGGTCAGGGGAGCGTGCCGTCCGCGCTGCTGTCGGACGGGACCCTGCGGGTGCTCGGCCTGCTCACCGCCCTGCACGACCCGGACCATCCGGGAACCCTGCTGGTCGAGGAGATCGAGAACGGCGTGCACCCCAGGCGGCTGGGCGAGCTGCTGCGGCGGATCCGGCACCGGATCGCCGAGCCCGGGGGAGATCGGCCGTTCCGGCAGGTGATCCTCACCAGCCACTCCCCGGTGGTGGTCGCCGAGGGCTACCGGACGGACCCGGACGCGCTGATCTTCCTGGACACCGCGGTACGCGTCGACCCCGACGGGGACCGGGTGTCGCGGGTGACCGTGGCCAAGCCGATCCAGCCGGACGGCGAGCCGGGCACGTTCGTCTCGCCCCGGCAGGTCCGCAGATATCTGGAGGCCGCGGCATGAGCCGCCCGCTGGTCCCCGGGCTGATCGCCGAGTGCGAGGCCGACGAGGGTTTCCTCGGCGTGGTGATCTCCCGCCAGCTCCGCGAGCTCACCTGGATGTCGCCGCACACCGTCGACGTGGAGGCGACCGAGATCGTCGCGTGCGACCGTGAGCACATGGTCACGGCGCTGGAGGAGCTGGCGGCCGACTGCCACCTGCTCTTCACCCACGACGACGAGCGGGCGCGCGGCAAGGCCGAGGGTGTCCGCTACCACTCGCACTATCTGGTGCCGGTCATCGGCCTGGGGAACACCGAGGTCTGGCTGCTCGCCGACCGCGGCGTGTGGGCCGGGCTGGAGGGCAGCGACCTGAGCCTGCTGCCCGCCCGGCCGCGTGACGTCGAGCGGATCGCCGACCCGTCCGGGATCCTGGCCGCGACCGTTCCCCGGCGAGGCAAACCGATCCGCGACTACTTCGAGTACATAGGACGCAACATCGACCTCGCCGTCCTGGCCCAGGTGCCCGCGTACGCGAACTGGGTCGCCGAGACGAGGAACGCATTGAAAGGACTTGGTTACCTGTGAGCAGAGTGGTGAACGACCGATGAGCGCGGAGACGCTGATGCCGTACGACGAGGCGCTGGAGCGCTTCGAGCCGGTGCTGGGCCTGGAGACGCACGTCGAGCTGGGTACGGCGTCGAAGATGTTCTGCGGCTGCCCGGCCACGTTCGGCGCCCCGCCGAACACCCAGGTCTGCCCGGTCTGCCTGGCCCTGCCGGGGGCGCTGCCGACGACCAACGCCGCCGCGATCGAGTCGACGATCCGCATCGGCCTGGCCCTCAACTGCTCGATCGCCGAGTGGTGCCGCTTCGCCCGGAAGAACTACTTCTATCCGGACATGCCGAAGAACTACCAGATCAGCCAGTACGACGAGCCGCTCTGCTTCGACGGCTACCTCGACGTCGAGGTGGACGGCCGGACCGTGCGCATCGAGATCGAGCGGGTCCACCTGGAGGAGGACACCGGCAAGTCCACCCACGTGGGCGGGGCGACCGGCCGTATCCACGGCGCCGACTACTCGATCGTCGACTACAACCGTGCCGGCATCCCGCTGGTGGAGATCGTCACCAAGCCCATCCCCGGTACCGACCGGCTCGCCCCCGAGGCCGCCCGCGCCTACGCCACCGAGCTGCGCGAGGTGCTGCGCACGCTCGGCGTCTCCGACGTGCGCATGGAGGAGGGCTCCATGCGGTGTGACGTGAACGTCTCCCTCATGCCGCGCGGCTCGGTGGAGTGGGGCACCCGCACCGAGACCAAGAACGTCAACTCGCTGCGCAGCGTCGAACGCTCGGTCCGCGGCGAGATCGAGCGCCAGGCCGCGATCCTGGCGGGCGGCGGCAGGATCGTGCAGGAGACCAGGCACTTCCACGAGGACACCGGCACCACCACCTCGGGCCGGTCCAAGGAGGAGGCGCAGGACTACCGCTACTTCCCCGAGCCCGACCTGGTGCCGATCGCGCCGGACCCCGGGTGGGTGGCCACGCTGAAGGCCGCGCTGCCCGAGCTGCCGCGCCTGCGGCGCAAGCGGCTCCAGCAGGAGTGGGGCGTGTCCGACCTGGACATGGAGTCCATGCACAACGTCGACGCCATCGACCTGGTCGAGGCGACGGTCGCCGTCGGCGCCCCGCCGGCGGACGCCCGCAAGTGGTGGATGGGCGAGCTGGCTCGCCGGGCCAACGAGGCCGGGGTTCCGCTGGTCGCGCTGCCGATCACCCCCGACCAGATCGCCCGGGTGTGCGCGATGGTCGCCGGGGGGGCGCTCAACGACAAGCTGGCCCGCCAGGTGCTGGAGGGCGTGCTGAACGGCGAGGGCTCCCCGGACGAGGTGGTCGCCGCCCGCGGGCTGCAGATCGTCAACGACGAGGGCGAGCTGTCGGCGATCATCGACCAGGTGCTGGCCGACAACGCCGCCGCGGCGGAGAAGGTCCGCGGCGGCAAGGTCGCGGCGGTCGGCGCGCTCGTCGGCGGCGTCATGAAGGCCAGCCGGGGCAAGGCCGACGCCGGCCGGGCCCGCGAGCTGATCCTGGAGAAGCTCGGCGTCTCCGGGTAGCCCGGCGGAAAAGGCGAGGCCCCGCCGCATTTCCGGTGCGGCGGGGCCTTGAAGGCCGTCGAGGGCACAACGCCCCCGGCGTAGAGAATGCGCTACGCGGTGGGCGACGGGCGCTTGGCCTGCCTCCTCACCAGCGGGGCGAACAGCACCAGAAGGGAGACTGTCAGCAGCGACGCCGCGATCGGGCTCCTGATCAGGGCCGTCACGTCGCCCGCGCCGATGGCCAGCGCCCGGCGGAGCTGGATCTCGGCCATCGGGCCCAGGATCATGCCGATCACCGCCGGGGCCACCGGCAGTCCGAATCGGCGCATCGCGTAGCCGAGCAGGCCGAGGATGTAGAGGATGATCAGCTCTACCCAGGAGGCGTTCAGCGCGTAGACGCCGAGGGCGGCGAACAGCACGATTCCGGCGTAGAGATAGGGCCGGGGGATGTGCAGCACCTTCGCCCAGAGCGGGGCCAGCGGCAGGTTGAGCACCAGCAGCATGGTGTTGCCGATGAACAGTGAGGCGATCATGCCCCAGACCAGGGCCGGGTTGTGGTCGAAGAGCTGGGGGCCCGGCTGCAGGCCGTACTGCTGGAAGGCCGCCAGCATGATCGCGGCCGTGGCCGAGGTGGGCAGGCCCAGGGTGAGCAGCGGGACGAGGGTGCCCGCGGCCGAGGCGTTGTTGGCGGCCTCGGGGCCGGCGACGCCCTCGATGGCGCCCTTGCCGTACTCCTCCCGGGCGACCCCGCGGGCCAGGCGTTTCTCCACCATGTAGGAGAGGAAGGTGGGGATCTCCGCGCCCCCTCCCGGCAGCGCTCCGAAGGGGAAGCCGAGCGCGGTGCCGCGCAGCCACGGCCGCCAGGACCGGGACCAGTCGGAACGGCCGAGGAACGCCCGGCCGACCGGGACGATCTCTGGATCGTCGTGCCGCAGCCGGGAGGCGACGTAGAGCGCCTCGCCGACCGCGAACAGGCCGACCGCGACGATCACCACGTCGATGCCGTCGAGCAGTTGCGGGACGCCCAGGGTCAGCCGCGCCTGCCCGGTCTGCTGGTCGATGCCGATCAGGCCGATCGTCAGGCCGACCCCCAGTGAGGCCAGCCCCCGCACGACCGAGCGCGACAGCACCGACGACACCGCGGTGAAGGCCAGGATGGCCAGCGCGAAGTAGTCCTCGGGGCCGAACGAGATCGCGAAGCTCACCACCAGTGGCGCCGCGACGACCAGCAGCCCGGTGGCGATCGTCCCCGCGACGAAGGAGCCGATGGCGGCGGTGGCCAGCGCCTGCGCGGCCCGGCCCCGCTTGGCCATCTTGTTGCCCTCCAGGGCGGTGATCATGGAGGAGCTCTCGCCGGGCGTGTTGAGCAGGATCGAGGTGGTCGACCCGCCGTACATGCCGCCGTAGTAGATCCCGGCGAACATGATGAACGCGCTGGCCGGGGGGACGCTGAACGTGATCGGCAGCAGTAGCGCCACGGTCATGGCCGGGCCGATGCCGGGCAGCACGCCCACCAGCGTGCCCAGGGTGACGCCGACCAGGGCGTAGAGCATGTTGACCGGGGTCAGCGCGGTGGCGAAGCCCTCCATCAGCAGCCGGAAGGATTCCACCTAGATCACCCCCGAGAGCAGCCCCGCGGGCAGCGTCACGCCCAGGCCCTTGACGAAGGCCAGGTAGGTGAGGGTGGAGAGCAGGATCGCGATCATGCCCGCGTGTAGCCGCCGGGTGGCCCCGAGCACCACCGAGAGACCGAAGAACAGCAGCGCGCCCGCGATGATCCAGCCCAGCAGGTCCAGCAGCACGGCGAAGGCCAGGAAGATCGCGCTGACCAGCACGACCGTCCGAATGTCCGCCCGCGCGTCGACGTCGACGTCCTCACTCTCCTCCGGGTCGCCCTGACCGCCCCGCACCACGTCGACCACGTAGAACAGCCCGATCAGCAGCAGCGCGGAGCCGACGAGCACGGGGAAGAAACGGGGGCCCAGCCCGAGCGAGGAGGCCGCTGCGGAGACGTTGGCGGTCCCCACGAGCACGAACACGCCCAGTCCCAGGACGACCAGGGCCAAGATCAGCTCTGGGCGTCGCCATGAGTATGCCGGGCCGGCATCACGGTTGGTGGTGCCGGCCGGCTCTTTGACGGAGGACATTAGGAGACGAGGCCCATTTCCGCGATGATCCCCTTGACCTTGGCCTGCTCGGCGGAGAGGAAGTCGGTGAACTGCTGACCGGTCTGGAAGGCGTCGGCCCAGCCGTTCTTGGCCACCGCGTCCTGCCACGCCTGCGAGTCGTGCATCTTGGTGACCAGGTCGGTGAGGTTCTTCTTGTCGTCGTCGTTCAGCCCGGCGGGGGCGACGAAGCCTCGCCAGTTGGCCAGCTCGACGTCCAGACCGGCCTCCTTCAGGGTGGGCGAGTCCACGTTGGCGACGCGCTCGGGCGAGCTCACGCCGAGGGCGCGCAGCTTGCCTGACTTCACGTGCTCGGCGAACTCACCGATGCCGGAGACGCCCACCGCCACCTTGTTGCCCAGCAGCGCGTTGAGCGCCTCGCCGCCGCCGGAGTGCGCGATGTAGTTGACCTGCTTGGGGTCGATCCCGGCGGCCTTGGCCATCAGGCCCGCCACGATGTGGTCGGTGCCGCCGGCAGACCCGCCCGCGATCGCGATCTTCGCCGGCTCGGCCTTCCAGGCCGCCGCCAGATCCGCCAGCGTCTTGTACGGCGAGGCCGCCGGAACCACGACGATCTCGTACTCCTCGGTGAGCTTCGCGATGGGCGTGGTCTCGCTCAGCGTGACGCTCGACTTGTTCTGCTCCACCGCGCCGACCATGACCAGGCCCATGGTCATCAGCAGGTTGCCGTTGCCCTTCTCGCTCGCGAGCTGGGCCAGCCCGATGGTGCCCCCCGCTCCGGGAACGTTGTACACCTCGACCTTGCGAGACGGGTCGAGCGACTTGAGTGCCTGCTCCGCGGTGCGGGAGGTCTGGTCCCAGCCGCCGCCAGGTGAGGCCGGAGCCATGATTCTCAAAGCCCCCACCCCCGATTCCGAGCCGGTGCCGCATGCGGTGAGAGCGGCAAGGGACACGACGGCAAGTGCGGCGAGTCTCCGAAGACGCATGGTCAACTCCAAGAACGTTAGGTAAGCGTGTTGTGGATGCTGAGCCCCCGTGAGGCACAGTGTCGATCCTTTGCCATCTTGGCGTCATATCGGTCGTATTGGTCACATCAGTTGCAACCCGACCGTTATCTCCAGCTGTTTTCATAAGGTCCCTGACCAGGGGGTTCACTCGTGCGACGGATAATGAACGCCTCCCTCGGCACGCAGTTGTTCGTGCTGCAGATGGTCATCGTGTTCCTCGCGGTGGGAGGTACGGCCGGCGTCTGGGTGAAGCACACCCGTAGCCAGCTCGACTGGCAGTATCAGCAGCGCGCCCTTGCGATCGCCGAGTCCGTGGCCGGGCTGCCCCAGGTACGCGAGGCCTTCCGCCGGCCCCGGCCCGAACTGATCCTCCAGCCGATCGCGCTGGGGGTGCAGGCGGCAACCGGCGCCGACTACGTGGTTATCGCCAACCGGCAGCAGATCCGTTACGCCCACCCGAACAGCGTTGAGATCGGCAGGAAGCTGTCCACCGACGCCTCGGAGGTGCTGAACACCGGCCACACCTGGACCGGCGTCGAGACCGGCACCCTCGGCCGCTCGCTGCGCGGCAAGGCGCCGATCTTCGACTCCTCCGGCCGGGTCATCGGGCTGACCTCGGTCGGGGTGCTGCAGGACACCGTCGACGACCAGCTCGGTCAGACGCTGCCGCCGCTGCTCTGGACCGTGCTCGCCGTACTCGCCGCCGGATCCGCGGCCACCGGGCTGATCGCCCGCCGGGTCCGGCGCCAGACCTTCGGGCTGGAGCCCCGGGAGATCGCGGCCCTGCTCGAACAGCGCGAAGGGGTGCTGCACGGGGTCAAGGAGGGGGTGCTCGCCCTCGATCTGCAGGGCAAGGTGACGCTGGTCAACGACGCCGCCCGCGACCTGATCGGCCTGTCCTACCACGACGTCGGCCGCAACCTGCGGGAGATGCCGCTGTCGAGCCGGATGCGCGACGTGCTGAACGGCGTGGACTCCGGCGACGACCGGCTGGTGCTCCACCGCGACAGGGTGCTGGTGCTCAACCGGACCCCCGTGGCGGTCCGCGAGCGGCAGAGCGGCTGGGTGGTCACGCTGCGCGACCGGACCGAGCTGATCCGGCTGACCGAGGAGCTCGACCAGGCGAGCAGCACGGCCGACGCGCTGCGCGCCCAAGCCCACGAGTTCGCCAACAGAATGCACACCGTGGTGGGTCTGCTGGAGCTCGGCGAGCACGAGACGGCGGTCGACTACATCACCCAGATCTCCGAGGACTACGGTCGGTACGCGTCGGGCATCCGCCAGAAGGTCGCCGACCCGACCCTGGCCGCGCTGCTGCTGGCCAAGTCGGCCGAGGCGGCCGAGCGGGGCGCCTCCCTGGTGCTCGCGGAGGACTCCCGGGTGGAGGAGGGTATGATCGGCGACCCGCACGACGCCGTGCTGGTCGTCGGCAACCTGGTGGCCAACGCCCTCGACGCGCTGGACGAGATCGGGGGCACGGTCGAGGTCTCGGTCCGTACCGAGGCGGACGGCCTGCACGTCCGGGTCGGCGACTCCGGTCCGGGGATCATCCCCGACCTGGCCGAGGAGGTGTTCCGCGAGGGGTTCACCACCAAGATCGCCCACTCGGGTCCGCGCGGACTCGGTCTGGCCCTGACCCGCCAGACCTGCCTGCGCCGGGGTGGCTGGGTGCGGGTGCACAACGCCGGCGGTGCCGTCTTCACGGCCCTGCTGCCAAGACGTGAGGATGTGGGAGCCGGTGACAGATGGGACGCCCGTGGCGCGGGGCGCGGCGGGTACGAGGGCGTGAACGGGATCGGTGGCAGATGGGACGCCCGCACCGCCAGGCCGGGCGGGCACGAGGATGTGGAGACGCCGAAGTGATCCGTGTGCTGGTCGTGGACGACGACTTTATGGTGGCCAGGATTCACAGCGGCTACGTGGCACGGGTACCGGGCTTCACCGCGATCGGCATGGTGCACACCGGGAGGGCGGCGGTCGCGGCGGTGACCGAGCACCGGCCCGACCTGGTGCTGCTCGACATCTACCTGCCGGACGTGTCCGGCCTCGACGTGCTCACCACGCTCAGGGGCGGGTCCCGCCCGGTGGACGTCTTGCTGATCACCGCCGCGCGCGATGTGGCCACGGTCCGCGCGGCCATGCGCGGCGGTGCGGTGAACTACCTGATCAAGCCGTTCACCGCGGGCGCGCTCACCGAGCGCCTCGAACAGTACGCCGAGACCCGCAGGCAGCTCGCCGCGATCGGCTCCGTGATCCGCCAGGAGGAGGTGGACCGGCTGTTCGGAGTGGTCAGGGGAGGGCCGCCGCCGCTGCCCAAGGGGCTGTCCACCACCACCTGCGCCCTGGTCGCCGACGCGCTCAGGGACACCGGCACCGACGTCTCGGCGGCGGAGGCGGCGGCGCTCACCGGGCTCTCCAGGGTCAGCGCGCGCCGCTATCTGGAGTACCTGTGCGCGACCGGCCAGGCCGAGCTCCGGCCCAGGTACGGCACCGCGGGCAGACCCGAGCACCGTTACCGCTGGACGGGTTGATTTGTTATTTCTTTGGAGGCTCTCGTTGAGGGTTGTGGATTAGGGTTGACTGAGGTGGACGCCGAGAAACAGCAGGAGACGGAGGCCGTGCGGAACGCCGGAGCGTCGGCAGACCCGCCGACGGACCCGTTCTCGGTCGTGCCTCTCCCCTCCAGGCCCGTCCGGCCGGGTGCCCGCGATCCCAGCCTCCCCCCGGGGGCGCGGCCCAGGGGCGGATCCGGGCTTCCCCCGGGCGTCTCGCCCGACATCCTGGGCTCCCCGGTGTTCGGCCGCCCCACGGGCCCTGCCGTCGGGCCGGGCGCCCTGCCGCCCGCGGCCTCGCCGCCCCAGCCCTGGCAGATGCCCGCCTCCGAGCGTCCGGCGCGGCGCCCTCCCGGAGAAGGAGCCGCCACGCCGGGCGGTGACCCGCCGGGGCCGTACCGTTACGAGGAGCCCGCCCCCCGCCGGGGCCGTGCCCTCACCGTCGTCGTGCTGCTGCTCGCGCTGCTGGCCGGCCTCGCCTACGCCGTTCCGGCGATCGTCATGTCCGGCAAGATGCTGCCCGGCACCCGGGTGCACGGCATCGACATCGGCGGGCTGACCGCGACCGAGGCGGCGGACAGGCTCAGGGACCGGCTGACGCCCGACGCCACCAAGGCGATGACCCTCCGGGCCGCGGGCGTGAAGCACACCCTCGACCCGGAGAAGGCCGGGCTGGAGTTCGACGTCGTCGCCACCATCGACCAGGCGCCCAGCGACTTCCCCGCCCCGCTGGAGGTCTGGCGGGCGCTGACCGGCACCACCGACCTGGCCCCCAAGGTCTCCGTCGACGCCGACCTCATGAAGACGGCCGTCGCTGCCCTGGCCAAGAAGATCGACCGCAAGGTCCGTGAGGGGGCGGTCGTCTTCGAGGGTGTCAAGCCGGTGGCCGTCCTGCCCAGGGACGGCCGCGAGCTGGAGCGCGATGCCGCGGCCCGCGTCATCGAGGCCGCCTTCCTCGGCCCGCAGGGGGAGGTCGGGCTGCCGGTCTCGGTGATCAAGCCCAAGGTGACGGCCGACGCGGTCGAGAAGGTCGCCGCCGAGGCCGGAAAGGTTCTGACCGGCCCGATCACCCTGACCTACCAGGGCAGGCAGGTGCAGCTGCCGGTGGAGACCATCGCCACCCACCTGTCCTTCGAGCCCGGTGACTCCGGCGGCATGTACCCGGTGTTCGACGCCAGGCGGGCGGTCGTGACGGTGGAGCGCAAACTCGTCGATCCGGCGCTGGCCCCCAGGGAACCCACCTTCCAGATCGTCGGGAACAGGCCGAGGCTGATCCCCGGCCGCCGGGGCAAGGGCATCGACGACGACAGGCTCGCCAAGGACGTGGTCCGAGTGATCACCGGGGGCGGCGCCCGTACGATCCCGGTCACCCTGACCACCGTCCGGCCTCGGATCTCCGAGGCCGAGGTGCGCGGGCTGGGCATCAAGGAGAAGATCAGCGAGTTCACCACGCCGTACGACTGCTGCCCGTCCCGGGTGACCAACATCCGCACGCTCGCCAGGCTCCTGGACGGCCACCTGGTCATGCCGGGCGAGACCTTCTCGCTCAACGGCCTCGTCGGCCGGAGGGACACGGCCCGGGGCTTCGTCCCGGCCCCCATGATCCAGGGTGGCCGGCTGGTCGACTCCGTGGGCGGCGGCATCTCCCAGTTCGTCACCACCATGTACAACGCGGTGTTCTTCGGCGGTCTGGAGGACGTCCAGCACGTGGCGCACGAGTTCTACATCTCCCGCTACCCGGCCGGCCGCGAGTCCACGGTCTCCTGGCCCGAGCCGGACTTCCGCTGGCGGAACGACTCCAAGTACGGCGTGCTGGTGAAGACCTCCTACACCGACAGGGGGATCACCGTCGCCTTCTGGAGCACCAAGCGCTACGACATCGAGTCGATCTCCTCGGAACGCTACGACGTCACGCCGTTCAAGCACGCGACCGAGAGCGGCCCCCGCTGCATCGCGATGACCGGCCAGCAGGGGTTCACGATCGATGTGACCCGGATCTTCAAGAAGGACGGCACGGAGGTCAGGCGGGAGACGAAGAAGACCGTCTACCGGCCGGAGACCGACCTCAAGTGCGTCTCCACCACCCCCGAGCGGCCCAAGAAGCCCGAGCGGACCGAGCAGGTCGAGCAGATCGACTAGCCCCCGGCCCGGTGGTCCGGGCCGCCGGACGCCCGGGGAGGTTACCGGACGATCGGTGATAATGCAGCCATGAAGATCTGGGTTCCCTTCAAGGCCGCCGTGGACGTCCTCCGCGATCTGCCCGATGTGGAGTGCGCCGTCTACGACGGTACGGAGCCGCTCCCCGACGGGGCGGACGAGGTCGAGGTCTGGGTGCCGCCGCTGATCCCGACGGAACGGATCCCCGAGCTGCTCGCCCGGATGTCCCGGCTCAGGCTGCTGCAGACGGTCACGGCGGGGGTGGACGCCTACCGGCCCCACCTGCCGGAGGGCGTGGTGCTGTGCAACGCGCGGGGCGTGCACGACGCGGGCACCGCGGAGTGGGCGGTCGGAGCCATGATCGCGGTCCTGCGGGAGTTCCCCGGGTTCACCGTCGCGCAGCGGGAGGGCGAGTGGACCTATCACCACACCGGCGCGCTGGCCGACTCCACGGTGCTGATCGTCGGCTACGGTTCGATCGGCCAGGCGCTGGAACGGCGGCTGGAGGGGTTCGAGGTCGACGTCGTCCGGGTGGCGCGGACCGCGCGGGACGGTGTGCACGGCCAGGACGAACTTCCCGGCCTGCTGCCCCGGGCCGACGTGGTCGTGCTGCTGGTGCCGTCCACCCCGTCCACCACCGGGCTGGTCGACGCCGGCTTCCTGGCGGCGATGAAGGACGGCGCCGTGCTGGTGAACGCGGCCAGAGGCGGGGTGGTGGACACCGGGGCGCTCCTCGCCGAGCTGCGCAGGGGCCGGATCCTGGCCGCACTCGACGTCACCGACCCCGAACCGCTGCCCGCCGGCCATCCGCTGTGGACGGCGCCGGGGGTGTTCCTCACCCCGCACGTCGCGGGGAGCAGCCCGGCCTCCGCGCGGCGCATGCTGAAACTGCTCCGCTCGCAGTTGCTGCGCCACCTGGCGGGGGAGCCGCTTAAAAACGTGATCACCGGTCCGTACTGACCGGGAAAGGAATCCTGACCGTGGCTACCTCGTGACCTGGGGTGCGTACGGTGAATTACTGCGATCCTGATCGATCGCACGGTTATCAGATCGGTGACGACAACGGTGTTGTCACCTCTCGCGCCGGCCGGAGAGCACACACTGACCGTGTGTCGTCACGGACGCGCACGACGGAGAACGACGTGTTCGCGATGGCAACGTGAGCGCAGCGGGGAGGAAACGCTGCGGGAGCGAGACGAATCGACACCGATGGGCAGACGAATGATGCGCTGGCGTGACCCCAGGGTAGCGCTGACCGCCGCCGCCGTGATGGCCGCGGTGGGGCTCGTTGCCGCCCTTGCCGGAGGTTCTCCCCTCGTGCTCGTCGGGACTGTGACGGGTGTCACCGCCGCCGCGGTCGCCGCGGTCTCGCTCTTCGCCGCGGCCCGCCGGCTCGCCGACCGGCGCCACGCGCTGGCCTGGCGCTGGCTGGCCGGTGGCTCGGTCACCTGGCTGGTCGGGCTCGGGGTGCGCCCGCTCGCCGACGGCACGCCGTTCGTGGTGACCTTCGCCGACCTGGTGCTGCTCGCCGGTACGGCGATGCTCGCCGTCGGCACCGGCCTGTCCGCCGTCCGGCCCGCTCCGGGGCGGGCGCTGCCGAGGGACCTCGCCGACGCGCACGTCTGCGCCGCCTCGCTCTTCGTCATCGGCTGGGTTCTCCTGCTGGGCCCGGCCTACCGTGACGCCGGTGACGCCGGCACCTTCGCCGTCGCGCTCGCCTCACCGCTGTTCTGCCTGATCCTCACCTGCGCCGTGGGCTTCACCGTGCTGCCGCTCCGCAGGGCCGCCCGGCCCGTCGGCCCTGCGGCGCTGGCCGTGCTGGCGGCCGTCACGGCGGCCGAGACGGTCACCGCGCTGGCCCGGATGGCCGGCGACACGCCGCCGTCCGGCTGGATGTGGCCCGCGCCCGCGGCCTTCCTGCTGCTCGCCGTGGCCGCGTGGGGCGGCCGTACCACGGAGGCCCGGAGCGCGCAGGAGAGCGTGGCGCCCGCCGGGAGGACCGCCTCGTCGCTGGTCGCGGCGGTACCGCTGCTCCTGGTCGTCGCCGCCACCGCCGTCGTGCTGCTGCGCGTGCTCGGCGGCGGGCTGGAGGGGCCGGTCGCCGTCCCGGCCCTGGTGTCGGCGTCGGTCGTCGCGGTGCTGGTGGTCCGCCTGTTCGCGACGCTGATCGAGACCGGCCGGATGCGCCGCCTGGTGGACCTCGGCGAGCAGCAGCTGCACGACCTGGCCGAGAGCACCGGGGACGTGGTCCTGCTCTGCGACTACGACGGTGTGGTGCGGGAGGTCGGCAAGGGTGTCGAGATCACGTACGGCTACCGCCCCGACGAGCTGATCGGCGGCAGGATCTTCGACTACATCCACCCCGAGGACGTCCCCGGCATACAGGCGGGGCTGCGCGCCATGAGCCTGGACGACGAGCCCGCCGAGGGGCCGGGCAGCTGCCGGGTCGCCTGCCGGGTCCGGGCGGCCGACGGCACCTGGCGCCCCACCGAGTCGGTGGCGACCCGGCAGATGCGCGGTGAGAACCTGCTGCTGGTGACCACCCGCGACGTCAGCGGCCAGGAGGCCCTGCGCAACCAGGTGGCCCACCTCACCTTCCACGACGGCGTCACCGGCCTGCCCAACCGCGCCTACTTCGAAGAGCGCACCCGGGAGGTGCTCGGCCGGCCCGGTGCGAGCAACGCCGCCGTGGTCTTCCTGGATCTGGACGGGTTCACCGCGGTCAACGACTCGGTCGGCCACGCCAGCGGCGACTACCTGCTCGGCCAGGCGGCCCGCAGGCTCCGCGCCGCCGTACGGGCCGACGACACCCTGGCCCGGTGGGGCGGTGACGAGTTCGCGGTGCTGCTGGAGGCGGCGGCGGACGCCCAGACGGCGGTGGACCTGGCCGAGCGGCTGGTCCGCACGGTCTCCTCGGAGCCGTTCCGGGTGGCCGACCGGGACATCGCGCTGACCGCGAGCGTGGGGGTGGCCTTCGCCGACGACGACGTGTCCTCCGCGGACCTGATCCGTAACGCGGACGTGGCGATGGCACGGGCCAAGGAGCTCGGCGGACGCCGGGTCGAGGTGTTCGCCGCGCACATGCACGCCGACGTGGTGCGCCGTCTTGAGCTCGCCGCCGACCTGCAGCGGGCGCTGCTGGAGAACCAGTTCGTCATCGAGTACCAGCCGGTGGTGGACCTGGCCACCTCGCGGGTCACCGCCGTGGAGGCGCTGGTGCGCTGGTGGCGGGGGAGTGTGTTCGTGCCGCCCGAGCAGTTCCTCGGCCCGGCCGAGGACACGGGGCTGATCGTCCCGCTGAGTGAGTGGATCCTGCGTGAGGCGTGCCGGGAGGTGGCCGCCTGGCGTGCCTCCTCGTGGGAGATCGGGCTCTCGCTGAACCTGTCGGCCCGGCAGATCATGGCGCCGCGCTTCGTGGAGAGCGTCGAGTCGGCGCTGGCCGAGAGCGGCCTGCCGCCCAGCGCGCTGACCCTTGAGGTCATCGAGGAGATGCTGGTCGAGGACGCGGAGGAGACCGTCTCGCGCCTCTCGGAGCTGCGCGGGCTCGGCGTGCGGCTGGCCATCGACGACTTCGGCACCGGCTACGCCTCGCTGGCCTTTCTGCGGCAGCTCCCGGTGGACATGATCAAGATTGATCCGTCGTTCGTGTCCGGCCTCGGCCGCGACGAGACGCTGACCCTGCTGACCCGCACCATCGTGCGACTCGGCCACGACCTGGGCCTGATCGTGGTGGCCGAGGGCATCGAGCGCCCCGAGCAGCTGGAGCTGCTGCGCGAGATGGGCTGCACCCGGGGCCAGGGCTTCCTGGTGGCCCGGCCGATGGCCGCGCCCGGGGTCGTCTCCCTCATGCGCACGAGCTGCTCCAGTCTGCCCAGCGGTGTCTGACCGCCGGCCCTCCCGCCCCCGGCGGCTCGGATCCTGTCCGGCCCCTAACATCTGTTGTCTCGGGCTTTGAGACTCCCGTCCCATGAATTTGACGTGGGCCCGGTCGGTCGGCCATGGTGGATCCATGCATCATCGTGGGATTCTCGTAGTACTTCGCCGGCGCGCGGGCCGATAGCGAAGCACCTCGACCTGCGCGCCGCCCCAGCTCCGCCATCCCCGGCGGGATGGGGCATTTTTTATGCCGTCAAACATGCTCAGCCACACAAGGAACGAGCCGATGACCGAACAGATGACAGGAGCCCAGGCCCTCGTGAGGGCGCTGGAGAACGTCGGAGTCGACACCGTGTTCGGGATCCCGGGCGGCGCGATTCTTCCCGCCTACGATCCCCTCTACGACTCGGTCAAGGTCCGGCACGTGCTTGTACGGCACGAGCAGGGGGCCGGGCACGCGGCCCAGGGCTACGCACAGGCCACGGGCAAGGTCGGGGTCTGCATGGCCACCAGTGGCCCGGGGGCGACCAACCTGGTCACCCCGATCGCCGACGCGTACATGGACTCGGTCCCGATGGTCGCGATCACCGGCCAGGTGCCCAGCGACTCCATCGGCACCGACGCGTTCCAGGAAGCCGACATCTCCGGCATCACCATGCCGATCACCAAGCACAACTTCCTGGTCACCAACCCGGCCGACATCCCCAGGACGATCGCGGAGGCCTTCCACATCGCCTCGACGGGGCGTCCGGGGCCGGTGCTGGTGGACATCGCCAAGGACGCGCTCAGCGCCAGGACGACCTTCCAGTGGCCGCCGGTGATGCAGCTGCCGGGCTACCGCCCGGTCACCCGGCCGCACTCCAAGCAGATCCGTGAGGCGGTCAAACTGATCGTCGAGGCCAGGCGTCCGGTGCTCTACGTCGGGGGCGGCGTGCACAAGGCCAGGGCCGCGGCCGAGCTGCTGGAGTTCGCCGAGCTGACCGGCATCCCCGTCGTCACCACGCTGATGGCGCGCGGCACCTTCCCCGACAGCCACCGTCAGCACCTCGGCATGCCGGGCATGCACGGCTCGGTGCCCGCGGTCGGCGCACTGCAACGCGCCGACCTGCTCATCGGGCTCGGCGTCCGCTTCGACGACCGCGTCACCGGCCAGCTGTCCACCTTCGCGCCGCACGCCAAAATCGTCCACGCCGACATCGACCCGGCGGAGATCTCCAAGAACCGGCACGCGGACGTCCCGATCGTGGGCGACTGCAAGGAGGTCATCTCCGAGCTGATCGCGGTGATGCGCAACGAGCCGCACAAGGGCGACTACGCGGAGTGGTGGAGGCAGCTCGACGACTACCGGAAGACCTACCCGCTGGGCTACGCCGAGTTCGAGGACGGCTCCATCGCCCCGCAGTACGTCATGGAGCGGCTGAGCCGGATCGTCGGCCCGGACGCCATCTTCACCGCGGGCGTCGGGCAGCACCAGATGTGGGCCGCCCAGTTCATCGGCTACGAGAACCCCGGGTCCTTCATCAACTCCGGCGGCGCCGGCACGATGGGCTTCGCGCTTCCGGCGGCGATGGGCGCCAAGATGGGCAGGCCCGACGCCACGGTCTGGGCCATCGACGGCGACGGCTGCTTCCAGATGACCAACCAGGAGCTGGCCACCTGTGCCATCGAGGGTGTGCCGATCAAGGTCGCGATCATCAACAACGGTAACCTCGGCATGGTCCGCCAGTGGCAGACGTTGTTCTACAACCAGCGTTACTCCAACACCAACCTGCAGACGGTCCGCCGGATCCCGGACTTCGTGAAGCTGGCCGAGGCGTACGGCTGCGTCGGCCTGCGCTGCGAGCGTCCCGAGGACGTGGACGCGGTCATCGAGAAGGCGATGGAGATCAACGACGTTCCGGTCGTGATCGACTTCGTGGTCCACGAGGATGCCATGGTCTGGCCGATGGTCGCTGCGGGGACCAGCAACGACGACATCAAGTTCGCGCGCGACATGGCGCCGGTCTGGAACAGCGAGGACTAGCGGTGGGCGGGCGAACGAACAGACAGCGAACGGACAGGCAGAGCGAGAGCCCGGCGGGCCGCCAGGCGAGGAGGAAGGCATGAGCAGGCATACGCTCTCCGTGCTGGTGGAGAACAAGCCCGGTGTGCTCGCGCGCGTCGCGGCGCTGTTCAGCCGCCGCGGGTTCAACATCGACTCGCTGGCGGTCGGCCCGACCGAGCACGGGGACATCTCGCGGATGACCATCGTGGTCAACGTCGAGGACCTGCCGCTTGAGCAGGTCACCAAGCAGCTCAACAAGCTGATCAACGTGCTGAAGATCGTGGAGCTCGACCCGGCGCAGGCCGTGCAGCGCGAGCTCACGCTGATCAAGGTGCGAGCCGACGCCGAGAGCCGTTCGAGCGTGCTGGAACTGGTGAACCTCTTCCGGGCGCGCTGCGTCGACGTCGCGCCGGACGCGGTCACCATAGAGGTCACCGGTACGCCGGACAAGCTGCAGGCGTTCATCAAGCTCCTGGAGCCGTTCGGCATCAAGGAGCTCGTCCAGTCGGGCATGGTGGCCATCGGCCGTGGCGCCCGTTCCATCACCGACCGTTCCCTCCGGGCCCTGGACCGGACCGCGTAACCCTACGAGAAACCCTGAAAGGTTAAGCAAGTGACTGAGATCTTCTACGACGACCAGGCCGACCTGTCGATCATCCAGGGCCGGCACGTGGCCGTCCTGGGGTACGGCAGCCAGGGCCATGCCCACGCGCTCTCCCTGCGTGACTCCGGGGTGGACGTCCGGGTCGGCCTGCCCGAGGGCTCCAAGAGCCGGGAGAAGGCCGAGGCCGACGGGCTGCGTGTGCTCGCCCCCGCGGAGGCCGTCGAAGAGGCGGACCTGACCATGATCCTCGCGCCGGACCACATCCAGCGCCACCTCTACGCCGAGCACGTGGCCCCGAACCTCGTCGAGGGCGACGCCCTCTTCTTCGGCCACGGTCTCAACATCCGCTACGGCCTGATCGAGGCCCCCGAGGGTGTGGACGTGGCCATGGTCGCCCCCAAGGGGCCGGGCCACCTCGTCCGCCGCCAGTACACCGCGGGCCGGGGCGTGCCCTGCCTCGTCGCGGTGGAGAAGGACGCCAGCGGCAGCGCCTGGGACCTCGCCCTGTCCTACGCCAAGGGCATCGGCGGCACCCGCGCCGGCGCGCTGAAGACGACCTTCACCGAGGAGACCGAGACCGACCTCTTCGGCGAGCAGGCCGTCCTCTGCGGTGGCGTGTCAGAACTGATCAAGGCCGGGTTCGAGACGCTGATCGAGGCCGGCTACCAGCCCGAGGTCGCCTACTTCGAGTGCCTGCACGAGATGAAGCTGATCGTCGACCTGATGTACGAGGGTGGCATCCACAAGATGTACTGGTCGGTCTCCGACACCGCCGAGTACGGCGGCTACTCCCGCGGCCCGCGCGTCGTGACGCAGGAGACCAAGAAGGAGATGCAGCGGATCCTCGCAGAGATCCAGTCCGGCGAGTTCGCCAGGGAACTGGTGGAGGAGTTCGACAGCGGCCAGAAGAGGTTCTCCGCCTACCGCGAGGAGCTGGCCGGGCACCCGATCGAGAAGACCGGCGCCAAGCTGCGCCCGATGATGAGCTGGCTCAAGTAGCCGCGGCTCCTCCCGGACGGCCCGTGCCCCGCGACGTCTCACGTCGCGGGGCACGGGCCGTTCTCGCGGATCCGGCTTTCGCGGATCCGCGGCGAGACCGGGGCGGGGTCAGTGCTTGCCGAAGTTCTGGGTCCAGTAGATGCCGCGGGAGCTGTTCGCCACGCCCACCCCGATGTGGGTGTAGGCGCAGTTCATGATGTTCTGCCGGTGACCGGTGCTGTTCATCCAGGCCTTGACCACCTCGGCCGGGGTCCGCTGGCCCATCGCGATGTTCTCCGCCCAGGCCGACATCGGGCTGAACCCGGAGGCCTTGATGCGGTCGGTCATGGTCCGGCCGTCCTGCGAGGTGTGGCTGAAGTAGTTCTTGGTCGCCATGTCGTCCGAGTGGCCCTGGGCGGCCGAGCGCAGCTGCGGGTCGTTCTTGAGCGCGCCGCACCCTCCGGCCTGCCGTTCGACGTTGGTCAGCCGGACCACCTCCTCCTGGGAGGACGAGCCCTGGGACGGCGTGGGGGACGGGGTGGGAGGCGGCGTCGGGGTGGGGGTCGGCGTGCCGGGGGAGCAGGACAACCGGACGGTCCCCGAGCGGCCGCCGCTGCCCCGCTGGTCGGTGGCGACGGTGTAGTAGACACCGGGGGCGCACCGAAGCGCAGCGGTGACCCGCCCGTTGGAGCCCGTCCTGGCCGCGCTCTTGACCACGGGGTCGGGGCCGGCCTCGACGCGCTTGATCTGGACGCGGACGCGGGCGACGTCGCCGCAGCCCAGGCGGGCGGCGGACGCCTGAATCCTGCCGTCGGAGGTGACATAGGGCTTTGTCGCGTACACGCGGCACCCGGCCTGCGGGCTCGCCGCGGCCTGTGTGGCGGCCTGTGCGGTGGCCATCGGCGTGCTGAGCGCCACCAGGCTCCCGAGGCACGCAAGCGTCCCTAGCGGTCTACGCATGGATTTCCTCCAGATTGTTAGGCGCTGGATGAATTCCGCATTCTGTCGGGATTGGATCACTCCTGTCACCAAAATCCGGATAATAATTGTGGGTTTTGGGTAAACCAGGGTGGCTCCAGAGGCGTCTGGGACTCGCCGTCCGGTGGTGTCCCGTTCGCCGCCGCGACGGGGTGGGCCGGCTCGATGAGGCCGTGCCGGGACATGCCGTGCCGGGCCGTGCCCGGGCATGGCGGGGCGTGCCGGTTCGGTTCGGGGGGCTCGGAGCCGAGGGGCTCAGGCGAGCTGGGGAGTGATCACCATGAAGGCGCAGTCACCGAAGGAGAGCACGTCTCCGGGGCGGACCTTCGCCGGTCCGACCAGACGCCAGTCGTTCAGCCGGGTGCCGTTGAGCGAACCCAGGTCGACGACGAGCCAGCCCTCCGCGTCGCAGCGCAGCTCGGCGTGGATCCGCGACACGGTCAGGTCCGCCAGGACGAGGTCGCAGGCCGAGCCGCGGCCCACCACGTAGCGGGTACGGCTGTCGCCGGGCAGTGCCAGGCGGGGCAGCCTGGGACGCCGCCAGGCCGACTCCAGGCGTTTGGTGAAGTCGGAGGCCGAGGAGACGACCTCGGTCACCACGCGGCGGAACCGGCCGCGCGGGGGCAGATCGGCGACCAGGTTGTCGAGCTCGCCCTGGTTGCGCGCGCGCAACGCCATGTCCACCCGGCCGAGGAACGTGTCGTGCGAGAGGCGGCCCTCGACGGCGCGGTCACGGAGCTCGTTGATCGCACGATCGCGGTCCCCATCGGACGCGCGGGACGGGGGATGCGTCGAGCTCATCTCCCGAGTATCGGCCCCAGAAGCGGAGCCTGTCCACAATATGCGGATCACTTGCCGCAACCATACTGCGTATGCATACTGAGTATCCATGACGATCCGGCATGGACTTCTCGCTCTGCTGAGCCGGGGCCCCCGTTACGGCTATCAGCTGCGGACCGAGTTCGAGGCGTCGACAGGGGCGACCTGGCCGCTCAACATCGGCCAGGTCTATACGACGCTCTCCCGCCTGGAACGCGACGGCCTGGTGGCCCCCGGGGAACACGACGACCAGGGACGGGTCGTCTACACGATCACCGAGGCCGGTCGGACCGAGATGGAGCGATGGTTTGGCACCCCCGTCGTCCAGTCCGACCGGCCCCGGGACGAACTGGTCGTCAAACTCGCGATGGCGGTCGCCTCCGCCGCGGACGTACGGCCGATCATCCAGGCGCAGCGCACCGCGACCATGCGCACACTCCAGGGCCTCAACCGCGCCAGACGCGCGAGCACCGGCGGTCCGGCGCAACGACTGGTGCTCGAATCGATGATCTTCCAGGCCGAGGCCGAACAGCGCTGGCTCGACCACTGCGAGGCCGTGCTCACGGCCTCCCCTCAGACGCAGGAGAGACAAGCATGAGTTTCGATCCGGTCCTACGGCTCGCGGACGTGAGCCGCGTGCACGGTGAAGGACCGCAGGCCGTGGCGGCGCTGCGGAGGGTGAGCCTGGAGGTCGCCGCCGGAGAACTGGTCGCGATGATGGGGCCGTCCGGATCCGGCAAGTCCACCCTGCTCAACCTCGCGGGCGGCCTTGACCTGCCCACCTCGGGCACCGTGACCGTCGAGGGCACGCCGCTGCCGGGCCTGACCGCCGGAGAGCTGGCCGGGCTCCGCCGCCGCCACGTCGGCTACGTCTTCCAGGACCTCAACCTGATCCCCTCGCTCACCGCGCTGGAGAACGTCACGCTCCCGCGCGAGCTGGACGGGGTCGCCTTCGGAGCGGCCCGGCGCGCGGCGCTGGAGGTCCTCGCCGAGGTGGGCCTCGGAGAGGTCGCCGACCGCCTCCCCGACGAGATCTCCGGCGGCCAGCGCCAGCGGGTCGCGATCGCCCGTGCCCTGGTGGGCGAGCGGCGGCTGATCCTGGCGGACGAGCCCACCGGCGCGCTGGACACCCCGACCGGCGACGAGATCCTCCAGCTCCTGCGCACCCGCTGCGACGCGGGAGCGGCGGTTCTCCTCGTCACCCATGAACCCCGCTACGCCGCCTGGGCCGACCGGGTGGTCTTCCTGCGGGACGGCGAGATCACCGACTCCACCGCCACCCCCCTGGAGAGCGCGCGATGAGCGGGCACGGTGAGCGGCCGGACGGCGGAGCGGGCGACGGAGCACGTGAACGGCCGGGGGAGAGGGAAGGCGGCCGAGCGCGCGAGCGGACGGACGGGGGGACGGGCGGCCGGGACGCCGGCTCCGGGACGCGGGGCAGGCGGACGAGCGCCCTGTCCGCCGTGCTGCGGCTCTCCCTCAGGGACGCCCGGCGGGCAGGGGGCCGCAGCGCGCTGATCGTCGCGATGATCGCCCTGCCGGTCCTCGTGATCACCGGTCTGCTGATCTTCCTGCAGACCATGGACATCGACCCCCGGGAGCAGCTCACCGCGGACATCGGGGCCGCCGACGCCGGCATCCGGACGACGGGGGTGCGGGGCGTGCTGGAGCAGGATCTCCAGGGCCGGAACTGGGCGGCCTCCGAAGAGTCCTCCGAAGGCTCCTCCTCGGCGCGGTCGTGGACGGCCGCCGAGGTGGCCGCGCTTCTCGGCCCGGGGACCAGGCTCCTCCCGATGAACGAGGGCGGTGTCCCCTTCCGCGGCAAGGATGAGTACGGCTACGCGAACGGATACGAGCTGGACCTGCGCGACCCCATGACGACGGGTAGGTACCGCCTGGTCAGAGGCCGCCTCCCCGCCTCGTCCCAGGAGATCGCGATCACTCCCGGGATGCTGGAGAGGGGCGCCCGGCTGGGGGAGACGCTGGCGGTCACGCTGGAGGAGCGCCCGCTGCGGGTCGTCGGGCTGGTCGAGCATCCGCACCGGATCGACGAACCGCAGATCGTCGGACTCCCCGGCACCCTGCTTCTCGGTGAACACGGTAACCACCGCACCGGCTGGCTGGCCGACACCGCGGGCCCGGTCACGGGGGCACTGGTCCAGCGGCTGAACGCGGTCGGACTGCTGGTGGAGTCACGTGCCGTCATCGAGGGCACGTCCGCCGTCCAGGGCAGGCTCCACGCCGATCGGCTGGATGTGAACCGGACCGCGGCGATCGGGCTCACCGGGGTCATGATCGTGCTGGAGGTGGTGCTGCTCGCCGGTCCTGCCTTCGCGGTCGGGCTCCGGCGGCGCCGCCGGGAACTCGCGCTGATCGCCGCGCAGGGCGGCTCCCCCGGACACCTGCGGGCGATCGTCCTGGCCGACGGCGTCGTCCTGGGCGGCGGGGCCGCGGCGCTCGGCCTGATCCTCGGTGCCGGCCTGGCGGCACTGTCGCTCTCGCTGGGGGCCGGCAGGCTGCTCGGCAGGGTCGCGCCCCTGGACATCCCCTGGGGGCCGATCGCGATCGTCGCCCTGCTCGGAGCGGGCAGCGGGCTCGCCGCCGCCGTGGTGCCCGCCCTGCAGGCGGCCCGTCAGGATGTGGCGGCGGTGCTCGGCGGGCGCAGGGGCGGTGTCCGCGACCGGGTGGGCCGTCCGGTGCTGGGCCTCGTCCTGCTCGGCCTGGGGGTCGCGGCGACCCTGTTCGCCGTCAGGTTCGACGTGGTCTGGGTCTTCGCCGCGGCCGTCCTCACTCAGCTCGGGCTGGTCGCGCTGACTCCCCGACTGGTCAAGGGGGCCGCCCGCCTGGCCGTACGGTTTCCACTCCCCCTCCGCCTGGCCGCCCGCGACGCCGCCCGTCACCGAGGCCGTACGGCCTCCGCCGTCGCGGCGGTCATGACCGCCACGGCCGCCGTCGTCGCGGCGGGGATCGCGGGCTCCAGCAACTTCGCGGAGAACCGCGACGCCTTCCAGTCGACCGTCCCGGTCGGGACCACGACGATCAGCGCAGGGGATCCCGACGACGGCCGATGGGCCGAGTTCCGGGCCGCCGCGGAGCGGGCGCTGCCGGGGGTGCCGCTGATCGAGGGCGCCGTGGTCCGGGACGTGGCGGGTCACCCCCTCGCAGTGAGCCCCCGGCGTACCCCCCGGAACAGGCTGAGGGTCTTCTCCACGGAGATCCCGATCGGGGACGGGCGGCTGCTCGCCCTCGTTCAGGGCCGCCCCGACCCGGTGGCCTCAGCCGCGTTCGCCTCGGGCAAGGCCGTGGTGTTCGATCCGAGCCTGGTGCGGAACGGGCGGCTGAGCCTGGACGTGAACTCGCTCGGAGGGGACCGCGAGGGCGGGTCCGACCTCGTCACGGTCCCCGCCGTGGTGGCCCGGGCCGCCGACCCCCGGCAGGCGGTCGCGGTGCTGCCCGTCGCCGCCCTTCACGGCGCCGGGCTGAAGACGAGGCCCCGCGTCCTGTACATCGACCCGGCCGCCTACCGGCCCACCTTCCAGCAGCGGGCCGGGCTCGAATGGAGGCTCCAGAGGGTGATCCCCCAGGTCGGCCTCCAGACGGAGAGCGGATTCGACCAGGAGATCGCTCCGCAGCTCTGGCTGCTCCTGGGGGCGGCGCTCGTCCTGGTGCTGGGCGGCACGTTCGTGGCCACCGGGCTCGCGGCGGCCGACATGCGGCCCGATCTCACCACGATGGCCGCCGTCGGCGCACCGCCCGGCACGCGCAGGCTGGTCGTCGCCGGGCAGGCCGGTCTCATCGCGGGGCTCGGCGTCCTGATCGGCGCGGTGGCAGGCGTCGTGACGGGGATCGCCGCGACCTGGCCCATGACGGCGCGGGCGGGATCCTTCGGGATCATCCTCACCGAGGAGGGCGGGATCCCGTCGCTGCCGTCGGTGCCGCCCACGGTCGAGATTCCCTGGCTCTTTCTCACGGCGGTGGTGATCGGGCTGCCGGTGCTGGCGGCGGCGGTCGCCGGGACGTTCACCCGGACGAGGACGACGCCGACGCCGGTTCGCCGGATCGGATAGCGCCCGCGCCCGGTCGCTCGCCGGGGTGCGGCCCGGCCCCACGAGGGCGCGGCCGTACCCCGGTCGTGCCCCGGTGCGCGCGGGGCGGCGGGTCAGTCGGTGACGTCGGCGCAGACCACGTGGACGCCCAGCTCGATCATGCGCTGCTCGCTGTGCGCGTCGGCGACCCGGGCCATCAGGATCGGCGCCTCGCTCGCCGCGAGCTGCGGCAGCCGGGCGCGCACCCCGCGGTGCAGGTCCCTGACCACCTCCTCGGCCGCGGACATGTGCGCCTTGACATGCAGCATGATCCCGGGGGCGCCGGAGCTGGTCCGGGCCTCGGAGATCCACACGTGGTGGACCAGCGGATAGTCGGTGAGCAGCTCCGCGACCGCGACCCGCAGCGCGGGCAGGATCGGGTGGTCACACCGGCGGTAGCCGGGGTCCACCTGCTGCATGGGCCCCGACAGGTGGGGGCGGGGCGCGGGGATCCACGGCTGGGCGGACGCCGCGGGCACGGGGATCCGCTGGCTCACCGTGGGGACGTGGGAGGAGACCGTGGCCATCGCTCCGGTCGCGTACGCCGTCGGGGTCGCGGCCGACAGCGCCGGCGCGGGACCACTGCGGGTCGAGAGGAGGTGACGCTGGAGGTCCTCGATCGGCACGGCGGCGGCCGCCGGCCCCGCCGCGTCGATCACGATCTCCCGCACGCCGGTGACGCGCTGGATGTCGAGGATGGTGTCGGCGTCGCAGGCCGACAGCGAGTGATTGCCGCGGTGACGTGCGTAGGTGCTCGCGGAGGTGTATCCGAGCAGGACCCGATCACCGGCCTGGGTCGTGCCGAGCACGACGGAACGGTCGGGGCGCACGGCCACCAGAAGTCCCCATTCGGCCAGCGCCGCAAGCAGCCGGTGCGGATCGCCGTGCTGTGCGAGCACGTCGCCGAGAGCGGGGTTCCCGATGCTCATATAACGAACCATAGGTACTGAACCACGGCTTATCAGGGTAATCGCGAATATTTCTTGACATCAAGACCAAGTTAAATTTTCTCCGCGTAGATCACGTAGGGGGCGGGTAACGTCTCGGATCGCGGGACACTCGTGAACGCGTTCACAAGCGCCGATAGACTACGTGAGGTTCGTGCAGCCTCCACGTCTCTAAGGATCTTGCCTGTGAACAAGCCCGTCGTACTGGTCGCAGAGGAACTCTCCGAGGCCGGCCTCGCGGTTCTGGGCGCTGACTTCGAAGTCCGTCACACCGACGGCGCCGACCGTGCCCAGTTCCTGCCCGCCCTCGCCGACGTGGACGCGCTCATCGTGCGCAGTGCCACCCAGGTGGACGCCGAGGCGATCGCCGGCGCGCCCCGGCTCCGGGTCGTCGCCCGCGCCGGCGTCGGCCTCGACAACGTGGACGTGGAGGCCGCCACCAAGGCCGGTGTCATGGTCGTCAACGCGCCCACCTCCAACATCACCAGCGCCGCCGAGCACACCGTCGCGCTGATCCTCGCCTCCGCCCGCAACGTCGCCCAGGCGCACTCCGCGCTCAAGGGCGGCGAGTGGAAACGCTCGAAGTACACCGGTGTGGAGCTCGACGAGAAGGTCGTCGGCATCCTCGGCCTGGGCAAGATCGGCCAGCTGGTCGCGCAGCGCCTCCAGCCGTTCGGCGTCGAGCTGATCGCCTACGACCCCTACCTGCAGCCGGCCCGCGCCGCGCAGATGGGCGTCCGGCTGGTCTCGCTGGAGGAGGTCCTGCGCGAGGCCGACTTCATCACCGTCCACCTGCCCAAGTCCAAGGAGACCGTCGGGCTGATCGGCGACCGGGAGCTCCACCAGGTCAAGCCGTCCGTCCGCCTGGTCAACGTCGCCCGCGGCGGCATCATCGACGAGAACGCCCTCTACTCCGCGATCAAGGAGGGGCGCGTCGCCGGAGCCGGCATCGACGTGTTCCCCAAGGAGCCCGTCACCGACAGCCCGCTCTTCGAGCTGGACCAGGTCGTCGTCACCCCGCACCTGGGCGCCTCCACCCACGAGGCCCAGGAGAAGGCCGGCACCCAGGTCGCGCGGAGCGTGAAGCTCGCCCTCGCCGGTGAGTTCGTGCCGGACGCGGTCAACGTCCAGGGCGGCGCGGTGGCCGAGGACGTCAAGCCGGGCCTGCCGCTGGCCGAGAAGCTCGGCCGGGTGTTCACCGCCCTCGCGGGCGAGGTCGCCACCAGGCTCGACGTCGAGGTGCGCGGCGAGATCGCCTCCAAGGACGTCCGCGTGCTGGAGCTGGCCGCCCTCAAGGGTGTCTTCACCGACGTGGTCGAGGACTCGGTCACCTATGTCAACGCCCCGCTCCTGGCCAAGGACCGAGGCGTGATCGTCGAGCTGCTCACCAGCTCCGACAGCCCCGACTGGCGCAACGTGGTGACCGTCCGCGGCGTCCTCGCCGACGGGCGCACGGTCTCGGTCTCCGGCACGCTCTCCGGGCCGCGCCAGATCACGAAGATCGTCGAGGTCAACGGCTTCCAGATGGAGATCGAGCCGACCGACCACCTGTCGTTCTTCACCTACACCGACCGCCCCGGCATCGTCGGCGTCGTCGGCCGCATTCTCGGCGACCACGGCATCAACATCGCCTCCATGCAGGTGGCGCGGGATGTCAAGGGCGGCAAGGCGCTCATCGCGCTGACCGTCGACACCGCCATTCCGTCCGAGGTGATCGACCAGATCGGCGCCGAGATCGGCGCCGACAGCGGTCGCTCGGTCGACCTGGCCGAGTAGGACCTCCCGGACAATCCCTCCGTGACACGGCCGGCGCCCCGAATCGCCGGGGGCACCGGCCGCGTCCGTTTCTGGAACGCTCCCGAGCCGCCTGCGACGCTGTCTCAGCATGTGAGAAATCTGTACGGGGGGCGAGACGGCGTGGTAACCGCCGGATAACATGGCAGGAAATGCCGCAGGTTTTTGTAGTCATTACCTGCCGCGGCGGGGCCTGACAGAGGCGGGCCGGCAGCCCGCCGCGGTGCGACGGCGCCGGTCGGCTCACACCCCCGCCGCGATCCGTGATCCGGATTCGCGGTCTCGGGTCTGTTTCCGGCTCCACGACCGGAGCCCGGATCACCTCCCCCCGTTCCATGTGATCTGTTCCACACGACCGAGACGAGAGTCACCATGTACGACATGTATCCCTGGAACCGTCCCGAGGAGACCGAGGACGAGGCCGCCCAGGCGCTCCAGACCGCCCTGGACCGCCGTGACAACGGCGGGATCCCCACGCGTTCCTAGCCGGACCCCTCCCGGCGGGCCGGCTCTGCCGGAACCCGCCTGGACGGGTGGTGGGTCGCGACCTTAAAGAAACGGTCAAAAGGCGATAAAGAAAGCAAAATCCTTGCCTCCGATCCGTGGGACACCTGTCCGAGGGGTGAGATCGGTGGTTCGATCACCGAGACGGACCGGTAAGGTGCGTGCATGGACTCGCGCAACATTCGCCTGGCGGTCATTCCCGGGGACGGGATCGGGGCCGAGGTCGTCACCGAGGGCCTGAAGGTCCTGGAGGCGGTCGGCACGAAGGTGGAGACCACCACCTACGACCTGGGGGCCAAGCGGTACCATCAGACCGGTGAGACCCTTCCCGAAACGGTCCTGGACGAGTTGCGCGGATACGACGCGATCCTGCTCGGCGCGGTCGGCGACCCCAGCGTGCCGCCGGGCATCCTGGAGCGCGACCTGCTGCTCAAGCTCCGCTTCGAGCTCGACCACTACGTCAACCTGCGCCCGGTCAAGCTCTTCCCCGGCGTGGAGACCCCGCTGGGCAAGGCCCGCCCCGAGGACATCGACATGATCGTCGTCCGCGAGGGCACCGAGGGCCCCTACGCCGGCGCCGGCGGCGTGCTGCGCCGGGGCACCCCGTACGAGGTCGCCACCCAGGAGTCGCTGAACACCGCCTTCGGCGTCGAGCGCGTCGTCCGCTACGCCTTCGACAGGGCGCTCACCCGGCCGCGCAGGAAGCTGACGCTGGTCCACAAGACCAACGTGCTCACCTACGCCGGTGACCTTTGGGCCCGCACCGTCGACCGGGTCAGCCTGGAGTACCCCGACGTGACCACCGACTACTGCCACATCGACGCCGCCTCGATGTTCTTCGTCAACCAGCCGGAGCGGTTCGACGTGGTCGTCACCGACAACCTCTTCGGCGACATCATCACCGACATCGGCGCCGCCATCGCCGGTGGCATCGGCCTGGCCGCCAGCGGAAACATCAACCCCGACCGCACCGCGCCGAGCATGTTCGAGCCGGTCCACGGCAGCGCCCCCGACATCGCCGGGCAGGGCAAGGCCGACCCGACCGCGACGATCCTGTCGGTCGCCATGCTCCTGGACCACCTCGGCCTGGCCGAGCAGGCCGCCAGGGTCGAGCAGGCCGTGGCCGACGACCTGGTCGAGCGGCTGACCGGCTGGACCGGCCGGACCACCCATGAGATCGGCGACGACATCACCGCCCGAGTAGCCGGCTGAGAGGCCGCCCATTCGACTCAGACGCGCCTGGCGGCTCACCCGAGCGGCCCGGCGCGTCTTCTTTTTGCCCCGCACGCCCCCCGGCACTGCCGGTTTTCCACAGGTTGCAGTAGTTTCCCGTTACCTGCTCCATCGCAGAATGGACTCAGGCGTAGTCCGTCACAAAGAGAAGGATCTCTGTCATGACCACCGCTCAGAAGCTCAGCTTCGACGTGCAGCTCTCCGACCACGCGCGCACCGCGGCCGAGCGTGAGCGGGTAATGGCGGATCCGGGATTCGGCCAGACCTTCACCGACCACATGATCTCGATCGACTACACGGAGGGGGAGGGCTGGCACGACGCGCGGCTCATGCCGTACGGGCCGCTCAGCCTCGACCCGGCGACCTCGGTCTTTCACTACGCCCAGGAGCTCTTCGAGGGGCTGAAGGCCTACCGCCAGGAGAACGGGACGATCGCCAGCTTCCGGCCCTACTCCAACGCGGCCCGCTTCAACCTGTCGGCGGCGCGGATGGCCATGCCGGCGCTGCCCGAGGAGACGTTCGTCGAGTCACTGGAACTCCTCGTCCAGACCGACCGTGACTGGGTGCCCACCATCCAGGGCCACAGCCTCTACCTGCGCCCCTTCATGATCGCCACGCAGGCCGCACTGGGGGTGAACTACCCGTCGAGGACCTACCGTTACATGGTGATCGCCTCCCCGGCCGCCGCCTACTTCGGCGCGGGCAGGCCCGTCTCGGTCTGGCTCTCCACCGAGTACACCCGGGCCGCCCCCGGCGGCACCGGCTTCGCCAAGTGCGGCGGCAACTACGCGGCGGCCTTCGTGGCTCAGCGCCAGGCCATCGAGCAGGGCTGTGACCAGGTGGTCTGGCTCGACTCCCACGAGCACCGCCAGGTCGAGGAGATGGGCGGGATGAACCTGTTCTTCGTCTATGGCGACCGCCTGCTCACCCCGGCCCTCACCGGCACGCTCCTTCCCGGCATCACCCGCGACTCGATCCTCACCCTCGCCGCCGACCTCGGCCTGACCGCCGAGGAGGGGCGCCTGTCGATCGAGGAGTGGCAGAGCGGCTGCGAGTCCGGCGAACTCACCGAGGTCTTCGCCTGCGGCACCGCCGCGGTGGTGACCCCGGTCGGCTCGGTCAAGGGCGCCGACCGCGCCTGGACCGTCGGCGACGGCACTCAGGGCCCCGTCACCTCCAGGATCCGTGAGGCCCTGGTCGGCATCCAGTACGGCTCCCGCCCCGACACGCACGGCTGGATCCACAAGATCTGCTGACCGTCCCCCCGGGAGACTCGGCCGCCACACCCCGGCCGGGTTCCCGCCGGAGGGCGCCTACGCCTCGACCAGCCTGCCCGTGTCGCTCGTCAGTGCTTTCGAATCATGGTGAGGCCGTCGGCGATCGGCAGCATCAGCGAGGTCACCCTGCTGTCGGACACGACCAGGTCGTTGAACTCGCGGATGGCCCGGGTCGCCTCGTCGTCCACCGTGGGGTCGGCCACGCGACCGCTCCACAGGGTGTTGTCGACGAGGATCAGGCCGCCCGGGGCGAGACGCGACATGAGGATCTCGTAGTAGACGGGGTAGTTGGGCTTGTCGGCGTCGATGAACGCCAGGTCCACGGCCCGGTCGCCGGGAAGCTCCGCCAGCCGCTCGGCGGCCGGGCCGATCCTGAGCTCGACGCGGTCGGTGAGCCCGGCCTTCTCCCAGTAGCGCCGGGCGATCGCCGTCCACTCCTCGCTGACGTCGAAGCAGGTCAGCCTGCCGCCGGAACCGAGCCCCCTCGCCAGGCAGATGGAGGAGTAACCGGTGAAGGTCCCCACCTCCACCACGTTCTCCGCACGGCTGAGCTGAGTGATCATGGTGAGGAACCGCCCCTGGTCGGGGGAGATCTGCATGCCCGCCCGGTCGCCGGTGACCTCCCGAGTCTCCAGGGCGAGCGCGTCGAGGAGGTCGTCGGGCAGGGTGGTGTGCGCGAGCAGATACTGCCCGACGGCGGGGTCCAGATAGGTCGCCTTCATACCGACCATTGTCATCCGGACCGGGGCCGGCGGTCGTCCGATCGGTGTCCGGTACCGGAAAAATCTCCGCGCCATGTGAAGCGGGGCGCCGGGCTTCGCGGAGGTTCGCAGTTCGTGTACGGGAATACGTCTGCGTGCCTCGGGGGTAAGGCACTACCGTTCTCGCGTGGCGCAGGGCGCTTCCCGCGGCCGGTGGCTCATCGGCGGATGGGTGCCGGGGAAAGGGCGGAGAAAAGGCCGTGCCCCGGGCGGCATGCGAAGCAGAGGCGGACCCGGGGCTTACCCGGCTAAGTGTATCCGGCCACCCGTTCCCCCGACAACCGATCCTCCCCCGGAGTGCCGCTGTGAGCTTTGAGCTGCCCGAATGGTTCCATCGGATGTTCTCCTCGCCGCGTTTCGCTCCGTATCGGGATGCTACGGGCGGGGATGACAGGCGGGCATGGGATCTGTACCGGTGGAACATCGAGGTGTCGGAGGCCTTCTACTGCCCTCTGCACTGCCTGGAGGTCAGCCTGCGCAACGCGCAGCACGCCGAGTTGAGTGCCAGGTTCGGCCGAGCCGACTGGTGGGTCGTGGCGCCGCTGCGAAAGCACGAGCTTGCCAAGGTCGCACAGGCTGAGCGCAGTCTGTGGAGGAAGGGGAGCGATGCTCCCACCACCGATGACGTGATCACCGAACTGTCCTTCGGGTTCTGGGCATCACTCCTGAGCCGGTCCTACGACCGCTACCTCTGGGTGCCCGCGTTGTACAGGGCCTTTCCCCACTATTCGGGGCGTCGTGGGGAACTGCATGACAACCTGCAGGCCATGGTCCTGCTACGTAACCGGGTCATGCATCATGAGCCCATTCACCACCGGCGTCTCGAAGCCGACCATGTGAAGGTCTACAGGCTCCTGGGCTACCTTGAGCCGGCCGTCGTGGTCTGGTTGAGGGACTTCGACAGGGTTCTTGAGGTTCTCGGCCGGCGCCCCGAGGGGAGGGAGCGGTGACGGACTCCCTTGAGGGGTATCTGTCACGCTCGGATATCGCCCGTCTCTCCGGGATGGGGCGGCCCCCTTCCCCCTCCGGGAGGGGGCCGCGTTGGGGTGCGACCCGGGTCCCCTCCGGCCTGGGTCGCACGGTGAGGGCGCGGCGGTGTCCCCTTGGGAGGGAGGGAACTCCACTGGTCGACCCCACTCCAGGGCCTGCGGGCCACGGCGGGGGCTTCGCGGTGCTGACCGTCCAAGGTTTTGAGCCGGACACCATCACCGAGTCTCTTCATGCCCGGATGCCGACACCCGACGAGGCCCGGGAACTGGAGCTTCCCGTAGGCGAACCTGTGGTGGTGCTCAAGCGCACAACTACCACGCGGAGTGGCCAGGTTGTCGAGTTCGCGCGTGGCGTCCATGCGGCCACACGATTCGAATGGTTCTATAGTTTCAAGATTCCGGAATAGGCCGAGCATGGGCATTCTGCCTGAAAACATTCTAGACGACCTTGAAATTCTGTGGGACTACCACAACCTGCACCATGAGCTGCGACATTCCGATATCGGAGTGGGGCTCGGGGGTCACGACATAGGAGTGGCCACCTTTACAGCCGAGCTTTTCAAGAGGGGAATGTTCCCGCGCCTCGTCTTCACCGGCGCCAACTCGCCGACCACGGTCAAGCGGTTCCCGCGAGGCGAGGCGATTCACTACCGGGACGAGGCCGTCGGGCTGGGCGTGCCGTCAGAGAGGATCCTTGTCGAGACGAGGGCGACCAACACGGGGCAGAACATCGAGTTCACCCGTACGCTGCTTGCGGATCACGGCGTAAACATCTCGTCCGTCACGCTTGTCTCCCGCCCCTACCAGCAGAGGCGAGCGTACGCGACCTGCAGGAAGATGTGGCCCGAGGTGGATGTCATCTGCGCGGCCGAACCCTTGTCGCTGGAGGATTACATCGAATCAATAGGAGACGTTGAACGGGTCGCCGACATGATCGTCGGAGACACTCAACGCATCTCCAAGTACGCTGAACTCGGGTTTGCCATACCGCAAGAAATGTCCGACGAGGTGCGACGCGCATACGATCGCCTCGTCGCGGCGGGCCATACAAGCAGGCTGATCTGACCGGTGCCGAGTGGGTGTCCGCGACGGGGACCTCTGATCCTCGGCACGGAAGGCGCCGCGCGGCCGGATGCCTGGGAACGCTCCCAGTCGCGCCTCCCCGATCGAGGCCCGGACGGCGACGGAGAACGTCCTTGGGGCGCTGGATGAGAAGGTCGCCGTATATCACCAGATCAGCCGGTCAATCGCCGGGTCGCGCGATGCTCCTCCGGGGGTCCGCTCAGCTGTTTCGGTGAGCGGACAGGTCTCGGATCCTGAGATCAATGTGTCAAACGGTGGTGGCGTGTGGCAGACTCCGAGGCATCATGTTCTACGGTCTGCTCATTATCGGCAGGCGCGCTGGCTGACAAGGGACACCGCCAGCGCGCCGACCTCTCACGTCCGTGAGGGGTTTTTTTGTTTCTCGGAGCCGAGACGAGCGCGCGGCGATCAGCGAATCATCGAACCCGCGAAGGAGACCGATATGGCCGACGACCGCTTCCATGTCTACGACACGACACTGCGTGACGGTGCCCAGCAGGAGGGCCTCAACCTCACGGTGGTCGACAAGCTGGCCGTCGCCCGCCAGCTGGACAGCCTGGGAGTCGGCTTCATCGAGGGGGGCTGGCCGGGCGCCAACCCCAAGGACACAGAGTTCTTCAGGCGTGCTCAAACAGAGCTGGACCTGAAGCACGCGCAGCTCACCGCGTTCGGCGCGACCCGCCGGGCCGGGGTGAAGGCAGCCGACGACCCATTGGTGGCCGCTCTGCGCGAATCCGGCGCGCCGGTCGTGACCCTTGTCGCCAAGAGTCACGACCGGCACGTGGAACTCGCCCTCCGCACGACTCTCCGGGAGAACCTCGCGATGATCCGCGACACGGTCTCCCACCTCCGCGCGGAGGGACAGCGGGTCTTCCTCGACGCCGAGCACTTCTTCGACGGCTACGCATCCAATCCGGCCTACGCGCTGGAGGTGCTGCGCACCGCGGCCGAGGCGGGCGCCTCCGTCGTCGCCCTCTGCGACACCAACGGCGGCATGCTCCCCGACGAGCTCGCCGACGTCGTCCACGCGGCCGTGCAGACGTCCGCCAGGATCGGCATCCACTGCCACGACGACACCGGCTGCGCGGTGGCCAACACCCTCGCCGCGGTGAAGGCCGGAGCCACCCACGTGCAGGGCTGCGCCAACGGGTACGGCGAGCGGGCCGGCAACGCCAACCTGTTCACCGTCGTGGCCAACCTCCAGCTCAAGCGGGGCTTCGACCTCGTCCCGCCCGCCGCGCTGGCCGACATGACCCGCATCGCGCACTCGATCACCGAGGTCACCAACGTCACCCCGAACTCCCACGCCCCCTACGTGGGTGTCTCCGCCTTCGCGCACAAGGCCGGGCTGCACGCCAGCGCCATCAAGGTGGACCCCAACCTCTACCAGCACATCGACCCCGCCCAGGTCGGCAACGACATGCGCATGCTCGTCTCCGACATGGCCGGCCGCGCCTCCGTCGAGCTCAAGGGCCGCGAGCTGGGCTACGAGCTGTCGCCGGAGACCTCCCGCGAGCTGGTGAACCGGGTCAAGGACCTGGAGTCCAAGGGCTACACCTTCGAGGCCGCCGACGCCTCCTTCGAGCTGCTGCTCCGCGATACCGTGGCGGGCGAGCGCAGGCGCCACTTCGAGGTCGAGTCCTGGCGGGTGATCGTCGAACGGACCCGCGGCGGCGAACTGGTCAGCGAGGCCACGGTCAAGCTGCACGCCAAGGGTGAGCGGATCGTCGCGACCGGCGAGGGCAACGGCCCGGTCAACGCCTTGGACCGTGCCGTCAGGCTGGGGCTGGAGCGGCTCTACCCGGAGCTGGCGGCGGTCGAGCTGATCGACTTCAAGGTGCGGATCCTGGAGGGCACCCACGGCACCGACGCGGTCACCCGCGTACTGATCACCTCCAGCGACCCGACCTCCGAGTGGGCCACCGTCGGCGTCGACGAGAACATCATCGAGGCCTCCTGGCAGGCGCTGGAGCAGGCGGTCACCTACGGCCTGCTCCGGGCGGGCCACACCACCGACTGATCCCTCCGCCGGGGCGGGGAGACCGGGAAACGTGGGGTACAGCCCAGCCGTACCCCACATCTGGGCTCTTCGGGGAGACCCTGGGGATCGGGACCGCCCGGCTCTCCCGGGGACCCCGGGGGAGGGGTCTCCCGAGGGGATCTCAGGAGAGGCCGGTCCCGGCGGCCCGGAAGCTCACCGGGCCCTTGGCGGTCTCCAGGCGGACCTTGCCGCCCGAGCAGGAGACCGAGGGGTTGTCGACGCCGGGGACCACGACGGTGAGCAGCGCGTTCTCCGAGGTGGGGGAGAGGACCGCGGGAGCGGCCTGCTTGCGCAGGTAGGCGGGGGAGACCCAGCCCTGGTAGGGGTTCTGCAGGCCCTGGACCACCCGGAGCCCGTCCACCGGCCTGCACGACGGCATCGAGAGCTGGACCAGCGTCGCCTTCCAGCCCGTCCTGTCCTTGACCACGACCCGGCCGCCGGTGTTGGACACGGTGGACAGTTCACGGGCGAGGTGCCAGACGTTGCCGACCCGGGAACCCCGGGGGACCGTGTCCAGCACGGCCATCACGTCCTGCTCGTGGTTGACCAGTACCGAACGGGTTCTCGGCACGCCGTACGCCCTGTCGGTCAGCCGGTAGCTCTGCCTGCCGTCACGGATCGAGGAGCGGCTCAGAGTGGTGGCGGTTCTGGCCCGGAAGGCGGCGCCGACCACGGCCGGCGTGTTGTGCGCCTGCGGGGACATGGTCCAGCGGCGGTAGGGGTTGTTCTCGTAGGAGTGGAAGCCCACGTCGACCAGGACATCGCGACCCTGGGCGTAGTAGGTCACGCCGAGGTGGTCCTCGTGGCCGTGGTACTTCAGCCCGGGCCCGAAGCGGATGGAGTAGAACGCCGACGCCGGGTCGTCCCAGGCGGTGCGTCCGTAGACGTAGCCGTTGCCGAACACCCGCACGGTCTTCTTGGGGTGGGTGTATCCGACCGGCCGCACGTCCGCGCCGCCGTCGCCGATCGGGACCATGAACCCGTTCGGCTGGGTGGAGTGCGAGATGAAGTCCTCCAGCGACTCCCACCGCCTGGAGATGTCGGCGGGCACCTTCCTGCCGCACTCCTCGATGCGGCCCATCGCGACCTTGAGCCGCTCGTAGACGTAGATCGCGTAACGCGGCGCCTGCTCCCGCAGCACGCCCTGGGAGTCGACGTCGAGTTTCACCGTCTCGGTCAGCCGCCTGACCGCGAGGTTGGACCAGCCCGTGTTCTTGTATCGGCAGCCGATGCCGAGCAGCGCGATGTCCTGGTCTATCCCGTGGTTGTGGCCCTTCTCGTACCGGCGGGGGTCGGACAGCACCGTGGCGTGCTCGGCCAGGCTCTTGGAGAGCCAGGGCGCGTCGACGTGCTTGCTGAGGCAGACCAGCGCGGGCGCGCGCAGCGCGATCGGGTGTTCCTGCCAGGCGTAGGGGCTGGCCTTGGCCCCGCCGCCTCGGGGGTTGTCCGCCACCCAGTCCTTGGCGATCTCGGTGGCCCGGGCCAGGTAGGCGCTCTCCCCGCTGGTCTCGTAGTCGGCGACCAGGCGGCCCATCCAGCGCAGCGAGTGGAAGACCATGCTCCAGGACCGGTTGCGGTAGGGGTCGGTTCGCCAGTTGACGTCCTTGTCCACCCGCACCGGGGGCAGGCCCACGAAGTCGACCTTGCCCGCCATGATGTCCGCCGCCGTCGGGGTCGCCGGCAGCCAGTCGCCCTGGCACTCGGCGGTGCGTTTGACCGTCTCGGCCGCCTCCGCGGTGACGGTCGTCGCACCGCAGGTCAGGAAGAGGACGAGGGAGAGGGTGAGTGCTTTGGTGCGGCGGCGCACGCCAGTTCCTTCCGGGCCGGACGAAGATAGCTGATCATGCTCTCCGAATCCCACCAAAACGGTCAAGTCGAGCGGCTTTTTCCCAGCACATCGTTAGCAACCAGACGCGTGGCACAGGTTTACCGCTCTCGGGACGGATTCATCGGTGCGGGCCGGTCGCGGACGGTCCGGCGCGTGGGCCAGGCTGGGCGCATGAGACTCGCAGACATCGTGATCCCCGAGACCCCCGCGACCCGTGCCGCGCTGGAGGTGGCCACCGCCTACTGCTCGCCCGCGCTGCTGAACCACTCCGTGCGGGCCTACCTGTGGGCCGCGGCGTACGGCCTGGCCAACGGCGTCGCCTTCGACGCCGAGCTGCTGTACGTCTCCTCGATGTTGCACGACATCGGCCTGGTCAAGGAGTTCGACAGCCACACCGTGCCGTTCGAGGAGGCGGGCGGGCACCTCGCGTGGGTCTTCGGCGCGGCGGCGGGGTGGCCCGTCGAGCGGCGGGCGCGCGCGTCGGAGGTGATCGTGCGCCACATGTGGGAGAAGGTCGACGTCGCGGAGGACCCGGAGGGGCACCTGCTGGAGATGTCCACCGGGCTGGACATCTGCGGCCGACGCTGGGAGGACTTCCCCGCCGGGCTGCGGGCCGAGGTGCTGGAGCGCTACCCCCGGCTGGGGCTCGGCGGGGAGTTCATCGCGCGCTTCAGGGACCAGGCCGACCGCAAGCCGGAGAGCCCGGCCGCCCTGTGCGTACGCGCCGGGATCGCCGAGCGCATCGAGGCGAACGCGCTGGACCGCTGACCGGCCGGTACGGCATACCCCTCACCCGGTCCGGGGACCGGCGCTCTGCACGACCTCGAACGACCAGAGTTCGGCACCGCTGGCGGCGGGCCCCTGCCCGTGGCCGTGTCCCTGCCCGGGGCCCGGCCCGTGCGGCCGCTCCCCGCCGTGCCCGTTCCCGTGACCCGGTCCGCCCGGTCCCGCGGCCGCCTGCCCGGCGCCCGCCTGGGCGTGCCCCCGCTGGAACGCCTGACTCTCGGTCCAGCGCTGGAAGTCCTCCTCCGACCGCCAGCGGGTGTAGACCAGGTAGCGGTCGGTGCCCTCCTGCGGGCGTAGCAGCTCGAACCACTCGAAGCCGTCGGCGGACTCCACCACCCCGGCCCGTCCGGAGAACCGGCGCTCCAGCTCCTCGCGCATCTCCGGGGACACCGTCAGCACATTTATCTTCACGACCGAAGGCACATCTTCTCCTCGAAGTGTTGGTTGCCCTGACCACCCTATGATCGGCGGCCGGTCAGACGACGGTCCTGCGGGGGCGCGGCGGCTCCTCCAGGCTCACCTGGGCGACCGCCGGGACGGTCTCCATCTCCAGGGCCTGGCGCATGTGCGGGATGGCGTGGTCGCCCAGCTGCTCACGGAGCGCGCTCATCGGGGCGTTCTCGTCGGTCACCACGCGCAGCCGTACGGCGGGGTGCGCCCTGGTGCCGATCATCGAGGCGCTGGCGCTCAGCACGGCGGGGTGGGCGCCGACCTCGTCGGCCATCGCGTCGGCCACGGTGTCCGCCCGGACGTCGGTGACCCCGTCGGAGCCGCTCTCCAGGCGGAAGTCGCCCAGCCGCTCACGCCGTCCCTGGACCAGCAGCCAGCGCAGCCCGAACAGGGCGAGCACGACGGCGCCCGCCGCGATCACCCACCACAGCCACGGGCTGTAGCGGGCGAAGGCCGCCCGTACCGGGTCGTTGATCAGCGGCTCCCCGCCGGGCGCCACGTTCTGCGGCCACGCGTGCGCGCCGCGGGCGAGCGTGTAGCCGCCCAGGAGCGTCAGCAGCAGCCCCATGATCAGCAGCCCCAGCCGGTTGCCCCGTATGGTCTTCCTGTCCATGGCGATCACTGTCCTCGCAGGCGTACATGCACGGGATAGTCGTTCAGCGGGGTGAGCGCGGCGATCCGCGCCGCCACGGCCCGCCGTACGGCCTCGGCGAGCCCGGCGGGGTCCCGCAGCGGACTGTGGGCCGTCACCTCCGCGGTCCTCCCGCGCAACCTCACCCGGGCGTGGTTTACCCCCTGCACCTGCTCGGCCGCGTGTGCCAGGGCGCGGGTGAAGCCCCGTGGCCGCATGCCGATGATCAGATCGGGGTCGCCGGTCCTGACCGGAATGAGCCTGGGCCGGCCGGGCAGGAGCGCGAGCAGCACGAGCAGCAGGCCCAGCGCGGTGACCACGCCCGCGCCCAGCATCACCGACGGGTCGTCCCACCGGGTGGAGGACGCCCAGGCCGACAACCGGTCGTACGGTATCCAGTGCAGCGGGCGGCCGAGCAGCGCGGAGATCACCTCCGCGGCCACGACGGCGCCGATCACGGTCATCAGGGCGGCGGTGATCACGGCGGGGATCACCCGGCGCGGGCGGAAGGCCCTGACCGCCGCCCGGTCCGCCCTGGGGTTTCTCGGAACCTCGGCGGGCGCGGGCGGCGTGGGCTCATCCGGATATCCCGCGCCGGGTGCGGTCGGCGCCTCCGGGACGGGACCTGTCCCGGAGACAGGATCCGGGACAGGTCCCGCGCCGGAGGCGGGAACAGGCGGCCCGGTGGGAGGGACGGTCATCCGCCGTCCTCCTGCCGGGCGGGGACCACGCCGGTCACGTCGATGTCGATGTGGCCGACGATCAGGCCGGTCAGCGTGTGGACCCGGTCGTTCACGTGCCGCCGGATCTCCTCGGCCACGTGCAGGAGCGGGGCGGGGTATCGCACCGTCACCTCAAGCTCCAGCATGGCCAGCTCTCCGTCCACGACGGCGCGGGTGCGCCTGCCGAAGGCCGGTGTCCTCCGTTCGCGGACCGCCACGACCTGCTCCACCTCCCGGGCCGCGCGGGCGGCGATCCGCGTCACCACCCGCTCGGGGATGTCGGTCCTGCCCCGTAGCTCGGCCGGTACGGCGGGCCCGGCCGGTCGCGACGTCCGCGTCACGTCCGTGGGCGCGGTGTTCCCCGGCCCCGGGTCGTGACGGCCGGTCGCGCCGGTGGACGTCCCGGCTTCGGAGGGTGTGGCGCGGTGCTCGACCGGGGCGGTCATCGTCGCCTCGCGGCCAGCCGGGACAGGTCGATCTCGCCACCCTCGACGACGTGGCCGACGAGGAGTCCGATGGCGCCCAGGACCAGCACCAGCAGGAACGCGCCGAGACCGCCGAAGGCTCCCGCGAATCCCAGCGCGATGCCGACGAACAAGCCGATCACTGTCCAGATGGGGAGCTGATTCATCGCATACCTCCGATATGTACGTTCACCGGGCGGTCTCCCACCAGGGGTGCGAGCGCCGTCCGGACCTCGTCGGCGATCTCCGGCAGCGGTCGCCCCGGCTGGACGACGATGGAGATCTCCACCTCGTCGTCACGGAGGGCGACGCCGGAGATCTTCTCCCCCGGCAGGTAGGTCGCCACGGCCCCGAAGGGGCCGCCCGACAGGTCCGCCACGCCGGGGCAGCGCCGTACGGCGTCCGCTATCTCGTGCGCGAGCTCGCTCACTGGACGCGCGGCTCCGGCTCGGACTGCTCGGATCCGTTCTTCCTGCCGCCGGTGTCGCCGCCGGTGTCCTGGTCGGGCAGGTGGACGTCGTCGATCTTGACGTTGACCTCGGTGACCTCAAGCCCGGTCATGCGCTCGATGGCCGCGATCACGTTGCGGCGTACCGAGGCGGCGAGGTCCGGGATGGCCACGCCGTACTCGACCATCAGGTCGAGGTCGATCGCGGCCTGCCGCTCGCCCACCTCCACGGACACGCCCTGTGTGGCGCTCGCCTTGTCGCCGCTCACCATGCCGCGGACCGCGCCGAGCGCGCGTGCGGTGCCGGCGCCCATGTTGTAGACCCCCGCGACCTCCCGGGCCGCCAGGCCGGCGATCTTCGCCACGACCCCGCTGTCGATACTGGTGGTCCCCTTGGGGGTAACCAGGCCCCCCTGTCCCGCGGGGACGTCGGTCCGAGCCCGCGACGCCGGGCCCTCGCCGCCGTTCGGCCTGTTCACCGTGTTGGCTTCGGTCACGTCGATTACCTCCCCCGTGGGGAAGACGATCTGCTTCCCCGGAAGTCACCTCTAGCTCGTAATACCCCACATATGAACAACAACCGGTACATATCTCTTCTTAGTGAATCCTTTATGTTGATATCTGAGGTTTTTGATAACTTTTTTGAATTTAACGGCTTTGTATGTGTTTTATCGTTTTTATGGCTCTATCGGGGAGGCCGTACGGCGCGGGGCCGCCGGTACGGTTCCGGCGGCCGGGCCACGGTCCGGCGGGACTCCGGGCGCGACTAGCCTTGTCGTGTGCGCATAGCGAGGTTCTCCACAGGTGAGGGTGTCGGATTCGGCGTGGTCGAGGGTGGACCCGGCGAGGAGTTCATCTCCGCGATCTCCGGCCACCCGTTCGGCCCGATCCAGTTCACCGGTGAGCGTCACTCGCTCTCCCAGGTCAAGCTGGTCGCGCCGATGCTGCCCAGCAAGGTCGTCGCGATCGGCAAGAACTACGCCGACCACGCCGGCGAGATGGGCGGCGAGGTCCCCGACGAGCCGCTGGTCTTCCTCAAGCCGTCCACCTCGGTGATCGGCCCGGGGGAGACCATCACCTACCCGACCGGACTGACCCGCCGGGTCGACTACGAGGGCGAGCTGGCGGTGGTCATCGGCCGTCTCTGCCGGGAGGTCCCCGCGGAGCGGGCCCACGAGGTCGTCTTCGGCTACACCTGCGCCAACGACGTCACGGCCAGGGATCTGCAGCAGAAGGACGTCCAGTTCACCCGGGCCAAGGGCTTCGACACCTTCTGCCCGCTCGGCCCGTGGATCCAGACCGAGCTCGACGCGGGCGACGTGGGCATCACCACCACGGTGAACGGCGAGGTCAAGCAGAGCTCCCGCACATCCCATCTCGTCTACGACATTCCCACGCTGATCGCCCACGTGAGCGCGGTCATGACCCTGATCCCCGGTGACGTCATCCTGACCGGGACGCCCGCCGGGGTCGGCCCGCTGAACATCGGCGACAAGGTCAGCGTCGGCATCGAAGGAATCGGCACTCTCACCAACCGGGTGGTCTCCCGTGATTAGGGTTCGTTTCGCTCCCTCTCCCACCGGCATGTTCCACGTCGGCGGCGCCCGGTCCGCGCTGTTCAACTGGGCGCTGGCCGAGCAGACCGGTGGCAGGTTCGTGCTGCGCATCGAGGACACCGACGCCGCCCGCAACCGGCCGGAGTGGACCGAGGGCATCATCTCCGCGCTGGCCTGGATCGGCGTCAACGGCGACAACCCCGTCTTCGAGGGCCCCTACTTCCAGTCGGCCTACGCCGGGCAGCACCGCGAGGCCGTCGCCAAGCTGGCCGCCGACGGCCGCGCCTACTACTGCACCTGCACCCGTGACGAGGTCAAGGCCCGCACCGGTTCCGAGCACCGCGGTTACGACGGCTTCTGCCGCGACCGGGGCCTGACCGAGGGCGCCGTGCGCTTCCGCACCCCCGACGACGGCGTCACCGTGGTCGAGGACCTGGTCCGCGGCACGGTCGAGTTCCCCAACGACGCGATGGAGGACTTCGTCGTCGCGCGGGCCGACGGCTCCCCGCTGTTCGTGCTCGCCAACGTGGTGGACGACATCGAGATGCGGATCAGCCACGTGGTCCGCGCCGAGGAGCACCTGTCCAACACGCCCAAGCAGCAGCTGCTCTGGCAGGCGCTCGGCGCGACCGCGCCGGTCTGGGCGCACGTGCCGGTCATCGTCAACGAGAAGCGCCAGAAGCTGTCCAAGCGCCGGGACAAGGTCGCCCTGGAGTCCTACCGCGAGGAGGGCTACCTGGCCGAGGCGATGGTCAACTACCTGATGCTGCTCGGCTGGGGGCCGGGCGACGACCGGGAGATCATGCCCTGGTCGGAGATGGTGCCGCTGTTCAAGTTGGAGGACGTCAACCCGTCCCCGGCCTTCTTCGACGAGAAGAAGCTGCGGGCCTTCAACGGCGAGTACATCCGGGCGCTGCCGCTCCCCGTCTTCATCGCCCGCTGCGAGCCCTGGCTGAAGCCCGACTGGGACCGTGAGACCTTCGCCAGGGTCGCCGAGCTCGCCCAGACCCGTATCGCGGTCCTGTCCGAGGTCACCGCGAACGTGGACTTCCTCTTCCTGGACGAGCCCGTCTTCGACCAGGCGTCGTGGGACAAGGCCATGAAGAACTCCGCCGTGGAGATCCTCGGCGGTTATCTCGCCCGGCTGGAGAAGGTCGGCATGGACCCCGAGTCGCTCAAGACCGCGCTGGAGGAGGTCGGCACCGAGTACGGACTCAAGCTCGGCAAGGCCCAGGCCCCGGTCCGGGTGGCGATCACCGGCCGGACCGTCGGCCTGCCGCTGTTCGAGTCGATCGAGGTGCTCGGCCGTGAGCGCTCGATGGATCGGATCCGCGCCGCGCTCGCCAGACTCGGAGGCTGAGCCGGAGCGGGAGAGCCTGGCCCCGGCCCTGGAGGCCGAACCGGAGCCGGAGAGCCGAGTCCCGGCCCTGGATACGGGGGATCCCGTATCCAGGGCCGGGGCCCTTTCACCTCATGGGCCTCACCTCGTGGGGCCTCACCCCACGGGGCGAGCCGGGTGAGCCGGGCGGGTGCCGACGGCGGCGGGACATCGGCCCGTGGGCGGCTCAGGTCAGCAGGCCACGGCGTTCCAGGAGGGGCTCGATGCGGGGGTCGCGCCCGCGGAAGTCGCGGAAGGCGTCCATCACGTCCGTGGAGCCGCCGACCGACAGCAGCGCGGACCGGAAACGGTCGCCGTTCCTCCGCTTGAGACCGTCGTTCTCCTTGAACCACTCGACGCTCTCGGCGTCCAGCACCTCGCTCCAGATGTAGGAGTAGTAGCCGGCGCTGTAGCCGCCCACACCGCTGCAGAAGACATGGGCGAAGTAATTGGTCCGGTAGCGGGCGCGGATCGGCGCGAAGGCGACCCCCATCCGCTCCAGGGCCGCCGCCTCGAACGCCTCGGCGTCCTCGACGGTCTCACCGGGGGACAGCCGGTGCCAGGCCCAGTCGAGCAGGGCCGCGGAGAGATACTCCACGGTCGCGTACCCCTGGTTGAACATCTCGGCGGCCTTCATCTTCTCCAGCAGTTCCTCGGGTACCGGCTCGCCGGTCTCGTGGTGCCTGGCGAAGTTGGCGAGGACCGAGGGCCAGGTCGCCCACATCTCGTTCACCTGGGAGGGGTACTCCACGAAGTCCCTCGGCACCTCGGTACCGGAGACGAGGGGGAAGCGGACGTCGGAGAACAGGCCGTGCAGGGCGTGGCCGAACTCGTGGAAGGTGGTGATGACCTCGTCGAAGGTCAGCAGCGTCGGGCCCTCGGACGGCTTGGTGACGTTGAGGTTGTTCAGTACAACGGGCAGGTCGCCGAAGAGGTGCGACTGGTCCACGAGGTTGTTCATCCACGCGCCGCCACGCTTGGTGGGCCGGGCGTAGGGGTCGAACGCGAACAGGCCGAGCGGTGAGCCGTCCGCTTCGAACACCTCGAAGACCCGTACGTCCGGGTGGTATCCGGACAGGTCGTCGCGGTCGGCCAAGGTGATCCCGTACAGCTCGCCGGCGGCGTGGAAGACACCGTCCCTGAGCACCCGGTTCAGCTCGAAGTAGGGGCGCAGTTCGGAGCCGTCGAAGTCGTAGCGGGCCTTACGCACCTTCTCCGCGTAGAACGACCAGTCCCACGGCTCGATGGGGAAGCCGGCCTGCTCGGCCAGCGCCTCGGCCTCGCGCCGGGCGTTGGCCACCGCGGGGCCCACCAGTTTGCCCAGCATCTCCTCGACCGCGTCGGTGGTCTTGGCCGTCTGGTCGGCGACGGAGTAGGCGGCGTGGTCGGGGTAACCGAGCAGGGCGGCCCGCTCGGCGCGGAGTGTCGCGATCCTGGCGGCCAGCTCGAAGTTCTCCGGTGCCCGGTTCGCCGAGAGCTCGTACAGCCTCCTGCGGGTCTCCCTGTCGGTCAGCTCGGCCAGGGCGGGCTGGTTGGTGACGTTGAGCAGCGGCAGGACGTACCCGCCGTCCCTCTCGATCGCCTTGATCGCGCTGTCGGAGAGCCCGTCGAGCTTCCTGGCGTCCTCGACGACCAGCGCCGAGGCGGTGGAGGCCGCCAGCAGGTTCTGGGAGAAACAGGTGGCCAGCCTGGTCAGCTCCTCGTTGAGCTCCTTGAGCCGCCCCTGCTCGACCTCGGTCAGGTCGGCGCCGGCCCGAACGAAGTCCACGCGATACTTCTCCAGCAGCCACGCCTCCTCGGGGTCCTCGGTGGACACCTGCTTGATCCGTTCGTACAGCGCGCGGTTCAGCCGGACCGCGTCGCCGTGTTTGGTCAACCGGGGGTAGATCTCGGTTTCGAGCTCCCGGATGCGGTCGGTCGCGTCGGAGGCGGCGATGCTGGAGAAGACCGTGACGGTCCGCTTCAGGATCTGGCCCGAGCGTTCCAGCGCCTCGACGGTGTTGGCGAACGTGGCCGGTTCGGTGTCACCGGCGATCGCCTCTATCTCCCGCAGCTGTTCGGCCATGCCGCGTTCGAAGGCGGGAAGGTAGTGCTCCTCCCGGATCTCGCCGAAATTTGGCAATTTGTAGGGCAATGGGCTGGGGGCGAAGAACGGGTTCTCGGCCAAGGCACGGCTCCTTAGGTGGGGACGGATCTCCTGAGCAGCGTTACACAACGACCCGCCGGTGGGCACGGCGACGGTGGGGGACGGTCTCGAAAGACACCCGTGGGACACCGAGAGGGAGGGCCGGAGGGGGTGGTGGGCCTCCGGGCGGAGGACGCGGCGCGGAGGCCCCGGGCGGTCTGGAGGCGCCGCGGGAGGGCCGTGGAGCCGCCGGGGGAGGGGCGCTGAGATGCCGGGGGAGGGCCGTGGGGGAGCGCGGGACACCGAGGGGATTGGCGGTCCGTCAATCGTTTTGGTCTTGACCCCCAACCTGGGCTATTCTTTCGGAGTCGCCAGCGAACCCCGCAAGGGGGTCAAGCGCGGTGGGGTATGGTGTAATTGGCAACACGGCTGATTCTGGTTCAGTTGTTCTAGGTTCGAGTCCTGGTACCCCAGCTGCACCTCCTTCGGGGGGTGCCGCGGATTCCTCTCCGGCGGGATCCGACGACAGTGTGTACGGTCCCGTCGTCTAGTGGCCTAGGACGCCGCCCTCTCAAGGCGGTAACGCCGGTTCGAATCCGGTCGGGACTACCACTGTCATCTTCGCAAGGCTCCGTCGTCTAGTGGCCTAGGACGCCGCCCTCTCAAGGCGGTAGCGCCGGTTCGAATCCGGTCGGGGCTACCCGGCTGAAACCCTCGGAAGCATTGGCTTCCGGGGGTTTTCGCATTTCCGGCGACCGTTTTCCGGCGGCCGCCCTCTTCTCTCGTTTCCCGGCGACACCCCTGTTTTCCGGCACCCCTGCCCGGAGGGCGCCGCGGTGGCGCGGGCCGTACACCCGCCTGCCCCGAGGATGCCGCGGTGGCGCGGGCCGTGCACCCGTGCCACCGCGGTCACGCCGTCTAGTTGTGGGCGGAGCGGGCCTTGAACAGGGCCCGCTTGGCGGCCTTGCCCACCTGCTTGTCCGGGTGGGCCTTGCCGATCGCCTCCAGCAGCTCCTCCAGGTGCGGGTGTGGCACCTTCCAGATCACGTCCAGCAGGCTGATCAGGTTCGGTACGTTGCCGATGTCGTCCAGGCTGCTGACGAACTCCGGCCGGCCGAGACCGGCGGAGATGGTCAGCATGTCGAGGATCAGCCAGTGGGTGTCGGCCTGGGTGGGCGGGGGAGCGTCCTCGATGCCGAGCTGGGCCAGGTGGGTGGCTGCGTACGGGCGCAGGGACGGTTCGTTGAGGGCCTCCTGCCACGCGGGCACGGCCACCTCGCCGAGCGAGCCGACCATGCTGGCCGCCTGGACCCGGACCAGCGCGTCCGCGTCGTCCTCGGCGGCGGCCTCCAGCAGCTCCTTGGCCGCGTGGTCGGGCCGGCGCAGCTCCATCCAGGCGGCGAACTCGGCGTCCGCCTCCTCCTCGGGCAGCTCCGCGCTGAAGGAGAGCAGGTCCAGGGCGGTCATCGCGTCGATGGCCGGCCGGGCGTCCAGCTCGATGTCGGCGTCGTCCGCCAGGTGGACGACCCCCTCCATGCCGAGCGGCGTCAGCCGTACCTGCTCGTGCTCGACCTCGACCATGCCGTAGCCGGCGAGCCAGTCGAGCACGGGGCTGAGCGGGTCGCCGTACTGCGCGATGGCCAAGGTCCAGGCGTCGGCGCCCTGCTCGTCGTACTCGGAGACGGCCTCGGCCAGTTCGGTACGGAGGTCGGCCAGCGGTTTGGAACCGGTGGCCAGGAGCACCCGGACCAGCAGCGCCCGGGTCAGCCCGGACAGGGCGATCGTGGCGTCCTCGTCCTCCAGCTCGGGGTCCCCGTAGTCGATCGAGTGCAGACCGGCCATCCAGGCGTCCAGGACGTCGTCGTCCTCCTCGAAGGGCCACTCGGTGGTGTCGGCGTCGGCGCTGACGGTGTCCTCGCCCTCGGGCTGGAGGAAGTCCAGGTCGATCGCGAGGTTCCAGATGTTCCAGAGCGCGGGCACCGAGTCGGCCAGCGGCCTGTCGCCCGCGGCCGGGACGGCGAGCCCCAGCGCCCCCAGGGCCTCGGTGATCTCGGCGTCGGTGAGCAGGTTCGTCTCGCCCACCCGGCGCTCGGATCCGACCCAGATCGCGAGGTCGCGGGCCTTGACGATCAGCTTTGCCCGCCGGGCGGCGGCGGCCAGCTCGGCGTCCGGGCGGAGCCGGATGGTCGGCAGTTCCGCCAGCTCGTCGGCGAACGGCTCGAAGTCGCCGAGCCCGTCGGCCTCCTCCTCGTCCTCGTCCCCGTAGTCGTCCTGCTCGACGAGGTCCTCCATCGCGTCGACGAAGTCGTCTTCGAGGTGGTCGAGCTCGGTCAGCAGCTCGGTGAGCGCGGCGGAGCCCTTGGTCAGCCGGTCCGTCTCCGACAGGAAGGTCAGATAGGCGCGGATCGAGGGCACCATGCCGTCGGCTGCGGCGTCCGGATCCTCCACGACCTGTGGCATCCGGTCGAGCAGCACGGTGCGCAGATCTGCCTGCCTCCATCGGCCGACGTCGGTGGAGGCGATCAGCCGGTGCCACAGGGCGACGGAACCGACCAGATTGGAATCGCTCCCGGGCGCGTTCTCCCGCGCCCAGAGAATGAAGTCTTGGAGCAGGGGGCGCAGTTCAGCGGCGGCTGCCTCGATGCGATCTGTCACCTACCCAGCCTAGGGGGCCGCAAGGGTGCTCGCCTCCCCATATCGCACAGCTCAGTTGGCCCGTCGCATCGATTCGGTGATCCGTTCGGCGGCGGAGACCACCGGAGCGGCGTGCAGGCGGCCCGGGGTACGGGTCAGACGCTCGATGGGGCCGGAGACCGAGATCGCCGCGACCACCTTGCCGGCCGCCCCCCGGATCGGCGCCGAGACGCTGGCCACGCCCTGCTCACGCTCGCCCACGCTGTGCGCCCACCCCCTGCGGCGGACGCCGGCCAGCGTCGACGCGGTGAACTTGGCGCCGCGCAACCCCCGGTGGAGGCGGTCGGGCTCCTCCCAGGCGAGCAGGATCTGCGCGGCCGATCCGGCGAGCATCGGCAGGGCCGAGCCGACCGGGACGGTGTCGCGGAGCCCGCTGGCCCGTTCGGCGGCGGCCACGCACACCCGCTCGTCGCCCTGGCGGCGGTAAAGTTGGGCGCTTTCGCCGGTCAGGTCCCTGAGCTGGGTCAGCACCGGCGACGCGACGGCCAGCAGCCTGTCCTCCCCGGCGGCGGTGGACAGCTCCGACAGCCGGGGGCCCAGCACGAATCGGCCCTGCGGATCGCGGGAGACGATGCGGTGATGTTCCAGCGCGACGGCGAGACGGTGGGCCGTGGGCCGGGCCAGTCCGGTGGCGTGGACGAGCTGGGCCAGCGACGCCGGACCGGCTTCGAGGGCGTTGAGCACCAGTACGGCCTTGTCGAGTACGCCGACTCCGCTAGAGTTGTCCATACACCGATACTGCCGTCTCGACATATGAGAAAGCAAGTGGGGTGCGGAATGGCGATCGCAAGGAGGCGACATGGGCCGCACGCTGGCGGAGAAAGTCTGGGAGCAGCACGTCGTACGACGTGCCGAGGGAGAACCCGACCTGCTCTACATCGACCTGCACCTCATCCATGAGGTGACCAGCCCGCAGGCGTTCGACGGCCTGCGCCTGACCGGCCGCCCGGTCCGGCGCCCCGAGCTGACGATCGCCACCGAGGACCACAACGTCCCGACCGTGCTCGGCCCGATCACCGACCCGGTGTCGCGCGCCCAGGTCGAGACGCTGCGCAAGAACTGCGCCGAGTTCGGCGTCCGGCTGTACCCGATGGGTGACGCGGGCCAGGGGGTCGTGCACATCATCGGCCCGCAGTTCGGCCTGACCCAGCCGGGCATGACGATCGTCTGTGGCGATTCTCACACCTCCACCCACGGCGCGTTCGGCGGCATCGCCTTCGGTATCGGCACCTCCGAGGTGGAGCACGTGCTGGCCACCCAGACGCTTCCCGCCTACCGGCCGAAGACGATGGCCATCGAGGTCTCCGGCGAGCTGCCGGTGGGCGTCACGGCCAAGGACCTGATCCTGGCGATCATCGCCAGGATCGGCACCGGCGGCGGCCAGGGCTACATCGTCGAGTATCGGGGCGAGGCCATCCGCAGGCTCTCCATGGAGGGCCGGATGACCGTCTGCAACATGTCCATCGAGGCGGGCGCCCGGGCGGGCCTGATCGCCCCCGACGAGACCACGTTCGAGTATCTCAAGGGCCGTCCCCACGCCCCGGCGGGCGAGCAGTGGGACGCCGCGGTCGCGTACTGGCGGTCGCTGGCCACCGACGAGGACGCCGTCTTCGACGCGGTCGTGGAGATCGACGCCTCCGCGCTGACCCCGTTCGTCACCTGGGGCACCAACCCGGGCCAGGGGGCTCCGCTGGGCGCCTCCGTGCCGGACCCGCACGACACCGACGACCCGGCCGCGGCCCGGCGCGCGCTGGACTACATGGGCCTGACCGCCGGCACCCCGCTCCGCGAGGTCGAGGTGGACACGGTCTTCGTGGGCTCCTGCACCAACGGCCGTCTGGAGGACCTGCGGGCCGCGGCCGACGTGCTGCGGGGCCGCCGGGTCGTCACCCGCACGCTGATCGTCCCCGGCTCGATGCTGGTCAAGCTGGAGGCCGAGCGGGAGGGGCTGCACGAGGTGTTCAAGGCCGCCGGCGCGGAGTGGCGCGAGGCGGGCTGTTCGATGTGCCTGGGCATGAACCCCGACACCCTCGCCCCCGGTGAGCGCAGCGCCTCGACGTCCAACCGCAACTTCGAGGGACGTCAGGGCAAGGGAGGCCGTACGCACCTGGTCTCCCCGCAGGTCGCCGCGGCGACCGCCGTCACCGGAAAACTGACCGCGCCCGCCGACCTGGCCTAGGAGACCCCGATCATGGAAGCCTTCACCGTTCACACCGGCCGGGCCGTACCGCTGCGCCGCAGCAACGTGGACACCGACCAGATCATCCCCGCCGTCTGGCTCAAGCAGGTCAGCCGGACCGGGTTCGAGCGGGGCCTGTTCTCCGCCTGGCGCGAGGACCCGGGCTTCGTGCTGAACGACCCCGCCCACGAGGGCGCCTCGATCCTCGTCGCCGGACCCGACTTCGGCACCGGCTCCTCGCGCGAGCACGCCGTCTGGGCGCTGCAGCAGTACGGCTTCCGCGCCGTGATCGCAGCCCGTTTCGGCGACATCTTCCGTAATAATTCCACCAAGATGGGCCTGCTCCCGGTCGTCCTGCCGGCCGCCGCGGTCGAGGCCCTGCAGGCCGCGGTGGAGGCCGACCCCACCTTGGAGATCACCGTTGACCTGCGGGAACGGCAGGTACGCTGGGCCGGCGAGGTCGTCGCGTTCGAGATCGACGACTACACCCGCTGGCGGCTGACGGAGGGGCTCGACGACATCGGCCTGACCCTCAGGAACGCCGATGACATCGGGATATACGAGAATGGTCGGCAGCCATGGCTGCCGACGACCGTCTGATCCGTTCAGAAGACGAGCTGGCGCGGCGGTTGCGCGATGCGCACCGCCGCGTTCGCGTCCTGTCCCTGCCCGCCGCCCAGCGGGAGCGGCTGGCCAGGCGCCTGCTCTCCATCTGTGACCTCGCCAAGCGTGATCTCCTCCACGCAGCGGGGCGTCTTGATTTATTCCTTCTCGACCTTGATGCTCTGGTTTCAGATACGCCAAGTGCTGGAAACATTGCGGAAGGTGATTGAGTCATACGGCTCCGTCCCTTAATTTCAAGCGGGCAAGGGGTTTCTCGCTCTGTTGAGACCTCAGGCCGTGACAAATCGGGTGAGACGGGCTATCTGCCTTATGACCCACTCCCAGACATCGGTAAGCAGGGGGAGCAACCTTTATGAACAAGAAGGAACTCGTCGACGCGATCGCGGATCGAGTGGGCGACAGGAAAACCGCCACCGAGGCCGTGAACGCGGTGCTCGACACCATCCAGAAGACCGTGGCCGGTGGAGACAAGGTCTCGATCACCGGCTTCGGCGCCTTCGAGATGGTGCACAAGCCCGCCCGTTCGGCCCGGAACCCTTCGACCGGCGCCGAGATCAAGGTCGCCGAGAGCTGGGGGCCCAAGTTCCGGCCCGGTTCGGACTTCAAGGAGCTCGTCAACGTGGAGGGGAAGAAGGCCGCGAAGAAAAAGTAGGGCTCCACTCGGGTGCCCGGGTTCCCGTTGAGGGGATCCGCCGCATCCGCCCTTACGGGGTCGCCCCGCCCGCACGGGCGGGGCGGCGGCCGGTCGGCCGGAACGGGTCCGAGGTCGCCTCGGGAAACGGGGCCTCGGCCGGCCGGAGCGGGCTTCGGGGCCGTCTCGCGGGGCGCGGGCCCCGGCCGGTCAGGCCCGGTCCGCGATCATTTCGGGGGTTCGAGCGGGGGGCTCGGGGGTTCGGGCAGGGGAAAGGTCGACAGCGTGACGTAGGTGACGAGACCGTCGTCCACCAGGATGTTCACCCGCTGGCCCGCCCTGAGCAGCCGGAGCGGTCCGGCGTCGAAGGCCGCCGCGCCGAACGGGATCTCGGTCCCGTCGTCGAGATAGGCCGACCCCGACCTGGTCGCCGGGTCGAAGGCCCGCACCGTCGCCTGCACCCGGTCAGCCTAGTCCCGGCCGGGCCCGGCGGAGGGGGACGGGTCCGCGTTCCGTGCGGCCTCCTCGGCGAAGGACGCCAGGCCCCGGATGATGATCTCGATACCGAGGTCGAACCGCTCATCGTTGCCGCTCACCAGCATCAGGTCGCCGAGTGAGGTCAGGTTCGGGAAACGCTCGGGCGGTAGATCCCTGAAGTAGAGGTGCAACGTCTCGCGCATGTCCGCCCAGGACTGCTCGCCCGCCTCCTGTCGACGGGCCTCCCACATGCTCTCCTCCAGCGCGAAGCCGTCGATGAAGGTGGAGATCACGTCGCCCGCCGCCCCGGCGAGGTGGTCGGGGAGCCCGGCGGCCCGGAAGAGGCCCAGAAGCTGCTCCAGATGCGGCAGCGTCTCGGGGCCGAAGGGCGTCTCCCCCATCGAGAGCCGGGCCATGTCGCGGTGCTCAAGCAGCTTGGCCCGGCCGGTGCGGGCGTAGTCCCTCACCTGCTCCCGCCAGCGCTCCGGGTCGGGGGTTGGCAGATCCCAGCCGGTGAAGAGCCGGGCGTACATCAGCTCAAGGAGATCGTTCTTGCCCGCGACGTGGGCGTAGAGGGCGGAGACCGCGACGCCCAGCTCGGCCGCGACCTGGCGCATGCTCAGCCTCTCGTAGCCCTCCCGGTCGAGCACCGCGTAGGCCGCGTCCACGATCCGGTCCCGGGTGAGCGGGATCCGGGTGGGTCCGGGCCTCCGGCGTGCTCGCTCCCAGGGCAGTGCGGGCAGCTCGTCACTCATGGCACCAGTCTAACGCTTCCCTGAACAGTGCTCATGTTGGCGAACGATGCTCATTTTCGCGACATATCTTGTCTGTCGGAGAGATGCGACATATCTTAAGAACATCGCACTGTTCGGCGAACATCGTTCGTTTTGAGAACAGTGTTCATGTATGCTGAACGCCGTTCATAACCGATGAGCGCGCTCTCCCCCGGATCAGTACGAGGAGTCCCCATGTCCACTGGCCTGACAGCCACGGCCCAGCCGGCGACCGAGCCGGCCGCCTACCGGTGGCGCTGGGCCGCGCTCCTGGTGATCCTGGCCGCCGAGGTGATGGATCTCCTCGACGCGATGATCACTAACATCGCCGCCCCCACCATCCGGGCCGAGCTCGGCGGCACCGCCGGCACCATCCAGTGGCTCGGCGCCGCCTACACCCTCTCCATGGCCGTCGGGTTGATCACCGGCGGGCGGCTGGGCGACATCTTCGGCCGCAAGCGGATGTTCCTCATCGGCGCGCTCGGGTTCACCGCGGGCTCGCTGCTGTGCGCCGTCGCCCAGACGCCCGAACTGCTCGTCGCCGCACGGGTCGTACAGGGCCTGTTCGGCGCGGTCATGCTGCCGCAGGGGCTCGGCATGATCAAGGAGATGTTCCCGCCGAAGGAGATGGGAGCGGCGTTCGGCCTGTTCGGGCCGGTCATGGGCCTGTCCTCGGTGGGAGGCCCGATCCTGGCCGGATGGCTGATCGACGCCGACTTCTTCGGCACCGGCTGGCGCATGATCTTCCTGATCAACCTGCCGCTCGGCCTGGCCGCGCTGGCCGCCGGGCTGCGCTTCCTGCCCGAGTCCCGCTCGCCGCGCCCTCCCAGGCTCGACATCCCCGGGGTGATCCTGGCCTCCGCCGCCGGGCTGCTCCTGGTCTTCCCCCTGGTCCAGGGCCGGGAGAGCGGCTGGCCCGCCTGGTCCTTCGTGATGATGGGCGCGTCCGTGGCGGTCTTCGCGGTCTTCGGCTGGTTCGAGTCCCGCAAGAGCCGCACGGGCGGTGACCCGCTGGTCGTCCCCAGCCTCTTCCGCAAGCGGGCCTTCACCGGCGGACTCCTGACCGGCCTGGTCTTCTTCTCCTCCATGTCGGGCTTCGCGCTGGTGTTCAACCTCTACAGCCAGATCGGCCTCGGATACTCCACACTCAAGGCCGGCCTGGTGATGATCCCCTGGTCGCTGGGCATGGTCGCCGGCTTCGGCCTGGCCCAGGCGGTGGCGAGGTTCGGCCGCCGGGTCCTGCAGGGCGGGGTCCTGGTCATGGCGCTCGGCACGCTGGGCGTCCTGCTGACGATCACACTCGTGGAGGCGCCGGCGACCCCCTGGCAGTTCGTTCCCGCCCTGGCGGTCACCGGCATCGGCATGGGGCTGCTGATGGCACCGTTCTTCGACATCGTGCTGGCCGGGGTCGATCAGCACGAGACCGGCTCCGCCTCCGGCACGCTGACCGCGGTCCAGCAGCTCGGCGGCGCCTTCGGGGTGGCGCTGCTCGGCACGGTCTTCTTCGACCTGCTGGCGGCCTCGCCGGCCCCCGACTTCGCCGGGGCGATGGGGGTCGTGCTCTGGACGGTCGTCGGCATGCTCCTGCTGACCTTCCTCGCGGCCTTCCTGCTGCCGAGGCAGGCCCGCGAGGAGGAGCACGCCGGGCACTGACCCGCGGGTCCGGCGGAGAGATCACGGCCCTGCCGCGGGGGCCTCGCCGCCGGCGTTCCGCCCCGCGGACCTCGGCGGCGCGACGGGAGGCCGCGCCGAGAGACCGGGGAAACCGGAGAGACCGGGGAAACCGGAGAGGCCGGGAAGCCGGAGAGGCCGGTGGAGGAGCGGGGAGGCCGAGAGGCCGGGAGGGAGCGGGGAGGGGGAGTCCCTAAGGGGGGTTCCCCCTCCTCAGCTCCTCCACCACCGCGAGGGTGCGGGGGCCGACGCCGAGCGCGAGCGCGGCCCACAGGTCGTCGGGGGTGTCCACGTCCCGGCGGACCGACTCGGTCCCGTCCGGGCAGAGCTCCTTCGCCCCGCGCCGCAGATGGCGCTCGCGGGACTCGCCGCCGAACCCGGGGGTGAACGGGACGCCGGGCCGTACCCCGTAGAAGGTCGTGCCCACCTCGGCGGCGTCGGGCAGGAACGCCTGGTCGAACTCCGCGGCGGCGGCGAGCACACGGGCCAGCTCCGCCGGGCGGAGCGCCGGGAGGTCGGCCTGGAGCGCGCCCACCGGGTCGCCGGGCGCCAGCCGCACGGCCTCGGCGGCGCCGTGGCGCAGCGCCGCGTTCAGCCCGGCCTCCGGGTCGCCGACCACGTGGGCGCCCACCGCGCCGAGCGCCTCGGCGGCCACCGGATCACCCGTCACCACCACGACCCGTGCGACGGCCGCGCAGCTCAGCGCCGCCTCGACGGTGTCGCAGGCGATCGCCACGGCCAGTGCCGCCCGGTACGGCCCCGCGGCCCGCGACAGCCGGGTCTTGGCGGCGACCAGCGTCTTGACGGGTACCACGAGGGTCCAGGTGGAACATTCCTGAGCAGGCATAGCCTTAAGCATCTCGCCTCGACATCCCGTGCGGCCAACCGGGACACTTGGGGCGCACCCCGCTCGGATGGAGGAGCTGCGATGAGACGCCCTGGATGGCCTTCCCGCTTCTGGGTCGCCGTGGCCGTCACGATCGTCAAGCCGATCTCGTGGCTCCTGGTCGGAAAGGACTGGCGCGGGGCGGGTCATCTGCCGGACGGCGGCGGGATCATCCTGGTGGTCAACCATCTCTCCTGGGCCGACCCCGTCCTGGTGGCGGACTACCTCTACAGCAACGGCCGCTGGCCGGTGATCCTGGCCAAGTCGGGGCTCTTCTCCGTGCCGGTGCTCGGGCACGCGGTGAAGGGGCTGATGGCCATACCGGTCTACCGGGAGAGTGCCGACGCGGCCCGCTCGCTCGCGGAGTCGGAGCGCAGGCTCGCCGAGGGGGCCTGCGTGATGTTCTATCCGGAGGGCACCTGCACCCGCGATCCCCGGCTCTGGCCGATGGAGGGCAAGACCGGCGCCGCCCGGCTGGCCCTGGCGACCGGCGCGCCGGTGATCCCGGTGGCCCACTGGGGTGCCCAGGAGATCCTGCCCTACGGCCGCAGGTGGCCCCGTCTCCTGCCGCGCAAGACCTTCCGGGTGCTGGCCGGGCCGCCGGTCGACCTGTCGAAGTACGAGGGGCAGCCGCTCCACGCCGACGTCCTGCGCCGGGCGACCGCCGACATCATGGCGGCGATCGCGGTTCAGCTCGCCGAGCTACGCGGGGAGAAGGCACCCGAGACGCTGTTCAAAAGACCCTCTGACCATTGACTTCGACGTACGGTGATGAAATGACCAAGGCGGCTGTATTCGGCACGGGTTCGTGGGGCACGACCTTCGCGATGATTCTCGAAGGGGCGGGCTGCCGGACAACCCTGTGGGGCAGGCGGCCGGAGATCGTCGAGGCGATCGACCGCCGGCACGAGAACCCCGACTACCTGCCCGGCGCGATGCTGCCCGAGACCCTGCGCGCCACCACCGATCCCGCCGAGGCCCTCGACGGCGCCGACTTCGTGGTACTCGCCGTCCCCTCCCAGACGCTGCGGTCCAACCTGATCCGGTGGAAGCCGGACCTGCCACCCGAGGCGGTGCTGGTCAGCCTGATGAAGGGCATCGAACTCGGCACCACCAAGCGGATGAGCGAGGTGATCTGCGAGGTCGCCGAGGTGCCCCAGGAGCGGGTCGCGGTGGTGTCGGGGCCCAACCTGGTCGGGGAGATCATCCGGGGACAGCCGGCCGCGACCGTGGTCGCGTGCACCGACGAGCACGCCATGGAGCGGCTTCAGGCCGCCTGCCACCTGCCGCCGTGGTTCCGTCCCTACACCAACCCCGATGTGGTGGGGGTGGAGCTCGGCGGGGCGGTCAAGAACGTGATCGCCCTGGCCGTCGGCGTCGCGGCGGGGATGGGTCTCGGCGACAACGTCGGGGCGATGCTGATGACGCGCGGGCTGGCCGAGATCTCGCGGCTGGGTACGGTGCTCGGCGCGGATCCGCACACCTTCGCCGGGCTCGCCGGGATGGGGGATCTCATAGCGACCTGTACGTCCCCATTGTCCAGGAACCGTACCTTCGGTGAGAATCTTGGCCGGGGCATGACCCTCTCCGAGGTCATCGCCGCGACGAAACAGACCGCCGAGGGGGTCAAGTCCTGCGAGTCGGTCTTGGAACTGGCCAGAAAGCACGACGTGGAGATGCCGATCACGGAGGTGGTGGTGGCCGTCGTCCATGACGGGATGCCCCCCAGCGAGGCCGCGATGCTGCTGATGTCGCGGACCCCCAAACCGGAACGGTACGGCATTTGACGTCCACTCCGACCTCGGCGGCCGAGGACTGTCGGCCATCCGACCCACCGATGTCCTGAGGGAGGGAAGCGTCGCCGCCCTCCGGCCCGGAGACCGGAGCGTTTCGGCGCGGATAGGGTGAACCGACGTATACGTAGACAGAAGGGCGAGAACACCCGATCGGTGCATCTGCCCCCCTCGACCACACACGGGCAGGTCCCACTGGGCCTTCCGGTATGGCGCAACTCCGCGTGGGGCTTCGGCGAGTGCGCCGAGTACGCCGACGCGTGCGGTGACAGCCGCTCCGCCTTGGCCCCCGGCAGGGTGGACAACCCCACCACCGTCGCGTTCGCCGCCGCGGTGGCCTCGCTGGAGGGGGCCGCGGCGCCCGAGGACGTCTCCGGGCAGGCGTTCGCGTCCGGGATGGCCGCGATCACCGCCGTCCTGATGACCTTCCTGCGCGCGGGGGCGCACATCGTCGCCCCGGTCCCGGTCTGCGGCGGGACCCGCTCGCTGATCACCAACGTGCTGTCCAGGTTCGGGGTCAGCGCGAACTTCGTCGACTACGGCGATCTCAGCCGGGTGAGCGCCGAGGTTAGGCCCAGCACAAAGATCATCTACGCGGAGACGCTGTCCGACCCGACCATGGCCGTCTCCGACATCCGCGGTCTCTACCGGATCGCCCGCGGAGCCGGGGCGCTGCTGGTGGTCGACTCCACCTTCGCCACCCCGATCGTGTGCCGCCCCCTCGAACACGGCGCCGACCTGGTGATCCACTCCGCGACCAAGTACCTCGGCGGGCACGACGACTGCGCCGGCGGCGTCGCGGTCGGCCGGCCCGACCTGATCGCCCGGCTCCGTGAGGTCCGCGTCGACACCGGCGGCGCGCTCTCCGCCGACGACGCCTTCCTGCTCCGCCGGGGCCTGGCGACCCTGCCGCTCCGGGTGCGCAGGATGTGCGCCACCGCGATGGTCTTCGCCGCGGCGGTGGCCAAGCATCCCGCCGTGCGCCGGGTCGACTACCCGGGCCTGCCGGAGCACCCCGGCCACCGGCTCGCCAGGCACCTGTTCGACTCGGGGCCCGAGGGGACCAGGTACGGCGCCTGCGTGACGGTCACCCCGCACGGCGGCTACGACGCGGGCGTGGCGCTGGCCGACGGCCTCAGGCTCGCCTCGATCGCCACCTCGGCGGGCGGCACCCGCACCAGGGCCACGCACGTGGTCTCGGCCGGCCATCCCCGGCTCGGCGCGGGATCCGGCGTCGACGCGGCGGCCGTCCGGTTCTCCATCGGGCTGGAGGACGCGGAGGACCTCATCGCGGATGTGACCCAGGCGTTGGACTCCCTGCCCACATCGGATGGATAGGCGCGTCTGACAACGGGAACGACCTCCCAGAGGGGGTAGATTCGGTCATCATGAGCGATCAGTATGGAAGCCGGCCTCGGGTCGCAGTCGTCTTCGGTGGGCGCAACTCCGAGCACGCCGTCTCCATCCTCGGAGCCGGGAGCGTGCTGGATGCCATCGACCGGTCGAAGTACGAGGTGGTTCCCGTGGGGATCGCCCAGGACGGCCGCTGGGTGCTCGCCTCCGGAGATCAGCGCTACGCGATCGAGGGCGACGATCTGCCGGTCGTCGACGCCCAGGGCACCGGGCTGGCGCTGCCGTCGGGCGACGGTTCGCTGGTGGCCTACGACGTCGGCGACATCCCGGTCGAGCTCGGCAGGGTGGACGTCGTCTTCCCCGTGATGCACGGGCCCTTCGCCGAGGACGGGACGATCCAGGGGCTGCTGGAGATGGCCGGGGTCCGCTACGTCGGCTCCGGGGTGCTGGCCAGCGCGGTCGGCATGGACAAGGGCTACATGAAGATGGTGCTCGCCGCCTCCGGCCTGCCCGTCGGCCCGCACGTCGTCGTCCGCGACCGCGACTGGCGGATCGACCGGGAGCGGGTGCTCAAGGAGGTCCAGGAGCTCGGCTGGCCGGTCTTCGTCAAGCCCGCCCGCGCCGGGTCGAGCCAGGGCATCTCCAAGGCCCACGACCTGCGGGAGCTGGAGTCGGCGATCGAGTTCGCCCGGGGACACGACCCCAAGGTGCTGGTGGAGGCCGCGATCGTGGGCCGTGAGATCGAGTGCGCGGTGCTGGAGTCGCTGGGCGACGAGCGTCCCCGGGCCAGCCTGCCCGGTGAGGTGCTGGTCCACGGCGACCACGAGTTCTTCGACTTCGAGGCCAAGTACATCGGGCAGGACATGTCGCTGGCCGTGCCCGCCGACATGCCGGCGGACGTGGTCGAGGAGCTGAGGGCGATGGCCGTGCGCGCCTTCGAGGCGCTGGGCTGCGAGGGGCTGTCCCGGGTCGACTTCTTCTACACCGCCGACGGACGGCTGATCCTCAACGAGATCAACACGATGCCCGGCTTCACCGCGGTGTCGGTCGCGCCGCAACTGTGGGCCGCCACCGGCCTGCCGTACGCCGGGCTGGTCGACCGGCTGATCCAGCTGGCGCTGCGCCGCTCACCCGGTCTGCGATAGCGCGGCCTTGACGGGGTCCGCGAGCTCGACGAGCACGTCCTGCGGGACGTGGTCCCGGGAGATCGTCACCTCGACGTAGGCCGCCCCGCCGATCGCGGTGAACAGCGCCGGTCTGGCGGGGTCGGGGAACCACGCCACCCCGTCGATCTCCGGCACCTGCTCGGTGGCCGTCATCGTCGCCGGGCGGGGCACCCCGCAGCGCAGCGCGATCCGGGCGTCCCCCCACACCGCCACGTACGGCGAGGCGGGCGTCGACTCCACCCGGTCCAGGCCGTCGAGCGTGCCGGGAAGGCGCCCGGCGAGCGACCTGCACGCGGCGGCGGCGGCCCCCTCCGGGACCGGCGGGTCCACGCGGACCGGGCCGCCGCATCCCGCCAGCGTCAGCAGGGCGCAGGCGCACGCCGCCCAGCGAGCGAACCGGAGTGACATCTCATGTTCCCGATGGATCAGATATGGACGATGGGACAGGTAAGCGTACGCGTTATGCCGTCCACCGCCTGAATCTGCGCCACCACGAGCTTGCCCAGCTCATCCACGTTACGGGCCTCGGCACGGACGATCACGTCGTAGGGGCCGGTGACATCCTCGGCCTGGGTCACACCGGAGATGGAGGCGATCTGACCGGCGACGTTCGCCGCCTTGCCGACCTCGGTCTGGATAAGGATGTAGGCCTGCACCATAACGTCCTCCCGGGCGATCGGATCAGTGCCGAAGGGCCACCGTACCCTGTGATGAACGGGAGGTGTGTCATCACAGTCGGAGATCTCGGCGAATTCGGAGTAATTGCGCGTATTGCCGGACGTTTGCCACAGGGTGGGACGGTACTGCTCGGTCCCGGGGACGACGCCGCGATGGTGCGGGCTCCTGACGGGCGGGTCGTCGTGACGACGGACTTACTGCTTGAGGGTAGGCACTTTCGCCGCGATTGGTCCAGTGGCTATGACATCGGCCGTAAGGCGGCGGCCCAGAATCTCTCCGACATCGTGGCGATGGGCGCCGAGCCCACCGGCATCGTGGTCGGTCTAGGCCTGCCCGCCGACGCGGCCACGGGCTGGCTGGACGACCTCGTCGACGGCTTCCGCGACGAGTGCGATCTTGTCGGTGCCAGCGTGGTGGGCGGCGACATCACCCGCTGCGACCTGGTCGTGATCGGGATCACCGCCCTGGGCGACCTGGGCGGGCGTGCCCCGGTCACCCGCTCGGGGGCGCACCCCGGCGACGTGGTCGCGGTGGCGGGGCGGCTCGGCCACGCCGCCGCCGGTCTCGCGCTGCTCACCGCGGGCCTGACCGGTCCCGAGGAGCTGATCGAGGCCCACCGCCGTCCGAACCCGCCCTACGCCTGTGGCCCGCGGGCGGCCAGGCTCGGGGCGACCGCGATGCTCGACGTCAGCGACGGCCTGCTCCAAGACCTCGGCCACCTCGCGGAGGCCGGCGGGGTGGGCGTCGTCCTGTCGCCGGAGGAGTTCGCGGTCCCGCCCGCGATGGAGGAGGCCGCCCGGCTGCTCGGCGCCGACCCGCTGGAGTGGGTGCTCGCCGGTGGGGACGACCACGCCCTCGCCGCGACCTTCCCCGCCGGCGTACGGCTCCCGCCCCCGTGGACCGTGGTGGGTCACGTCGTCGCAGGCGGCGGGGTGCAGGTCAAGGGCCGATCGCCGATTTACCGGGGCTGGGATCATTTCCGGAAGTGACGTTTCCCACTCATGTGACATTAGTTAAATTTGCCACGAACGGTTACGAAACTGATATGAAGTTGGGCGGCCGAGATTCCCAAGAGGAAGGGGCGACATGGGCCGCCATGGTGAACATGGGGAAAACGCCCCCCGTGGCCGGGGGAAACCTGAGCCGGAGCCCGCTCCGGAGCCCGTAACCCGAGACGAGCCGACCGGACGCCGGCTCCGTCCGGAGGAGTCGGCGATCACCGAGCCACCCGAGGGGTTTCCCGGGTCCGGATGGTCGTCCACCACCCAGCTGTCCGACCCGCTCTGGCCCGACGAGGAGCGGAGCCCCGGCGGACGGGTCAAGATGGCGCTGCTCGCCGTCGCGGCGGTGATCGTGGTGCTCGGCGGGACCGTGGTGGGCATCCAGGCGATGAGCGGCCCGGCGGGTTCGGCTGTCGACTGCTCGCCGGGCCGGTGCCTCGCCGACGCCTCCAACCAGCCTGAGCCCTACATTCCGCTCACCGAGCCCGCGGACGGCCCCCCGCCCGCCGAGGAGCCCACGGCGCCCGAGGACTCCGCGGGCACCACCTCGGCCCCCGCTCCGGCACCGACTCCGCAGCGGGCCGGCCGTACCTCCGGCACCGGGCCCAGGCCGACGCCGACGGCCACCCGCACCTCGCGCCGCCCCCAGCCGGCCCACCCCAGCGGCGAGCCCCGGCCCACGCCGAGCGCGACCGGCGAGTCGGTCATCACCGACACCCGCACCCACAGGCCGGCCGCGACCCCCGAGCCCTCCGCCACCGCCGAGCCCACGGCCGACCCGAGCACGGCCTCCGGAACCCCCGCCCCGGTGGGGGGCGCGGCGGTCACCGTCGGCTTCGGCATGGTGAAGGAGAAGGAGCAGATCTACACCGCCGAGCTCGTGGTCGCCGCTCAGCAGCGGCTCGACCGCCTGACGCTGAGCGTGCCGGTCGGCGGCCGGGTCGCCTCGGTGAGCGGAGCCGACTGGAGGCAGTCCGGCCACACCCTGGTGATCGAGTCCGTCCGAGCCCTCGACGCGGGCGAGAACCTGGTCGTCACCTTCACCGCCTACGGCGAGGCACAGCCGCCGCGGACCTGCCAGAGTACCCAGGGCGACTGTGTGATGACCTGACCGGAACCTGATTGGATGGGGTGCATGACCGGTTCAACCCCTCCCCGAGTGCTGACCGTCGCGGGCTCCGACTCCGGCGGCGGCGCGGGCATCCAGGCCGACCTGAAGACCATGCTGGCCCTCGGCGTGCACGGAATGAGCGTCGTCGCCGCGGTGACCGCCCAGAACTCACTGGGCGTGCAGGGATACTGGGAGCTCCCGCCGGAGGCGGTCCGGGCCCAGCTCGACTCGGTGCTGGGCGACATCGGCGTCCAGGCGGTCAAGACCGGGATGCTGGCCTCACCCGTGCTGGTGGAGACGGTGGCCGAGGTGCTGGCGCGGGTCGAGGCGCCGGTCGTGGTGGACCCGGTGGGGGTCTCCAAGCACGGTGACGCGCTGCTCGCGCCCGAGGCGGTGGACACGGTGAAGACGCTGCTGCTGCGGACGGCCACCGTGGTCACCCCGAACCTCTGGGAGGTGGCGCAGCTCACCGGCGTGAAGGTCGAGGACGACCGGGACATGCGCCGGGCCGCCGACGCCATCCTGGAGCTGGGGCCCGTCTGGGCGCTGATCAAGGGCGGTCATCTGCCCGGAGCCCCGGTGGACCTGCTGACCGACGGCACCCGGGAGTTCCGCTTCACCGCCGAACGCCACGACAACCGGCACACCCACGGCACCGGCTGCACCCTGGCCTCCGCCATCGCCTCCCACCTGGCCCTCGGTGACGACGTGCCGGCCGCCGTGGAGAAGGCCAAGCTGTACGTCACCGGCGCCATCGCCCACGGCTTCGCGCTGGGTTCGGGCATCGGCCCGGTGGACCACGCCTGGCGCTGGCGCTAGCCGTACTCGGCCAACGCGGGACGCGGTGAAAGTGGCCCCGCACAGGCGACAGCCCGCCGCCCCGTGGAGGGACGGCGGGCTGCGCGGAGGTTCTGACTAGCGGGTGACCTTGCCCGCCTTGATGCAGGAGGTGCACACGTTCAGCCGCTTCGGCGTGCCGTTCACCACTGCGCGCACGGGCTGGATGTTCGGGTTCCAGCGGCGGCGGGTGCGGCGGTGCGAGTGGGAGACGTTGTTGCCGAAGGTCGGCTTCTTAGCGCAAACATCGCAGACGGAAGCCACGGTTCGCTCCTTAGATCAGTCGAGAGGCTCGATCCGCCGCACTGGCGGCGGTCATCGGGCACGCCGGGACGACCGGCTGGCCACACGAGGATATCCGATGTCCGGCCATGCATGCCAACACGGGCCGCCATGACTGACCGAACGGGGATAATCTCCAAGGGCCACCGTAGCGCATCCCGGAGGGGCGGACGGCGGGCATGCTGCGGGTTCTCCGTCCGGCCGCGCCGCGGCGGCCGTCGCGGGCGGGGGCCAGGCGGGTTCCGGCGGGGGAGCCGTACGGGGCGCGGGGAGGGCGTCCGCGCGGGTTCACAGGTGAGGCGCGGGGTGAGGTGCGTCGATTATGTCGCACGGACGCGGTAGAAACTTGGGGTGACGAGCTTTGACGAGCCGCTGACCAAGGCGCTTGACCCCAAGACGGCCAAGCTGCTGGAGAGCGTCCTCGACCTGCGCACCGTCGGCGACCTGCTGCGCCACTACCCCCGGCGCTACGCCGAGCGGGGGGAGCTGACCGACCTCGACGACCTGCGGATCGACGAGCACGTCACCGTGGTGGGCGAGGTCGCCAGGGCCATGCGCAGGCCGATGCGGAACAAGGGGGGCACCTGGCTGGAGGTCGAGGTCGTCGACGGCCGTCGCAGCAGGATCTACCTGTCGTTCTTCGGCAAGACCTCCCACATGGTGGAGTCGCGGCTGCGGCCCGGCACACGGGGCATGTTCGCGGGGAAGGTCGGCGCGTTCGGCCAGGGCGACAAGCGCAGGTGGCAGCTCTCCCACCCCGAGTTCGAGATGTTCGACGAGAGCGAGGCCAAGGCCGAGGAGTTCGCCGCCGCGCTGGTGCCGATCTATCCGGCGGGCAAGGATGTCACGCCCTGGGCCGTCCGCAGGGCGCTGGGGGTGATCCTCGACACCCTGGAGCCCCTCGACGACCCGCTCCCGGCCGACCTGCGGATCCGGCGCGGCCTTCCCGGTCTGGCCGAGGCGCTCCTGGCGATTCACCGGCCGCGCGACCACGCCGATGTCACCAGGGCACGCCGGAGGCTCAAGTTCGACGAGGCGTTCCTGCTCCAGGCCGTGCTCCTTCAGCGCCGGATGGCCGCCGCCTCCTGGTCGGCCACGCCCCGGCCGCCGCGCGGCGACGGGCTGCTGGCCGGCTTCGACGCGCGCCTGCCGTTCCAGCTCACCGAGGGGCAGCGGAGCGTGGGGGAGGAGATCGCGGGCGACCTGGCCCTGGCCCACCCCATGCACCGGCTGCTCCAGGGCGAGGTCGGCGCGGGCAAGACCGTCGTCGCGCTGCGGGCCATGCTCCAGGTGGTGGACGCCGGGGGGCAGGCCGTGCTGCTGGCGCCCACCGAGGTGCTCGCCCAGCAGCACCACAGGTCGATCTCCGCCATGCTCGGCGACCTGGCCGCCGGCGGGATGTTCGGCGGCACCACGGTCGCCCTGCTCACCGGTTCGCTCGGCATGGCGGCCCGCCGCTCGGCCATGCTCGACGCGGCCTCCGGCGCCGCCGGGATCGTGGTCGGCACCCACGCGGTCCTCCAGGACCGCGTGCAGTTCGCCGACCTCGGCCTGGTCGTGGTGGACGAGCAGCACAGGTTCGGCGTCGAGCAGCGCGACGCGCTCCGGGAGAAGGCCGGCGGCGGCCGCCCGCACGTGCTGGTCATGACCGCCACGCCGATCCCGCGCACGGTCGCCATGACGGTCTTCGGCGACCTCACCGTCTCCACGCTCTCCCAGCTGCCCGCCGGGCGCGCGCCGATCACCACCCACGTGGTGCCCGCCGCGGAGAAACCCCACTTCCTGGAGCGGACCTGGACGCGGCTGCGCGAGGAGGTCGAGCTCGGCCGGCAGGCGTACATCGTCTGCCCGCGGATCGGGGACCTGGAGGGGGACGAGGGCGATCTGTCGAAGGACGACGACGAGCGGCGTCCGCCGCTGGCCGTGCTCGACGTGGCCGCGACGCTGTCGGAGGGGCCGCTGCGCGGCCTCCGTACGGCGGTGCTCCACGGCAAGCTGCCGCCGGAGGAGAAGGACGCCGTGATGAGGGCCTTCACCCGGGGCGAGGCCGACGTCCTGGTGGCGACCACGGTCATCGAGGTCGGCGTGGACGTGCCCAACTCCTCGGTCATGGTCATCATGGACGCGGACCGGTTCGGGGTCTCCCAGCTCCACCAGCTGCGCGGCCGGGTCGGCCGGGGCGGGCTGCCCGGGCTCTGCCTGCTGGTGACCGACTCCCCGGGCGGTGGTCCGGCCCGTGAGCGTCTTGACGCGGTGGCCGCGACCCTGGACGGCTTCGAGCTGTCCCGTGTCGACCTGGAGCAGCGCCGTGAGGGTGACGTGCTGGGGGTGGCCCAGTCGGGCCGCAGGTCGTCGTTGAAGATGCTTCAGCTCCTGCGCGACGAGGAGGTCATCCACACCGCCCGCCTGGACGCCGAGACCATGCTGACCGCCGACCCCGGGCTGGCGGGGTATCCCGTCCTCCGGATGGAGATCGACAGGCTGCTGGCGGACGAGCGCGCCGAATATCTCGAAAAGGCGTGAGACCGAAGGGGCCGGAGCCCGAAGGGGCTGGAAAACGCCCAACTGCGGGGACGGCCTCCCCCCGAATGCCGTCCCCGCTTGGGCCCACTCTCGGGTCAGGTGCCGAGAGCACCGGCGTGCGGAAGGGCTCACGATCACGCCGGTCGGCCTTCCCCTGGGTCATTTGAAGGCCGCAGGACTCATCATGCAAGGCCCCGTGGCCGGGGGGAACGACCCTTGCGCTTTCGTCGCCACTCCTTGCCCACTCTTGACCTAGATCACCTCGCCAGACCCTTTTGACCTGCGGTTATGTGATGCGCCACGACACGCCGGGCTGCGGACGCGCCTCGATGCCGGGACCGTCGGGACAAGGGAGGACATCTTTCCGGGGCGTTTTCGCCCCCGGCCCGGCACCGCTCGCCGGCCCCCGGACCTGGCGTTCCACGACGGGTCCCGGAACCGGGGCCGGAGCCGGGGCCGCACGGCGCGATCCCCGCCTGGGCGGCCGCCGGGACGGCCGCTGAGACAATGGGCGGGTGAGTCGAGTCATCGCGGGAAGCGCAGGGGGACGGCGGCTGGCGGTGCCGCCGGGGAGGGGGACCCGCCCCACGAGCGACCGGGCCAGGGAGGGGATCTTCTCCACCGTGGGGTCGCTGCTCGGCCCACTCGACGGCGCCAGGGTGCTCGACCTCTACGCGGGGTCCGGCGCGGTCGGCCTGGAGGCGCTGTCGCGGGGGGCGGCGCACGCGCTGCTCGTGGAGTCGGACGCGAAGGCGGTCCGCACGATCAGGGCGAACATCGCGGCCCTCGGGCTGCCGGGGGCCGAGCTGGTGGGCGACCGCGTCGAGCGGGTGCTGGCGCGCGGGGCCGCCGGGCCGTACGACCTGGTGTTCGCCGATCCGCCCTACACGGTGACCGCCGAGGCGGTGGACACCGTGCTTGAGCTGCTGAGGGACCACGGCTGGCTGGCCGGGGACGCGCTGGTGGCGGTGGAACGGGAGAGCCGGGGAAAAGACCTGGTATGGCCCTGTGGATACGAACAGGAGAGGGTCCGTCGTTACGGTGAAGCGTCCGTTTGGTACGGTCGCGCCGCCGGGAATTCATAGAGCAGGGGGTTCGCCTTGCGTCGCGTTGTCTGCCCTGGATCGTTCGATCCCGTTACCAACGGCCACCTGGACATCATCGGCCGCGCCTCCCGTCAGTATGACGAGGTCGTCGTGGCCGTCCTGATCAACATCGAGAAGAAGAGCCTGTTCACGGTCGAGGAGCGGATCGAGATGCTCCAGACCGTGACCAAGGAGTACGGCAACGTCCGCGTGGACAAGTTCCACGGCCTGCTGGTGGACTACTGCAAGAAGCAGGAGATCCCGGCCATCGTCAAGGGCCTGAGAGCGATCAGCGACTTCGACTACGAACTCCAGATGGCCCAGCTCAACTATCGGATGTCCGGGGTCGAGACGCTGTTCATGGCGACCGGCCCCGAGGTGTCGTTCCTCTCCTCCAGCCGCATCAAGGAGATCGCCAAATACGGCGGAAACGTGGCCGGTCTGGTCCCCGATCTCGTCCAGGAACTCCTGGTGGAACGGCTCAGGGGTTGAGCCCTGGTATTCTTCTGTTTCTGCCTTGCACAACGGCGTTGATTCGCCATGCCTGATGAGAGTGGCAATGACTCCGCACAGCCTTGACCCCCGCGCCCCATGGGTGATCTCCACCCATGATCTGGGCCGGAGGCCCGGGTCGATGCGCCGAATGAGCCTCTCTCTCCCGGCACCGGCCGATATCGGCGTTGACATGATCGGTGTCCCCAAGGACGCCGATGTCGAGCTGGACATCCGGCTTGAGGCGGTCATGGAGGGTGTGCTCGTCACGGGCACCGCGCAGACCCCGCTGCGGGGGGAGTGCGCACGCTGCCTGGAACCTCTCACCTCGCACACCGAGGTGGGTTTCCAGGAGCTGTTCTTCTACTCGGCAGAGGATGCTGCCGAGGACGACTCGCTTCTGGTCGGTGAACTGCTCGACCTGGAACCCGCGTTCCGCGACGCGGTGGTGCTCACACTGCCGCTGAGCCCGGTCTGCAGTGAGGACTGCGCCGGGCTCTGTGTGGAATGCGGGATCAGGCTGGCGGACGCCGAACCTGGTCACAAGCACGAGGTGATCGACGCCCGCTGGGCCAAGCTGCAGGGTCTGGTTCCGGAACACAACAACGATCAGGAGAGCTGACGTGGCTGTCCCCAAGCGCAAGATGTCGCGGAGCAACACTCGCTCCCGCAGGTCGCAGTGGAAGGCCGCCGCGGTTTCGCTCGTGAGCTGCCCCCAGTGCCGCTCGCCGAAGCGTCCGCACGTGGCGTGCCCCTCCTGCGGCACCTACAACCGCCGTCAGGTGATCGAGCCCTCCGCCTGATCGCATTCTGACCGACGGACGTCGGCCGGGTCCCTTCGACGCCGGCCGGCGCCACCGTCCGCACTCCACTGCGATGGCGGTCGGCCCGCGGCCGTGGTGGACGCCGGGGTTCGCGGTAGCGCGTACCCATTCCCGGCGTCCACCACGTCTTCGGGCACTTCTCGTTCCCCCCTTCGCCATCGCGCATCCGACGAGAGACGTGCGAGGAGAAGACGTGGGTATGAGCGTTAAGCCGGTGGCCGTCGAGCTCGCCAGGGACGAGCTGGAACGGTTGCTTTCGGTGCGACTGGACGTCGCGATCCTGGAGCGGGCGCTGACGCACCGCTCCTACGCCTATGAGAACGGCGGGCTGCCCACCAACGAGCGGCTGGAGTTCCTCGGTGACTCCGTGCTGGGCCTGGTGGTGACCGACACCCTCTACCGCAACCACCCCGACCTGCCCGAGGGGCAGCTGGCCAAGCTCAGGGCCGCGGTGGTCAACATGCGGGCGCTCGCCGATGTGGCACGTTCCCTGGGCCTGGGACGGTTCCTGCGGCTCGGCCGGGGCGAGGAGGGCACCGGGGGGCGCGACAAGTCCTCCATCCTCGCGGACACCCTTGAGGCGCTGATCGGCGCCGTCTATGTGGACAGGGGCCTGGACGAGGCGTTCCGGGTCGTCCACCTGCTCTTCGACCCCCTCATCGTCCGTTCGGCCTCGCTGGGGGCCGGGCTCGACTGGAAGACCTCGCTCCAGGAGCTCACCGCGTCCGAGTCGCTGGGCGTGCCCGAGTACCACGTGGACGAGAGCGGTCCCGACCACGCCAAGTCCTTCACCGCGGTCGTCCGGGTCGGCGGCGAGGAGTACGGCTCCGGCGCGGGCCGTTCGAAGAAGGAGGCCGAGCAGCAGGCCGCCGAGACGGCCTGGACCCGGATCCGCCAGGACCGGGAGAGCGCCGAGGCGGGCTGACCCCGTCCGAGTGAGAACCATCCCCCGAGCGAGAAACCGGCCGATCTGCCCGAGGAGGGTGCATGCCCGAGTTGCCGGAGGTCGAGGTCGTACGGCGCGGCCTGGAGCGCTGGGTGTCCGGGCGGGTCGTCGCCCACGCCGAGGTGCTCCACCCGCGGGCGGTCCGCCGTCACCTGTCCGGGGCCGAGGAGTTCGCCTCCCGGCTGAGGGGCCGGGTGATCGGCTCGGCCGAGCGCCGGGGCAAGTATCTCTGGCTGCCCCTGGACGGCTCCGACGCGATCCTGGCCCACCTGGGCATGAGCGGCCAGCTGCTGGTGGTGGAGCCTGAGGCGGACGCGGAGAGGCATCTCCGGATCCGGATCGGTTTCACCGACGGCGGCCCTGACCTGCGCTTCGTCGACCAGCGGACCTTCGGGCACGTGCTGGTGACCTCGATGGCCCGCTCCGGGGGCAGGCCGGTGCCGGAGCCGATCACGCACATCGCGGCCGATCCGTTCGAGGCGCACTTCGACGAGGACCTGTTCGTCCATCGGCTGCGTGCCAGGCAGACCGAGGTCAAGCGGGCGCTGCTGGACCAGTCGCTGATCAGCGGGGTCGGCAACATCTACGCCGACGAGGCGCTCTGGCGGGCCCGGCTGCACGGCACCAGGCCCACCGGGTCGCTGGCCAGGCCGAAGGTCTCCGAACTGCTGGCCGCGGCCCGCGAGGTGATGACCGCCGCCCTGTCGGAGGGGGGCACGTCCTTCGACAGCCTCTACGTCAACGTCAACGGGGAGAGCGGTTACTTCGACCGTTCGCTGGCGGTTTACGGTCGGCGGGACGAGCCCTGCCGGCGGTGTGGCGCCCCGATCGTCAGGGAGTCGTTCATGAACCGCTCCTCCTACAGCTGCCCCCGGTGCCAGCCCCGTCCTCCAAGGGGCGGGGCATGACGGAGGTCCGGCTGACGGCCTGGGTCAGGGGCCGGGTGCAGGGAGTGGGTTTCCGCTGGTGGACGCGGGCGAGGGCGCTGGAGCTCGGGCTGACCGGTTGGGCCAGGAACACCGCGGACGGCCGGGTGGAGGTCGTGGCCGAGGGGGGCAGGGAGCCGTGCGCCCGGCTGCTCGAACTGCTCAGGGGCGGTGACACCCCGGGCCGGGTCGACGGGGTGGTGGAGCGCTGGAGCGAGGCCAAGGGACAGTCCGCCGGTTTTGTGGAGCGCTGATCCCTTCCCTAACCCGCCCGAAATAAGGTATATTTTACTGTCGGGAGTGCCCACTGGTGCATCCACACGGGGCGTTCAGCTTGACCGTCCCTCTCACCAGTGCGACTCTTGATAAGAACCACGCGCACCCCTCCCGCGGCAAGAAGTGCGCGAACCAGTCTGGTCACTCAGCGTGGAGGACCCTTAACCATGGCGAAGGCTCTACTAGGCCACGTCGGCGGTCCTGACCCTCGTATGGTCTCGGAAATGCGCCGTCTCCAGCAGCGCGTCCGTGATCTTGAGGCAGAGCTTACCCGGCTCCAGGCCCAGAACGACGAACTCGCGGCCAACACCCGTGATGAGGCGTTCACCCGCCTGCAGGATCGTGAGCCGGTTCTCACTTAGGGACCGGGACGGAAAACACAATGTCCAGGGGCGCCTCTCCGGGGCGTCCCTTGCCGTGTCCGGTGTTCGCCGTATGCGGAATCATATGTGACGCGCGAGGAAGTCCAGCTGCTCCGGGAGCACCCGGCGGCGGTAGGCCGTGTCCTGGCATCCCGGCGAGATCCCACCCTCGGCTGCGGCTCCCAGCGCCTTCAGCCCCTTCAGCATCGTCTCCGTCTGCGGGGCCCAGTTGTCACGCTCGCCACAGCCCAGCCAGACCGGGATGTCCACCAGCTCCCGCAGCGGCGCCCGCCCCGCGGTGACGGCCGGTGACGCCGCGGCGACAGCCGACACCCGGCCTGAGCCCAGCCTCGCGGCCAGCCTGAGGGCCGCCGCGCCCCCCGCCGACCAGCCGAGCAACCCGATCCGCCGGGTGTCCAGCCCGCAGGCCCGCAGGTAGGGCAGGAGCGTTCCGGTGATGTCCACCGACGGCCAGCCGTCGACCGAGGCCACCGCGAAACGCCCCCGGCTCGCGGCCAGATAGCGGTCGACCGCGTAGAGGTCGAACGGGGTACGCGCGTCCCCGGGCGCCCCGGGGAACATGACCACCACGGAGACCGCGCCCCGCGCGCGCGGCGGTAGCGCGATGATCACCCGGCGTCCGTCCACCGTGCTCTGCTGGCGCCGTCCCGGCGCCGTCTCCGGCGGCTCGGGGATCGAACCGCAGACGATGTGGGCGTACGCGTCCCGCACCCCGTCGGGCCCGACCACCACGGCGGTGCCGCCGAGACCCAGGACGGCCAGCCCGCCACCCACCAGGAAGGCCCGCCGCCTTAAACGACCCTCCCCGCCGCGCGGGGATGCTGGAGCCTCGCCGTCACCGCGTTCCGCGTCCATGCAGGGCACCATAGGCGGTGTACCGGCGGGCGCGGGCGAAGAACGGTAGTCTTCCCAGGCGGGAATGGCCGGACGAGGCGGAAAGAGGCCGGCCGCGGGGTTCCGCGCCGTGACGCGCGGGGATACGGCGGACGCGCGGGGATGGGAGTGCGATGTATCTCAAGACCCTCACCCTGCGCGGGTTCAAGTCCTTCGCCTCGGCCACCACCCTGCGTTTCGAGCCCGGCATCACCGCGGTCGTCGGCCCCAACGGCTCGGGCAAGTCCAACGTGGTCGACGCGCTGGCCTGGGTCATGGGCGAGCACAGCGCCAAGTCGCTGCGCGGCGGCAAGATGGAGGACGTCATCTTCGCCGGCACCGCCTCCCGGGCCCCGCTGGGCCGCGCCGAGGTCACCCTCACCATCGACAACACCGACGGCGCGCTCCCGATCGACTACACCGAGGTCACGATCAGCCGCCTGATGTTCCGGGCCGGCCAGAGCGAGTACGCCATCAACGGCGACACCTGCCGGCTGCTCGACATCCAGGAGCTGCTGTCGGACTCCGGCATCGGCCGGGAGATGCACGTCATCGTGGGGCAGGGCCAGCTCGACCAGGTGCTGCACGCCGGGCCCGAGGAGCGCAGGGCGTTCATCGAGGAGGCCGCCGGCGTCCTGAAGCACCGCAAGCGCAAGGAGAAGGCGCTCAGGAAGCTCGACGCCATGCAGGCCAACCTGACCCGCGTCCAGGACCTGACCACCGAGCTGCGCCGGCAGCTCAAGCCGCTGGGCCGCCAGGCCGAGATCGCCCGCCGGGCCGCCGTCATCCAGGCTGACCTCCGTGACGCCAGGCTCCGGCTGCTCGCCGACGACGTGCTCACCCTGCGCACCACCCTGGAACGGGAGACCGCCGACTCCGCCGCCGTGCTCGCCCGCCGTACGACGGTGGAGGCCGAGCTGGAGCAGGGGCAGGTGACCGAGGCGGAGCTGGAGGCGGCGGAGGCCGACGTCCAGCCTCGGCTGGCCGCCACGCAGGAGACCTACTTCCGGCTCTCCGCGCTCCGCGAGCGCCTCCGGGGCCTGGCGGGGCTGGCCGCGGAACGGCACCGCAACGCCACCGACACCGCCGTGGAGCGGCGCGGACGCGACCCCGAGGACTACGAGCGGGAGGCCGAGGAGATCCGGGAGCAGGAGCGGGTCCTCGCCGAGTCGCTCACCCGGGAGCAGGAGTCGCTGGCCAGGGCCGTGGCCAGGCGGACCGAGACCGAGGGCGCGCTCGCCGCCGAGGAGCGGCGGCTGGCCACCGAGGCCAGGGCCGCCGCCGACCGGCGTGAGGGGCTGGCCAGGCTCCGGGGCCAGGTCGGGGCCGTGCGCAGCCGGGCGGGGGCGGCCGCCGAGGAGATCGGACGGCTGACGCTCTCCCTGCGGGAGGCCGGGCAGCGGGCCGAGCGGGCCCGCGCCGAGTACGACGACCAGGAGCGGGCCGACCCGGCGACCGACCCGGCCCTCGCCGAGGAGCTGGAGATGGCCCTGGAGACCGTGGACCAGGCCGGACAGTCCGTGGACCGGGCCAGGGCCGTGGTCGAGGAGGCCAAGGCGGCCGTCGCGGGCCCCCAGGCCGCCCTCGGCGCGGCCAGGGCCGCCGTGGGCGCCGCCCGCAAGGCCGACCAGGAGGCGCAGCGCCAGGTCGCCGCGTTGGAGGCCAGGTTCGAGGCGCTCGAACTGGGCCTGGCCGGTGGCGCGGACGGCGCGGCGGCGCTGCTGGCCGCGGGCCTGGCCGGGGTGCTCGGCCCGGTGGCCACCGTGCTCACCGTCCGCCCCGGCGCCGAGGTGGCCGTCGCCGCCGTGCTCGGCGCGGCGGCCGAGGCCGTCGCGGTGGAGGACCTGCAGGCGGCCGCGGACGCCCTCGACTTCCTCAGGAGCGGCGGAGGCGGCCGGGCCGCCCTGGTCATCGCCGCCGACGGGGCGCGGACGCCGCCGGAGCCGGTGCCGGTGGCCGGGGCCGAGTGGGCGGCGGGCCTGGTCACCGTCCCGGCGGGGCTCCGGGCCGCCGCCGCGCACCTGCTGGCGGATGTGCTGGTCGTGGACGACCTGGCCACCGCGAGAAAGGTCGTCGAGCAGTGGCCCGAGCTGCGGGCGGTCACCCGCTCCGGCGATCTGCTGGGGCGCTACGCCGCCGGGGGCGGCGCGGCGGACGGTGCCTCGGCGCTGCAGATGCGGGCCGCGCTGGACGAGGCGGTCGCCGGCCTGGCCTTGGCCGGGGAGGCCGCCGAGTCGGCCTCGGCGGTGATGGAGGAGGCCGCGGAGGCCGAGGCGGCGGCGGAGCTCGCGGTGGAGACCGCGCAGGCCGGGGTGGCCGAGGCGCAGACCGGGGTGCAGACCGCGCAGGCCGGGGTCAACGCGGCCCAGGCGGCCCTGGACCGGGTCCGGGCCCGGCAGCGCGACGCCGACCAGCGCCTCGCCGCCGCGGCCAGGCGTCTCGCCCAGCTGGGCGCCGCCGCCGAGGCCGCCGGCGACGAGTGCGAGCGGCTGGCCGGGGCCGTGCGGGCGGCCGAGGAGGCGCGTGACCGTGACGCGGCCGGCCTCGCCGAGCTGGAGGAGCGGCTCGCCGCCGCGGCGAGCGCCGGTGAGCTGGAGGCCGAGCCGACCACCGAGATCCGCGACGAGCTCGCGGAGATCTGCTCGGTGGCCAGGCAGGGTGAGATGGAGGTCCGCCTCGCCGTACGGACGGCCGAGGAGCGGGTCAGGGGCATCGAGGGCAGGGCCGATGAGCTGGTGCGCGCGGCCGAGCGGGAGCGTGAGGAGCGGTCCAGGGCCGCCGAGCGGCGCGAGCTGCGGCGCAGGCAGGCCCATGTGGCGCAGGCGGTCGTCCGGGGAGCCGAGACGACTCTGGCCCGGTTGGAGACCTCACTCGGTCTCGCGGCCGCCGAACGCGACGAGGCCGAGCAGGCGCGCGGCCGGATCGACGCCTCGCTCAAGTCGGTCCGGGTCCGGGTCAGGGAGCTGTCCGGGGAGCTGGACAAGTTGATCAACCGGGCGCACGGCAGTGAGGTGGCCCGCACCGAGCGGCGGATGCGCCTGGAGCAGCTGGAGGCGCGGGCGGTGGAGGAGTTCGGTGTGGAGACCGACACGCTCATCGCCGAGTACGGCCCGGCGGAACCGGTCTCCACGGCCGACGGAGATCCCGTCCCCTATGTCAGGGAGGAGCAGCAGAAGCGGGCCAAGGCGGCGGAGCGGCAGATGGCCCAGCTCGGCAAGGTCAACCCGCTCGCGCTTGAGGAGTTCGCCGCGCTTGAGGAGCGGCACGCCTTCCTCACCTCGCAGCTGGAGGACCTCAAGAAGACCCGGCGTGACCTGCTGCTGGTCGTCAAGGAGGTGGACGACCGGGTCGAGCAGGTGTTCACCGCCGCCTACCAGGACGTGGCCCGCGAGTTTGAGACGATCTTCACGCGGGTGTTCCCCGGCGGCGAGGGCAGGCTGCTGCTCACCGACCCCGAGGACATGCTGACCACCGGCGTCGAGGTCGAGGCCCGCCCGCCGGGCAAGAAGGTCAAGCGGCTGTCGCTGCTCTCCGGCGGCGAGCGGTCGCTGACCGCCGTGGCCTTCCTGGTCTCCATCTTCAAGGCGAGGCCCTCGCCGTTCTACGTGATGGACGAGGTCGAGGCGGCGCTGGACGACACCAACACCCAGCGCCTGCTGACCCTCTTCGAGGAGCTGCGGCAGGCGTCACAGATCATCATCATCACCCACCAGAAACGCACGATGGAGATCGCCGACGCCCTCTATGGCGTGTCGATGCGGGGGGACGGCGTGACCCAGGTCATCAGCCAGCGGCTGAGGGAACACGACTCCGACTAAGAGACCCGGGGGGTCGGAGCATCCTGGGTCGTCTGGAAAACTGTGGTCTTGTGGAAGCCTATCTCGGCATAATCGCGATCGTTGTCCTCATCGCCCTGGTGGCGGCGGGCGGCATGTTCCTGCTGTTCAGGCCGGGCGGCAAGGCGGCTCCTCCGGTCGAGCCGCCCGAGGCGCCGCCGCTGTCCACCCGGGAGCGGACGCCCTCCGGGGTGGTCACCGAGGGCGACGACGCGGGGACCACCACGATCCCGCCGCCGGCCAGACCGGCCGAGCCCATGGTCGTCCCTCCGGCCCTGGAGGTCCCGCCGCCGTCGGCCGGCCGGATGACACGGCTCCGCGCCCGGCTGGCCCGCTCGCAGAGCACCCTGGGCAGGGGGCTGCTCGACCTGCTCTCCCGCGACCGTCTCGACGACGACACCTGGGACGAGATAGAGGAGACCCTGATCAGCGCGGACGTCGGTGTCGCGCCCACCCAGACGATGGTCGAGGAGCTGCGGACCCGGGTGAAGGTGCTGGGCAGCCGGACGCCCGCCGAGGTGCGCGGTCTGCTCAAGGAGCAGCTGCTCACCCAGATCGGCGCGGACATCGACCGCACCCTGCACGTCAAGCCGCACGGTGAGCGCCCGGCCGTGGTCCTGGTGGTCGGCGTCAACGGCACCGGCAAGACCACCACCACCGGCAAGCTGGCCAGGTCGCTGATCGGCGACGGGAACAGGGTGGTGCTCGGCGCCGCCGACACCTTCCGCGCCGCCGCCGCCGACCAGCTCCAGACCTGGGGTGACCGGGTCGGAGCCGAGGTTGTGCGCGGCCCGGAGGCCGGTGACCCCGCCTCGGTCGCCTTCGACGCCGTGGCCAGGGGCATCCAGAACAAGGTCGACGTGGTCATCGTGGACACCGCCGGCCGGCTGCACACCAAGACCGGCCTGATGGACGAGCTGGGCAAGGTCAAGCGGGTCATCGAGAAGAAGGCCACGGTGGACGAGGTCCTGCTCGTCCTCGACGCCACCACCGGTCAGAACGGCATGCGTCAGGCCCGGGTGTTCGCCGAGGTCGTGGACGTCACCGGCATCGCGCTGACCAAGCTCGACGGCACCGCCAAGGGCGGCATCATCATCTCCGTCCAGCGGGAGCTGGGTGTCCCGGTCAAGCTGGTCGGTCTCGGCGAGGGCCCCGACGACCTGGCCCCGTTCGACCCCGAGGTCTTCGTGGACACGCTTCTCGGCGACTGAGGCCGTCCCGGTCGGCGGGCACGGGCCGGGGCCGGCCGCCGGCGGACGGTATCCGTCCAAGGCTGCGGCCGGCACCCCGGGGCGCCGGGACGGGATCAGGGCATGGCCGGGAAGGATCTCAGCTCCGCCAGGTGGGGGGCGATGTCCAGGCCGTGTTCCGCCAGCCAGGTGTCGTCGTCGTAGGTGCCGCGGTAGCGTTCGCCGCCGTCGCAGATCAGGGTGACGACGCTGCCCCGCTCGCCCGCCTCGCGCATCTCCCGCAGGATCTGTACGGCCGCCGCCACGTTGGTGCCGGTGGAGCCGCCGACGTCGAGGCCGGTGACCTCGCGGACCCAGCGCATGGCCGCGATGGACCGGGCGTCGGGAACCTGGATCATGCGGTCGATCACCGCGGGCATGAAGGACGGCTCCACCCGGGGGCGGCCGATCCCCTCGATGCCGGAGCCGGGGGCGGTGACGCCCGCGTCGCCGGTGCACCAGGAGGGGTAGAAGGCGGAGTTGTCGGGGTCCACCACGGCCAGGCGGGTGGGGTGGCGCCGGTAGCGGATGTAACGGCCGATGGTGGAGGAGGTGCCGCCGGTCCCGGCCCCGACCACGATCCAGGCGGGCTCGGGGTGGGGCTCCATCTCCATCTGCTGGAAGATGCTCTCGGCGATGTTGTTGTTGCCGCGCCAGTCGGTGGCCCGCTCGGCGTAGGTGAACTGGTCCATGAAGTGACCGCCGGTCTCGGCGGCCAGCCGGCGGGACTCCTGGTAGATCGTTCCAGGGTCGTCCACCAGGTGACATCTGCCATCCTGGAACTCGATCAGGGCGATCTTCTCGGGCGACGTCGAGACGGGCATCACCGCGATGAACGGCAGGCCGACCAGCCGGGCGAAGTAGGCCTCGCTCACCGCCGTCGAGCCGCTGGAGGCCTCGACGACCGTGGTGGAGGGGCCGATCCAGCCGTTCGCCAGGCCGTACAGGAAAAGGGAACGCGCCAGCCGGTGTTTGAGTGAACCGGTGGGGTGGACCGACTCGTCTTTCAGGTAGAGGTTTACCCCCCACTGCGCGGGAAGCGGGAAGACATGGAGATGGGTGTCGCAGCTTCGATGGGCGTCGGCCTCGACTCGGCGGATGGCCTCGGCCACCCAGGAACGGGTATAAGGGTCATGCCTGTCCACGTATTCCATGCGGCCAAAGTTACCCCGAGCTGGTGTTATGTGATGATACACACACCTTCGCCCAAATTTGGAGGGAGATGTTACGATAATGAGACTTGTCCGGCTGTAGGGCGTGTCGCACCCGCCGCGGAACAGCCACCGGCCCAACCTCCTGACCAGGCAGAACCACTCTTACGGCCCGCTTACAAGGTGCCTGGGAACATGCAACATGCCGTCAGAAGGGGTGCGTCGTGCCCGTGCCGGACGGTAACGGGGGGAACAGTACAAGGGGGAAGAAGACGTGATCACGATGACCGAAGAGCAGCGCCAGGACTGGTTCGAGCGTGATGTCGTGCCGGTAACCAACCAGCTCTACGCGTCCGCGATGCGTTTGACCCGCAACTCGGCCGACGCCGAGGACCTGGTGCAGGAGACGGTGGCCAAGGCCTACACCTCCTACCACCAGTTCCGCGAGGGCACCAACCTCAAGGCGTGGCTGCACCGTATCCTCACCAACAACTTCATCAACGACTACCGCAAGAAGCAGCGCTCGCCCAAGCTCTCGGCCACCGAGGAGATCGAGGACTGGCAGCTCGCCGCCGCCGAGTCCCACACCTCCTCCGGGCTCAAGTCCGCCGAGACCGAGGCGCTGGAGCAGCTGCCCGACAGCGCCGTGATGGATGCCCTGCGCTCGCTGCCGGAGGACTTCCGGGTGGCCGTCTACCTGGCCGACGTCGAGGGCTTCGCCTACAAGGAGATCGCCGAGCGGATGGGCACCCCCATCGGCACGGTCATGTCCCGGCTGCACCGGGGCCGCCGTCAGCTCCGGGCGATGCTGGAGGGGTACGCCCGCCAGGAGGGCGCGCTCCGGCTGCCCGAGCAGCGCCAGGCCGCCTGATCCGGTGACCGCCGGCGCTCCTGGCCAATAGTGGTGAACCGCTGTCCGGAAACAGTCCGGAGCCACACCATTACAGTATGTCGCCTTCGCTGTCCGCCGCCGGTGTGCCGAACCCGCCGTTCCCCGTACCGCCCGTTCCGTCACGCCGAGGGGGTGGCGGATGAGTGAGTCTCTTGTGGCCATAGACAGGCTCCGTGCCGAGCTGGCGGGCCTCGGTGTCACCGGTGTCCACGAGGTCGGGGGCGATGGCACCCTGTCGGTGTGGATCGGGCTTGTTGTGCGCTTCCGTGATGGTTTCTACCGGTGGCAGGAAGGCCAGGTGAAACGACGCCATCTGGGTACGGATCCTGAGGGATGTGCCATTCGCGTGGCGCGTCGTTACGCGGAACTACAGACCAATGTCCCATCCTGGTGGGAGGACCTGGCCAGGATCTTGCGGGGGGATGTGGCCGAAGACTACCCATAGTCCCCGCCTGGTGTTCGGGGGGCAGGCATGCGGCTATGGAGCGTTCCCACAGCTCTGCTGCTCCTGGTGGCCGGGGGCTGTGCCTCCCCGGTCGCCCTGACCGGCTCCGTGGTGGAGCCGATGGTGGCGCCCTCGCCGGCTCCGCCCGCCGCGCCGCCACCGGCCACGCCTTCGCCGTTCGATCCCGAGGAACTGGCCTCGAAACTGACCGGGATCCAGCCGCAGTGGCCCAAGAACAGCTTCCCGGCGGCACCCGCGGCGCGCAAGCTCGACTGCCGGCGGATCAGGTGCGTGGCGCTGACCTTCGACGACGGTCCGGGACCGCACACCGCGAGACTGCTCGACATCCTCGCGAGGCACCAGGCCAGGGCGACCTTCTTCGTGATCGGCCAGATGGTGGCGGAGGACCGGGGGGAGAACCTCCGCCGGATGGTGAGCGAGGGCCACGAGCTGGGTAACCACAGCTGGGACCACCCACCGCTCACCCAGCTGTCGGAGGCCAGGCTCAAATACCAGCTCCGCAGCACCCAGAAGATCGTCAAGAGGCTCTCCGGGGTCCGGATGACCCTGATGCGCCCGCCGTACGGCTCCACCGACGGCCGGGTCGCCGCCGAGACCCGCCGTGAGGGGCTCGCCCAGATTCTGTGGAACGTCGACACCCTGGACTGGCGCGACCGTGACTCCTCGATCGTCACACAGCGCGCGACCCAGGCCGGTCCGGGGTCCATCGTGCTCATGCACGACATCCACGGCACCACGGTCGACGCCGTCCCCGCGATCCTGGACCAGTTCATCCGGCGGGGCTACGCGTTCGTGACGCTCTCCGAACTGTACGGCAGAGGCCGCCTGACCCCCGGCAGGCGGTACACCAGCTACGCCGACCGATGACACCGTCCGCGGCCTAGCCTGGTGACGGGGGCGGCGCCGAGTGGGCGCGTTGATCCCGGCCCCTTGTTCAGGAGGCGGTATCTCCCCGGTCCGGGGTTGTCCAGGACCGGGTATGCGTTTGACCGGCTGTCCGCCGCCGCGGGGGATTGGACGGCCTGGGCCTGGGGCAGGGCCTTGACAGGTCGCTTGATTTTCGGATACCCCGTAAGTGTGGATTCGGCTCGTCACTGATCCGGATGCCCTCGGTTGGAGAGTCGGGAACGGAAGATCCCCGCCTTCGGCCGGACGGGGAGGAGGTGCCTATGGCAACCTACGAATACGTTTGTCTGGACTGTGGGCGGTTCGATGTCCACCTTCCGATAGGAACGGCCCCACTGTCGCGTGACTGCTCCGCCTGTGAGCGCGAGGCCCGCCGCGTCTTCTCCCCACCGAACTTTTCCCGGGTGCACCCGGCCCTGTCCGCCGCGCTTGGTCGTGAGGAGCGGAGCCGGGACGCGCCCACGGTCGTCTCCGGCGTACCCGGCCGGCGGCGGCCCCGGCCACCGCATCCGGCGTCGGCACGTCTGCCGTGGCCCTGAGCGTACGAGCACGCCGGGATGTGTGTGAGCGCGAGAGTGGGGCGGCGTACGGGGATCATGCGGCCCACCTGAATTCCCCATCACGGACACTAGGGGGTGTGTCACCGATGGGAGACGTCGGACTGCTTTATGTCGGTGCGGTGCTTTTCATCAACGGGTTGATGCTTCTGGGAAAGGTCGACGCGCGGGCGGCGGCCGTCTTCAACCTCTTCGTCGGGGCGCTACAGGTGATCACGCCCATCGTGCTGATCATCACCTCCGGTGGCAGGCCGGATGTGGTCCTGGGGGCGTCGGGAATCTTCCTCTTCGGCTTCACCTATCTCTACGTGGGGATCGGCCTGCTCGGCGGGTTCGACACCACGGGGGTCGGCTACTTCTCGCTGTTCGTGGCCATCATGGCGCTCGGCTACTCGTTCGCCAACTTCCGGCTGCTCGACAACAGGCCCTTTGGTGTCATCTGGCTCTACTGGTCGTTCCTGTGGTTGCTGTTCTTCCTGCTGCTGGGGTTGAAGCGGGGACACCTGACGGCCTACACCGGCTGGGTGGCGGCGATCGAGGGATGGGTCACCGCGGCGATCCCGTCCTTCCTCGCCCTCACCGGCTACTGGCAACGCTGGAACCAGACCGTCCTCGCGGTGATTCTCGCCGTGTTCGGCGTGGTGGTGTTCGGCCTGCTCTGGCCGCTGACGAGGAAGGGGGGGACGACCCCGGCCCGGACGGATCCGGCGGGCGGGGAGACGACCACCGCCCGTTAGGCGGCGGAACGGGGCGAGAGGGGGTGATGCGCTCTTCGGAAGGCCCTACCACCGTGAGAGAACCTGAGAAGGAGTCGTCATGCCCAAAGTCGTGTTCAGCGTGGACCAGTCGAAGTCGATGCGCGACCAGGAGGTGCCAGGCCATAACCGCTGGCATCCGGACATACCACTAGCCACCATGGTGCGACCTGGAGATGAGTTCCGTGTCGAATGCCGGGAATGGACCGACGCTCAGATCCACAACAGCGACTCGGCCAACGACGTGCGGGACGTCGACCTGACCTTCGCGCACATGTTGAGCGGCCCCATCGGGGTGGAGGGGGCCGAACCGGGAGATCTCCTGGTGGTCGACATCCTCGACCTCGGCCCGATCCCGCAGCAGACCGGTGAGGTGCCCGGCCAGGGGTGGGGATACACCGGCATCTTCGCCAAGCTGAACGGGGGCGGCTTCCTGACCGACTACTTCCCGGACGCCTACAAGGCGATCTGGGACTTCCATGGCATATATGCGACATCTCGTCACCTGCCCGGCGTCCGGTACGCCGGTATCACCCACCCCGGCCTGTTCGGCACGGCGCCGTCGGCGGAACTGCTCGCCAGCTGGAACCGGCGCGAGCAGGCGCTCATCGACACCGACCCCAACCGGGTCCCGCCGCTGGGCCTGCCGCCGCTGGCCGGCAACGCCCTCGCCGGAAAGGCGACCGGCGAACTGGCCGACCGCATCGCCCGCGAGGGTGCCCGCACCGTCCCCGCCCGGGAGAACGGCGGCAACCACGACATCAAGAACTTCACCCGGGGGGCACGCGTCTTCTACCCCGTCCACGTGAAGGACGCCAAGCTCTCGGGAGGGGACCTGCACTTCAGCCAGGGCGACGGCGAGATCACCTTCTGCGGGGCGATCGAGATGGGCGGCTTCATCGACTTCCATGTGGACCTCATCAAGGGCGGCATGGAGAAGTACGGCGTCAGCACCAACCCGATCTTCATGCCCGGCAACGTCGAACCGCGCTACTCGGAGTTCCTGTCGTTCATCGGCATCTCGGTCGACCACGACACGGACACGAACTACTACCTCGACGCCACGGTGGCCTACCGCCGAGCCTGCCTCAACGCCGTCGAATATCTCAAGAAGTGGGGCTACAGCGGCGAGCAGGCCTACCTGCTTCTCGGCTCGGCTCCCGTGGAGGGGCGGATCAGCGGCATCGTCGACATCCCCAACGCCTGCTGCTCGCTCTACCTGCCCACGGAGATGTTCGACTTCGACGTGCGTCCGAACGCGGACGGCCCCGTCAAGAAGAGCCGGGGGCAGTGCGCCGTGACGTCCTGACCGTCGTCCTCGACCGATGAGGAGCGCGGTGGGGAGCGACGGCCCGTGAGGGAGGGGTCCCGGCGTCGCCCGCCGGGGGCGCTCCCTCACCCGGAACGCGACACCTCCGGGGTTCGCCCGGCTATCCGGCGTGCCCGATGTCGAACTCGGCCGCCTTCACCCCGCGCAGGAAGGCCTCCCACTCGCCGGGGGTGAAGTAGAGCACCGGACCCGAGGGGTCCCTGCTGTCGCGGACGGCATGGGTGGCGTCCGGCTTGTGCTCCGGCCGGTGGGAGGTGATGCCGAGCTCGGCGACCTCGACGCAGTCGCCTCCGTTGGCGCCGCTGAAACTCGATTTCCGCCACGGGAGATTGATCAAGTCCATCTCTCCTCCGCCATTCCCTTGATGCGGCCCTCGACATGCCGGGCGGTAATGTCTCGGCGAGGACAGCCTCGAATAGCCGCACGGTTTCCGGAACCTCCGACGGTTCACCGATGACGAGGCCGCGAACGCCGTTTCCGAACACGTTACCTCGTTTTCGCCGCCGGGGGCGGTGATGCCGCCGCTCCCCACCAGGCACGTACTTGTCAGCGGATCCGTAAGGGGCCGTATTTCCGGGGAAAGTCGCGACGCCGGTAACCGATCACTTCCGGGATGACCGGTGTTCTCGCGCGGTGACGGAGACGTGGCGAGAAACCGGCCATTCGAATTACGGCACGTCGCAAATCCGCGCACCCGATAATCACACCCCGGCGGGGGAGGTGGAATTCGCTCCCGGCCGGCGGAGAGCCGTACCGGCCGGGGCTCGGGGGCGGAGCGGACGGGAGCCGTACCGGCCGGGGTTCGGCGGGCGGCACCCTCGGCGGGCGGGGGCCGTGGGGGCCGCACCGGACGAGGGTTCAGACGAGCAGCGGCACGAGTATGGCGAAGATCGCCCACGCGAGCGCCAGGGCCAGGTGTAGGCGGCCGGGCATGACCTGCATTGTGGATCCCCCCTTTCGAGGAGGATCCTGCCCGCAGGCCCTTGGACCACAGTTGGAGCCGACTGGCGGCGCCGCTCAGCCGCTGCGCTTGGCGCGGGCGGTGGCCCGGCCGCGGGTGGCGGCGTCCAGGACGACCTTGCGGATGCGCACGGTCTCCGGCGTGATCTCCACGCACTCGTCCTCGCGGATGAACTCCAGCGCCTGCTCCAGGGAGAGCTGGCGCGGCGGGATCAGCGTCTCCGTCGTGTCGCTGGTGGAGGAGCGCATGTTGGTGAGCTTCTTCTCCTTGGTGATGTTCACATCCATGTCGTCGGCGCGGGAGTTCTCGCCGACGATCATGCCCTCGTAGACCTCGGTGGTCGGCTGGACGAACAGCACGCCGCGCTCCTGGAGGTTCAGCATCGCGAACGGGGTCACCGGGCCGGGGCGGTCGGCGACCAGCGAGCCGTTGCTGCGGGTGCGCAGCTCACCGAACCACGGCTCGTACGCCTCGAAGACGTGGTTCACGATGCCGGTGCCGCGGGTCTCGGTGAGGAACTCGGTCCTGAAGCCGATCAGGCCCCGGGCCGGGACGACGAACTCCATCCGGATCCAGCCGGTGCCGTGGTTGGTCATGTGCTCCATCCGGCCCTTGCGGACGGCCAGAAGCTGGGTGATCGCCCCGAGGTACTCCTCGGGGCAGTCGACGGTCAGGCGCTCGACCGGCTCGTGCACCTTGCCGTCGATGATCTTGGTCACCACCTGCGGCTTGCCGACGGTCAGCTCGTAGCCCTCGCGGCGCATCTGCTCGACCAGGATGGCCAGCGCCAGCTCGCCGCGGCCCTGCACCTCCCAGGCGTCGGGCCGCTCGGTCGGCAGCACGCGCAGCGACACGTTGCCGATGAGCTCCTTCTCCAGCCGGTCCTTGACCATGCGGGCGGTGACCTTGGAACCCTTGACCCTGCCGACCAGCGGTGAGGTGTTGGTGCCGATGGTCATCGAGATCGCGGGCTCGTCCACCGTGATCAGCGGCAGCGGGCGCGGGTCCTCGGGGTCGGCCAGGGTCTCACCGATCATGATGTCCGGGATGCCGGAGATCGCGATGATGTCGCCGGGGCCGGCCTCCTCGGCGGGCTTGCGCTCCAGCGCCTGGGTCATCAGCAGCTCGGTGATCTTCACCCGCTGGATGCTGCCGTCGGTGCGGCACCAGGCGACCTGCTGGCCCTTCTTGATGGTGCCCTGGTGGACGCGGCAGAGCGCGATCCGGCCCAGGTAGGACGAGGCGTCCAGGTTGGTGACGTGCGCCTGCAGCGGGGCGGTCGGGTCGTAGGTCGGGGCCGGGATCGTCTCGTTGATGACCTGGAACAGCGGCTCCAGGTCCTCGGAGTCCGGCATCGCGCCGTCGGCGGGACGGTTCAGCGAGGCGCGACCGGCCTTGGCCGAGGCGTAGACGATCGGGAAGTCGATCTGCTCCTCGGTGGCGTCCAGATCCATGAAGAGCTCGTAGACCTCGTCCACGACCTCCTTGATCCGGGCGTCGGGCCGGTCGACCTTGTTGATGCACAGGATCACCGGCATCTTGGCGGCGAACGCCTTGCGCAGGACGAACCGGGTCTGCGGCAGCGGCCCCTCGGAGGCGTCCACCAGCAGCACCACGCCGTCTACCATCGACAGGCCGCGCTCGACCTCGCCGCCGAAGTCGGCGTGGCCGGGGGTGTCGATGATGTTGAGGGTCATCTCGCCGTGCTTGACGGCGGTGTTCTTCGCGAGAATGGTGATGCCCTTCTCGCGTTCGAGGTCGTTGGAGTCCATGACACGGTCGTCCACATCCTGGTTTGCCCGGAAAGCTCCGGACTGCCAGAGCATGGCATCCACGAGAGTGGTCTTGCCGTGGTCGACGTGCGCGATGATCGCGATGTTCCGCAGGTCGTCGCGGCTGTTCAGAGGCATGATGGAGTCTCACTCTGTGATCGTGGAGGCTGGCCGCGGACCGTGCGGCCTTACCATTTTAGTTGATCCGCACAATCACTCTCACGTCTCCGACGTATGAACCCCGTCTGTTCGCGTTCCCAACCCCTTTTCACCCTGGGGTTCCTTCCGGATGTCCGCCATCGGGAAGGGGCGGAATTCGCCTCCGAATCCGGTTCCAGACCCGCCCGGCCCCCGTTCCGGGTGCGCCGGATCTCCGCCCCGGCGTACCCGGTCCCCACCCCGGCGCCGTCGAAATCCCGCTCCCGGCGCACCCGGACAGGGCCGGGGACGCGTCGTTCCGCCGGGCGCCGATCCGGTGCGCCCTAAGCTCGGGACATGCCTTTCGCCCCGTCGTTCGCCGTCATGCTCAGGACCGAGGACAACGTGCGGATCGAGGCCGCCCACACGCCGTCACGCGGACCGGACGGCCTGGGGATCGTGCTGGCGCACGGGTTCACCGGATCGCTCAGGGAGCGCCCCACCCGGCGGATCACCCACGTGCTCAGCGGGTTCGGCGGGGTGGTCTCGTTCGACTTTCGGGGACACGGCCGCTCCGGCGGCGAGTCGACCGTGGGCGACCTGGAGATCCTCGACCTGGACGCGGCGGTACGGCACACGCGGGCGATCGGCTACCCCAGGGTCGCCGTCGTCGGGTTCTCGATGGGCGGGGCCGTGGCCGTACGGCACGCGGGGTGGCGCGGGGCCGGTGACCAGGAGGGGCGCCACGGCCGGAACGGCGGGGAGGACCGGGAGGACCGGGAGCGGGGAAACCGGGGGAGCGAGGGGAGCCGGGGCGGCGGTGTCGTGGACGCGGTGGTCGCGGTCAGCGCCCCCGCCCGCTGGTACTACCGGGGGACCCGGCCGATGCGGCAGGTTCACTGGGCGATCGAGCAGCCGCTGGGCCGCCTGTCCGCGCGGTTGGGCAAGAGGACGCGGATCGGGAAGGGGGTGTGGGACCCGATGCCGTCGGCGCCCCACGAGGCGGCCGCGAACATCGCCCCCGTCCCCCTGCTGGTCGTCCACGGCGACCTCGACGCCTTCTTCCCCCTCGACCACGCCTACCAGATCTACGACGCCGCCCGGGAGCCCAAGGAGCTCTGGGTCGAGCCGGGGTACGGTCACGCGGAGTCGGCGGCCACCCCCGGCCTGATCCGCCGGATCGGGGAGTGGATCAGTGCGAACTCCTGATCCTTCGAGGGTGTTTACTCCTCTTGGGAAGGATGCGGTGAGATGTGGTGAGACATTGAGGCCGGAAGGGCGGGGCACATGCGCAGCATCTACGTGGCGGGGCTCGGCCGCGGCGACGGCAGGCAGATCGTCGAGCTCGGCCTGATGGACCTGCTCACCCGCCGCGTCGACCGGACGGGGGTGTTCCGGCCGATCACCAGGGGCGGCGACCGCATCCTGGAGCTGCTCAACACCAGATACCGCCCCACGGCCTCGGCCGTCGGGGTCACGGCCGAGGACGCGGCCGAGATCTACGCGGGGCAGGGCAGCGAGGAACTCGTCGCCCGGCTGGTCTCCCGCTTCCACACCCTGGAGCGGGAGTGCGACGCGCTGCTGGTGCTCGGCAGCTCCTTCGCCACCGACGACCTGCCCGGGGAACTGGCGTTCAACGCCCGCCTCGCCGCCGAGTTCGGCGCCCCGGTGATCGTGGTGGTGGGCGCGCACGGCAAGCAGGCCGCCGAGATCGTGACGGAGATGCGCACCGGCTACCAGGCCTTCTCCGACCTGGGCAGCACCGTGCTCGCGGTGATCGCCAACCGGGTGCCGAGGGGGGTGACCGTCCAGCCCGGGCTGCCGGTGCCCTGCTACGCCATTCCCGAGAACCCCTCGCTGTCGGCGCCGACCGTCGGCCAGGTCATGCGGGCCGTGGCGGGCAAGCAGGTCCAGGGCGACGAGGAGGGGCTGCGCCGGGACGTGCTCGGGTTCGTGTTCGGCGGCGCCACACTCCCGCTCTTCCTGGAGTACCTGGTCGACGGGGCGCTGGTGATCATGCCCGGTGACCGGTCGGACCTGCTGCTCGCCTCGGCCGCGGCCGAGGCCGCCAGCACGGTCAGGCCGTCCGGTGTGGTGCTGACCGTGGGGGAGGTGCCCACCGAGGCCGTACGGGCGCTCACGGCCCGTCTGGCGCCCGGTATGCCGGTGCTGTCGGCCGCCGCGGACAGCTTCACCGTCGCCACCACCCTGGGCGGGCTGGAGGGGCGGCTCACCGCCGACAACCCGCGCAAGATCGAGACGGCTCTGGGCCACTTCGAGACCCACGTGGACACCGCCGACCTGGCCGACCGGATCGAGCTGGCCCGCTCGGGGCGGCTCACCCCGATGATGTTCGAGCACACCCTGCTGGAGCGGGCGCGCGCCGACCGGCGGCACATCGTGCTGCCGGAGGGCGAGGAGGACCGGATCCTGCGCGCCGCCGACCTGCTCCTGCGGCGCGGCATCGTGGACCTCACCCTGCTGGGCCGCCCCGAGGTGGTCCGGCGGCGCATCGCCGACCTCGGCCTCGACCTGTCCGGCGTGACCGTGATCGACCCGCTGACCTCACCGCTGCGCGACCCCTTCGCCCGGGAGTACGCCGAGCTCCGGGCGGACAAGGGCATGACGCTCGAACGGGCCAGGGACGTGGTGACCGACGTCAACTTCTTCGGCACCATGATGCTGCACCGGGGCGACGTGGACGGCGTGGTCTCCGGCGCCGCGCACACCACGGCCGCCACGATCCTGCCCGCGTTCCAGATCATCAAGACGGTCCCGGGCACCTCGATCGTCTCCTCGGTGTTCTTCATGTGCCTGGCCGACCGGGTGCTCGTCTACGGCGACTGCGCGATCAACCCCGACCCGGACGCCGGGCAGCTCGCCGACATCGCCGTCTCCTCGGCGCGTACGGCGCGGCGGTTCGGCATCGAGCCCCGGGTCGCGATGCTGTCGTACTCCACCGGCCGCTCCGGCACCGGCGCCGACGTGGACAAGGTGCGCGCGGCCACCGCCCTGGTCGCGGAGCGGGCGCCGGACCTGCTGGTCGAGGGGCCGATCCAGTACGACGCCGCGGTGGACGCCAGGGTCGCCGCGGCCAAGCTGCCCGGTTCCCAGGTCGCCGGCCGGGCCACCGTACTGATCTTCCCGGACCTCAACACCGGCAACAACACCTACAAGGCCGTGCAGCGCTCCGCGGGGGCCGTCGCGATCGGACCCGTCCTGCAGGGGCTCCGCAGGCCGGTCAACGACCTGTCGCGGGGCGCGCTGGTCACCGACATCGTGAGCACCGTGGCCATCACCGCCATCCAGGCGCAGGAGGCCGCCGGGTGAGCGGGCGCCGCGCCACGGGAGGGCACCCGGCGAGCGGTACGGCGATCGGCCGTACGGTGAGGGAGGCGTGATGGGTCGGGTACTGGTGCTCAACACCGGGTCGTCCTCGGTGAAGTACCGGCTTGTGGACGGTGACCGGCGGCGGGCGTCCGGGATGGTGGAGCGGATCGGCGAGCCCGGGTCCGCGGTGGCCGGCCACGAGGAGGCGCTGAAGGTCGTCGCGGCCGAGCTGGCGGCCGGCGGGTTCGGGCTGGACTCCCCGGAACTGACCGCCATCGGGCACCGGGTGGTGCACGGCGGCACCACCTTCACCGAGCCCACGCTGATCACCGAGGAGGTGGTCAGGAAGATCGAGGAACTGATCCCGCTCGCCCCGCTGCACAACCCGGCCAACCTGGCGGGCATCGAGGTCACCCGGCGGCTCCGCCCCGACCTGCCGCAGGTCGCGGTCTTCGACACCGCCTTCCACGCCACGATCTCCCCTGCCGCCGCGACCTACGCGATCGACCGCGAGACGGCCGAGCGGCTGAGAATCCGCCGCTACGGCTTCCACGGCACCTCGCACGCCTACGTCTCCCGTGAGGCCGCCCTCGCCGTGGGCAGGCCGCTGGGCAACGTGATCGTGCTGCACCTCGGCAACGGCGCCAGCGCCTCGGCGGTGTCGGCCGGGCGCTGCGTGGAGACCTCGATGGGCATGACCCCGCTGGAGGGCCTCGTCATGGGCACCCGCAGCGGTGACCTCGACCCGGCGGTGGTCCTCTACCTCGGCCGGACCGGGGGCATGTCCCTCGACGAGATCGACACGCTGCTCAACCGCCGCAGCGGCATGTTCGGCCTCTGCGGCGACAACGACATGCGCGCGGTGCAGGAGCGGCTCGCCGCCGGGGACGCCGACGCCGAACTGGCCTTCTCGGTCTACTGCCACCGGCTGCGCAAGTACGTCGGCGCCTACTACGCCGTGCTCGGCACGGTGGACGTGATCGCGTTCACCGGGGGTGTGGGGGAGAACTCCCTGCTGGTCAGGCAGACCGCGCTGGCCGGTCTGGAGGCGCTCGGCATCGCCGTCGACCCCGCGCGCAACGAGCGCGGAGAACGGCTGATCTCGTCCGACGGCTCGGCGGTGAAGGTCGCCGTGATCCCCACGGACGAGGAACTGGAGATCGCCCAGCAGACTCTGGCGGTTATTTCGCGAACCAATCGCCAATAAGCGACGTCTACCTAAAGCGGACGGATGAAATCCGCCGGACAAGTCCACGGGACACGGCTCTCGGCTCGGCGAGGCCGTACGGACATGTCAGGGCGGTGGCCCAGCGTCGCGGGGGCGTGCTGGGCCCTTCCTCCGCCCACGGATGTGCCCGTACGGCCCCGCGGGGCCGTACGGGCACATCCCGCGACTCCCCGGGGTGAAAACCCGGAGGCCGGAGAGCGAGGGGAGCCCCTCGGGGGCTGTGGGAGGAGAGTCCCGGACGGACTCCAGGACCTCCCGCTGCGAAGCCCCCTCGGGGGCCAGGGAGGAGACTCTCAGCCCAGGCGGGCTATGGACTTGTACTCCAGGTAGGCCGACAGCCCCTCCGGGCCGAGCTCACGGCCGATGCCGCTGTCCTTGAAGCCGCCGAACGGCGAGCTGGGCTCGATCATGAAGAGGTTGACGCCGTAGGTGCCGGCGTGGACCCGGCGGGCGATGTCCATGCCGTGCTCGGTGTCGGAGGTCCACACCGTCCCGGCCAGCCCGTAGTCGTTGTCGTTGGCGATGCGGACCGCGTCGGCCTCGTCCTCATAGGGGATCACGGTCAGCACCGGCCCGAAGATCTCCTCGCGGGCGATGCGCATCTCGTTGGTCGCTCCGGCGAAGACGGTCGGCGCGACGTACCAGCCCCGGTCGTGGGGGCGCTCCAGGCCGCCGACGACGGGCTTGGCCCCCTCGGCGATCCCGATCCTGATGTAGTCCTCCACCCGCTCCTGCTGCCGCCTGGCGACCAGCGGGCCGATGCCGGTCGCGGGGTCGGCGGGGTCGCCGACCGTCATGCCCCCGACCATCGAGGCGACCGCGTCCACCACCTCGTCGTAGCGGGCCCTCGGGGCCAGGACGCGGCTCTGGGCGACACACGCCTGGCCGTTGTTCATCAGCGCGGCGATCGACAGGAAGCCCATCGCGGAGGGCAGGTCGCAGTCGTCCAGGATGATCGCCGCCGACTTGCCGCCGAGCTCCAGGGTGCACCGCTTGAGCCGCTCGCCGCAGATCGCGGCGATGCGGCGGCCGGCCGCGGTGGAGCCGGTGAAGGCGACCTTGTCCACGCCGGGGTGCGAGACCAGGTGCTCGCCCGTCTCACGTCCCGCCGCGACGATGTTGACGACGCCGTCCGGGATGCCCGCCTCCTTGACCATCTCGGCCAGCAGGTAGGCGTCGAGCGGGGTCTCCGGAGCGGGCTTCACCACGACCGTGCAGCCGGCGACCAGGGCGGGGGCCAGCTTGATCATGATGACGAACTGCGGGACGTTCCAGGGGACCACGGCGGCGACCACGCCGACCGGCTCGCGGCGGACGGTCACCGGTCCGAAGGTGCCGGGCCGTTCCTCCTCGACGGCGAACGTCCGGCCGAGCTCGGCGTAGTACCGCAGCATGCCGAGCGGCTGGGGGGCCTGCGCCATCTGGGAGAAGGTGATCGGGGAGCCCATCTCCTCCGTGATGAGCTCGGCCATCTCCTGTTGGCGGGCCTCGTAGATCTCGGCGAGCCGGCCCACGACCGCGGCGCGTTCGGCCATGGTCATCCGGGGCCAGGGGCCGTGGTCGAACGCCTGGCGGGCGGCGGCGACCGCGCGGTCCATGTCGGCCGGGGTCCCGTCGGGAACGCGGCCGACCGGCTCCTCGGTGTGCGGGGAGACGACGTCGATGGTCCCGGTGCCGGAGGGGGCCACCCAGTCGCCCCCGATGAACAGCGTGTCGTGCTGGCGCATGGCGCTTTGCCTCCTGGTCGGCGGGCGGAGCCGATTCCAAACGAGTGTTTGCTTGGACAGTCTCCCCGGCGGAGGAGATCTTCACAAGGCTCGCCGCCGCTGAAACCGAATCATGTTCTGTCAATGCCCGCCGGAGGTGTGTATCGTCGGACGATCTCCCGTCCCGTGACCCCTGGGGCATTTGTTTAAAGCGCCACACACTGGTAGATAGTTCGTCAATGGTGCGGGAGTTCCCTCGTTTCGGTGGCGGGCATCAAGATCGTCTTCTATAGTTTCGCTCCGTCCGTGAGGGGCTCTGGAGGTGAGCGAAGCGTGAGACCGAGTCGCTCGATCGCACTCGGCGCCGTGCTCTCCGCCCTGCTCCTGACCCCGGTGACGGCCGGGGCCGCCGCCTGGCAGGCCGTCAAGCCCGACCCCGAGGCCGAGCTCCGCAAACTCACCCGCGAGGCGAGCCAGCTCAACAAGAGATACCGAGGTCAGGTGCAGAGCCTGGAGGAGGCTCGGGTGCAGGCCAGTAAGGCCACCGGCACCGCCAAGAGCCTCAAGAGGGCGCTGACGACCGCCGAGACCGACGTCGTGCGCTTCGCCCAGAGCGCCTACATGGGCGCCTCGCTGGACGGCGGCAGCCTGGTGAGCTTCGAGGGGGACGCCGGTCTCGTCCTGGACCAGGCCGCCACCATGTTCTACCTGGCAGGCCAGCGCGCCACCCGGCTCACCCAGGTCAAACAGCTGATCAAGGATTCCCGGGCCGCGGAGAAGGCGGCCGGTGTGAAGGTCGTCAAGCTCAAGGACGACATCGCCAAGCTCAAGAAGGACCGGATCCGGATCGAGGGCCTGCTCGCCAAGTACGGCTTCCAGCAGCCCGGCGGCAGCGACGGCCTGACCCCCCGCACGGTCGCCATGCGCAACCTGGTGATGCAGACCTTTCCGATGCCCTACGGCGTCGGCTGCCTGCGCCCCGGCGACCCGGGCGACCACGGCAGCGGCCGGGCCTGCGACTTCATGATGAGCAGCGGAGGCCGCGTGCCGGCCCCCGACGCCAAGGAACGCGGCGACCGCCTGGCCCAGTGGGCCATCGACAACGGACCGCGCCTCGGCATCATGTACATCATCTGGCAGCAGAGATACTACGACGTCCGGACCGGCGCGGGCTGGAGGATGATGTCCGACCGGGGCGGCATCACCGCCAACCACTACGACCACGTCCACATCTCGATGTTCTGACCCACCAGGCTTCCGACCTGCGGTGATCGTGTTCTGAGAGCCCTTCAGGGCATACCGGGGCACTTGCCCCGTCGTCCACACCTCTTCAACGACCTTCCTCATGCGCTCCTCGCCGGAGGGCACGAGGTGCGTGGCGGCAAGGTCGTGATCCCGGAGAGGCTTTTTCGCGTCTGTGAGGCAGTTCGTTCGCTTCAGGCGACCTTGACGGAGTGCGGGCCGACACTGATGGTCACATCGACGTGTCCGCCCAGTGCGGCCGCGTAGGCGCGAAGAGTCTCCAATTCCATGGTGTCGAGGTCGCCGTTCTCGATCTGGGAGACCCGCGACTGTGAGACGCTCAGCGTGGCGGCGACCTCGGCCTGAGTCTTGCCCAGCGACTTACGCAACTCCCTCAGGTGGTAACCGGCCACATACGCGTCCAGATCGGCTTCAGCGGCGGCCTGTCGCTCCGGGGTGGCCATCTCCGGGTGCAGCCGGTGGGCCTCGGCCTTGACCTCCTGCCAGCGGCGCGCAGGGCTCATCGCCTGTCCTCCTTGATCCTCTCGGCCTTCTTCTCCGCGCGGTACTCGGCGTAGCGGGACTTGGCCAGTGAGATCGCCTCGCCATATTCCAGGAGAACAATCTCCCATGCCATCCCTGAAATATAACTCCTGACTCGTATTCAGTCTGGAGTTACGGAGTTTTCTCTGCGGAGTTCCCTGCCGCCTGCTCCGATGTTGACCGTCAGCGAACGCCGACGTGATCGCAGAAGGGGCGTTCGAGGGCCTCGCCCGGATGGTTCGCCCGGCCGGATCTCACGTCGAGGCGGCCTGGAACTCAGAGGTAGGGCGTGTCCATCACGTCTGGGCTTCCTAGTCTTCGAGCTTGGTGGTCACCTTGTTCGCGGGGGGAGCCTTGATGGAGACCCTGGTGCCCCAGCCGGTGAAGCGGGTGTCGACGGTGAGTGTCTTGCCCTCCCAGCTGTAACTGTCGAATATGCCCGTGACCAGGTGGGAAGTGGTCAGGCGTTGCGGGAGCCCGCTGCGGTTCACGGTGAGTTTGAAGGTCACCACGGTCTTGTCGCTCGACCGGAGTGGCAGGGTGGCCCGGAACCAGGGGGAGACCTTGGCGAGTCTGCCGAAGGTGGTGGTGCCGGAATAGTTGCCGCCCGCCCGCTTGGCGCCCCTGAGCAGGGACGCGAGGGTCGCCGGCTCGGCGACGTTCACGAGCTGGCCGAACCAGCCGCTGGAGCCGCCGGTCATGCCCTTCGGATCCTTGTACCAGCTCTTGCCCTTCGGCATGTCCTCGCGGTAGGACCCTCCCGAGGAGTAGCTCATGGTGCCGATCCGGATCGTCCGCGAGGGGGCGAACATGCCGGTCGGGTCCGGGGCGCTCGGGTCACTCGACTTCTCGGCGCTCTCCGAGCTGATGTCCGAGGCTACGATCCCGGCCTTGCCGAACTGGAAGGAGCCGGTCCGCCGAATGTAGGGCCTGCTGTTGCCCTCCCAGGTCACGGCGCTGCTTTCGGTGAACTTCACCCCCTTGCCCGCGACGAACCGGCTCTTCAACGCCTTGATCGGGTCGGCGGGAGCGGCCTGGGCGGGGACCGCGGTCACGAGCGTGACAGCCGAGGCCGCCGCGATGCCGGCGATTACGCGCTTCATATGGGGTCCTTCGTAGCCTGGTGCGGGAAGGAGCAATCCTGCCGGACCTTGATCACAGGCACGTCTCGGGACATGTCGCCTCAGGTGGGAAGCCGGACCCGGCCCGGACATGCCCTCGGTCGCCGGCTTGACGGGCGTCGGCCGCTCATCTCTTGGTGACGGCGGCGGAGAGGGTTTCGAGGGCCGCTGCGATGTCCGCTCTGGTGGTTCCGTCGGAGATGAGGCCGACGGGGGTCACGGAGGCGCGGTTGACGGGGATGCGCACGCAGGCGTCGGGGACGGTGAGGGCTCCGGTGTAGTTCAGCACGGTGCGCAGTGAGTCGTGGGCGCGGGCCGCTCCGGTGGGGGCCGTCGAGGTGTTGATCCAGCCGGCGGGTTTCTGGTACATGCAGCCTCCGATCGCCCACTCCAGGAGGTTCTTCAGCGCGCCGGGGAGGGCTCCGGCGTACTCCGGGGTGCAGAACATGAACGCGTCCGCCCCGGCGAAGGCCGAGCGTAGCCGGGCGACGGCGCCGGGCAGGTGGGGGCCCTCCAGGGCCGGGTTGAAATGCGGCAGCAGGTGTGTCTCGCCATAGGCTCTCGCCACATGGTTCTCGGAGGTGAGGGTGGCGGCGGTGCGGACCACCGCGTCGCTTACCGACCCGTGACGGATGCTTCCCGCTATCAGGAGCAGCAGGGGACTCATGGTTTTCTCCCGGGGTGTTCCGGAGAACCGGGGGCCGGAAAAGCCGCCGAGGATGCCGGGGCGCCTGGAGGGCCGGCCGGTGGACGGGCATCAGGTTTCCGCCTCCCACGTGCCGGGGAGTTCCCGCACGGTCAGGAGGGGGGAGCACGCGAACGGAACGATGGTGAGGGCGGCGAGCAGCGCGGCCAGCCAGAGGGTCCAGGTGTTTCCGGTCAGGGTGGCGACCAGGCCCCCCACCATCGCGCCGACCGGGACCGCGCCCATGGTGACGAATCTCCTCGCCGAGGTGACCCGGCCCATCAGGGAGTACGGGGTCACCCGGGCGTTGATCCCGGTCGAGCTGATGCTGGCCATGACCAGCAGCGCGCTGAAGAGCAGGCTGCTGACGGTGATCGAGACCACGTGCGGCACCGGCAGGACGGCGGCGAGCGGCACCATGGCGAAGGCCGCCGACAGCGAGCAGTAGCAGACGACGACGGCCCGGATGGACCCCAGCGCCTTCTTCACCCTCAGTCCGGCGAGCGATCCGATGATCCCGCCCAGCGCGCCGATGGAGGTGGCGAGGCCGAACAGCGCGGGGCTCAACCCCAGGTCGCGCAGGACGAACAGGGCCAGTACCGCGCTGTAGGCGCCGGCCCCGAGGTTGATCAGTGCGCCGGACATCAGGAACGTACGGAGCACGGGGTGCCCGGCGACGAAGCCGAGCCCCGTCCTGAGCGAGCTCCAGAAAGGTTCGCGCTCCCTGTTGCGGGCGCCGTTGTGGGCCGCGTTCCGCGTGGTGTCCTGGGCGGCGTTCCCGCTGGTGTTCCCGCTGGTGGGTTCGGCGACGTCGATGCCCAAGATGAACAGCCAGGAGAGGGCGTGCGTGATCGCGGTCACGCCGTAGACCAGCGGGCCGCCGGTGAACTGCAGGATCTGCCCGGCCAGGCCGGGGCCGACCACCCGGATGGTGGTGTCGCTGGTCTGGAGCCTGGCCGATGCCTCGGAGACCCTCGCGCGGCTCACGATGGCCGGGAGGATGCTGGTGTGGGCCACCCCGAAGAACAGGTCGGCCACCCCGGTGACGGCGGCGACGACCATCAGCTGTGCGACGGACAGGACGCCGAGGACGAAGGCGATCGGCACGCCGGCTATCGCGACCGCGCGGACGACCTCGGCGGTCAGGAGCACCCGCCTCTTGGACCACCTGTCGACCCAGACGCCGGAGGGGATGCCGAGCACCAGGTAGGCCATGGACCCGAGGGCGGCGATGACGCTCATCTCGAAGGTCGAGGCGTGCAGGGTGGTCACCGCGGTGACGCTGAGCGCCAGCGTGCCGAACTGCTGACCGACGCTTCCCGCGAGATTGGCCGCCCAGAGTCTTCTGAACGAGGCGACCCGCAGGACTCCGGAATCACGTGCCCCTTCGCGGGCGGTGGTCTTGTCGAGGTCTGGAGTCATGATCGCTTTCCATGGGAGAAGCCGGGCCCCCTCGGGTGAGGGCGGGACGCGGTGAAGGGCCGGGCGACGGTGCGGCGACGCCGTGCGAGCCGGTTAGGTGAGGTGGGGGGAGTGGGTGACCCGGTGGAACATGGCCACCGCGTTCGTGAATTCGGCCCAGTAGTCGATCTCGTCGACACGTCCGTGTCCGCGCCCGTTCCGCAGGAGCGACAGGTAGACGTTCCCGAGGGCCACCGACTCGGTGAAGATCGGCTGGATGTGGAATCTCAGATGGTGGTAGTCGTGATCGCTGACCGTGATGTAGACGATCCTGTCGTCCGCGGGCGGGGTATCGCGGAGCAGTTCCGCGAGCGGGGGCACGCTCTGCCCGGCCAGCTCCCCGTCGGCGATCGGGGCGAACTCCTGCCAGTAGTGAAACTCTCTGGGGTCGTTCTGCGGGCCGACCGCGAACGCGAGGCCGGGCGTCCTGGAGCGCAGCGCGTTGCGCACCGCGACGTACCCCCCGCCGGAAGGGCCGTGCCAGGCGATCCCGCTCAGTCCGTTCTCCGCGCGGATCCGGGCTGTCAGGTCGTCCAGCCGTGGCCAGAACTCGTCGTCCCCCAGCAGGAACCAGCCGATTGACGGATCCGGGCTGAAAAGCAGCATCGGGTCGGAGGCGAAAAGGCATATCGCGTTCAGCCGCAGGGAGCTTGTCCTGCGGTGGTACACGGGCGGGATGAAACTCGCCCGATCGACCTGGCCGTGGAGGAAGACGTGCAGCAGGGGGTCGGCGACGACCTCCGGCGTGCGCAGCAGCAGGTGTAGTTCATATCCCCTGGAGTGCGAGTAGACGATTACCTCTTCCCGCTGCATTCTCCGCCTCTCTGGTTTCGGTGGGATCCGTGCCGGCGGGCGCCGTTCCGTGCGCCCCGTGATCCGGCGATGTTCGATCTAGCGCAGTACGGGCATCGAGCAGTCTCGCGGGAGCAGGGGCGGGAACAGCAGCGGACCCGGCCGCGGGCCGGTCTGCCGGGCGGTGCCCCGCTGAAACGTGTTCGACGAGGGGGAGTACGTGACGGGGGCCGGTCTGAAGCTCACCCCGAACCGGCGGGCGAGCCTCTCCAGCCGGAACGCCACAGGACCGTAGACGACGTTCACCCCCGAGGTCGCCTGATACAGGATGGCCGGTGGGATCTCCGACAGCAGACCCTCGGGAAAGCTCCGGGGCAGGGACAGCTCGAAGTACGCGGCTCGCCACCGTGGAACGCGGCCCAGGACCCTTACCCGGCCGTGCGGGCGGACGTTGGAGAACATGGTGAACGCCCACTCGGTGCGGAGGCCCATGACCACGGAGAACAGGTTCCCCGCCAGCAGCAGGACACCCAGCGCGGTCCACCACGAACGCGGGCTGATGAAGCTGTCCGCGAACGGGCCCGAGGCGGCCATCGTGTACACGGACGATCCGAAGAGCACGGCGAGGACACCGCACAGTACGGCGCCGGCCTTGGCGTGCCGGTAGATCCACGCCGTACCGAACCGGCTGCCGACGCCGAACAGGATGGCGGACACCAGGGCGAGCCGGGCGACGGGCGGCCAGCCGAACCCGGTCGCCGGCTCGGCGCTCGCCGCCCAGAGGCAGAGCGCGACCAGGGAGAACGGAAAGTTGCCCGTCATGCCGAATATGAAGTGCATTCCCGCCGCCACCGTGAAAAGCGGATACAGCGGGGCGTTGAGGAGCAGCGCGCTCCCCAGGTACAGCTCCACCGTCACCACCAGAAGAGGGGCGCCGAAAAGGACGCCGTCACCGAGCGGAAGCCCCAGCCGTTTCGAGTACAGGCGCGGGATCAGCCGCCCACAGCTCTGGGCCGTCGCCAGGAACTGGCGGTTGACCTTGAAAAGCCCGGAGGTCAGATAGACGCCGCCGAGCAGGAACCTCGCGACCTCCCCGATGTGGGCGGCCGGAACCGTCTGGAACAGGGCCACGGCCAGGAGCGCCAGCCAGACGTGGTTCGACAGCCGCCAGTTCTGGATCGCCACCCAGATCACCAGGAGCGGAACGGCGGTGAGTCCGGCGGTCCGTCCGCCGAGCAGGAACAGTGTCGCGCAGACGGGGAGCAGCGCGGTCCGCAGCGGGGCGACCAGGGGGCGGGGCAGGGAGAGGCCCGTCACCGGCGCGAAGGTGTGGGAGAGGTGGCCCGTCCCCTCGCGGAGCACGTTGTTCACCTGATGCCCCATGAGCGCCACGGTCAGCAGCGCGCAGTGGTTCATCGCCCACCTCCGGGTGGACGGGCCGTCCGCGGCGGCCCGGGGTGGGCGAGCCCGGCCGGCGTCGATCGACGTGTCGCCGTCATCGCGGTATGACGCCGCGGTTGTGGTAGGCCAGCCCGGGGGCGATCACCCGGACGACCGAGAAGTCCTCCGGCGCCGACGAGAGATCGACGACGACGGGCTCCACTCCGGTGATCCGCTCCACGTGCTCCGCGACCGATCGGAACTCGCCGGAGATGCTGCCGGAGTCGAAACCCGTCTCCTGGGCGGCCTGGGCCCAGGTGAGGTCGCCGGCGTCGAACTCGGGGGCGGTCATGCCCGTCTCCAGGGCGGCGTTGCCGGACGGGATGTCGTCGCGCGTTCCCGAGATCCCGGTGAGCCTCGTCTGGACGGCCTCGGTGAGGGCGCGGGAGAGCGCCACCTCGGTGCTGGAGTGGCACCCCGATCCGGCGCAGACAACCGGGTATTCCGGCGACCAGATGAAGCAGACGAAGCACGGCAGGCCGAAGGCGTTCGGCACCGAGGAGATCTCCGTGCTGACGTCCGCCTCGCGGAGGGAGTCCAGCAGCGCCGAGCAGTGGTCGTCGGCTATCGTCTCGATCCGGAGGGTCCGCCGGTGGTCACGCGCTCCGTGGCGGAGCGAACTGGTCGCGTGGCGCTCGATGACCTCGTACAGCGCGTGCAGGGCCGCCTCCTCCAGGCTGTTGCCCGACGCCAGGCCGTTGCTGGACGGATGGAGGACGTTGGCCCGCCAGTCGAGACCTGAGGCGAGGGAGAGCCCGATGAGATCGGCGGGCACGGGGACGGCCCGCCCGCTGACCGCGCCGACGCCCTCGGCCCAGCGCAGACGGAGTCCGTTCCGGTATGGCGTGAGTTCTGGTCTGATGGGCAGATCGGTCAGGCCGTACGGCAGATCCAGGTCCTCCGCCGGAGCGGTGAACGTTTCAACGGCGGGTCTCTCCGCGTGCCAGAGCTCGATCGACTCCATGACGGCGGATATCTTCGCCAGCAGCAGGGTCGCGCCCTTGCCCTGGGAGACCGCGAGCGTCTCCGACCTCGGGCGGATGGCCATGCAGACGGGCACCCCGATGCAGTCCAGGTGGGTGACGTCCGCGACCCGGCTGATGCCGGCCCTGCCGAGATGCCGGTTCACCACGGCCCAGGTCTCCTCCGGAGTGCGTGTCCGGTGTGTTCCGGGGAGCCGGATCCTGTCCGCCACCGGGCTCATCGGGTCGCTCCGAGGTCCGGTTGGCGCGAGAGCGCGGTGCGGACCCTGAAGCAGTAGCCCAGGACGAATGTCCGGAACGCCGCCATGGCGTCCTCCGTGGTCCGGAACCCGCGGTTCGCCGCCTCGCGGCAGAGGGCGTCGTCCCGGATCCGCCACAGGTCGCGCAGGAGCCCGGCCGTCACGGAGCCGCGCATGAGGTGGTGGCTCAACCCCGGATGTCTCATGGCGAACGACGTGTTCTCCGCCAGGCACGACCGGATGTGCGCCCTGTCGTCATCGGTCTCGTTCCTGAGCAGCAGGCGGAGCAGTTCCGGATGCCCGAGGTTGAGGCGGGGGCGGAAGAGGTCGGTCGGCCGGGGTCCGTCTCCGTCCGGTTGAGGCCGTCGTGTTCCGCCCGGCGGTGTCGCCGCCACGAGCCGCGCCCGCTCCACGAGGGGCATGGGGGCCGAGCCGTCCACGGGGGCCTCGGAGAGCCGGTGGAGATAGTCGGCCCAGACCGCGGGGAATCCGGGGTCGAAGATCTGCTGGTAGTGCACCCTGAACCGGGCCGGAACGCCGGGCTCCGTCGCGTCACGGACGAAGTGGTCGACCCAGTCGCGGTAGAAGCCCGTCCGCCACTCCCGGTCCGACCCCGGAGGGCTCGGGGAGGGGCGCCCGCCGGCCGGTAGCTCCTCGCCCACCTGGGCGATCGCGTGGACGGCGTCGGCCCTCTTGAGATTGCAGAAGTGCCGATCCGCCCTGAGGCGGTCCGTCAGCCAGCCGACGAACCCGGCGCCCGGCTCGCTCGCCTCCCGCATCGAGACCAGGGTCCGCTGCGGATAGTAGATCGCCCGGAACAGGTCCGCGTGACGCCGGGCCGCGGGATCGGTCAGGACCCCCTCGTCGACCGCCCGCCGGAGCATCGCCCGGACGTTGACCATCGGAATGCTGCACGCGTGCCAGTTTCCCGAGGGGGACTGCGCCACGGCGACCTCGTCGTCTCCCTCGATCTCGCCGCGGACGTACTGCCCGTACACCTCGCCGAGCCCCACCATGCCGTGCTCGCGGAGCTCGGCCGCGCGCAGCGCGCCGATGCTCGAAGCCCCGTAGGTCCGGACTCCCCGGTGCAGCACGTGCAGGATCTCCTTGTGGCGCAGGGCCCGTGACTGGTGGAACAACCCGTCGATGATCAGGACGGCGTCGCCCGGCCCGATGGCGGGGTCGAAGAGGTCGCCGTGCTTGACGGGGCCGTGGGCGACGACGTCCGGCCGCAGCAGCCGCGCCTCGGCCGGGCTCAGGGTGGGGCCGCTGAAAACGTGCACTTTTGCCGGACACCGAGGGGTGTCTTCCCATTTCATGCGGTTGCTCCTCACGGCTTGATCGCCGTCCGGGGCCGGGGGTCGCCGGGGGCCGAGCCACGGAGATGACGGGAGGTCACCCCGTGGACCCGGCCGGCTCTCATCTGCGAATGGTTCGGCGCGTCAGTCCTGCGTGGCCGCGTCGTGGCACATCATCGCGGGGGAGATCCCCTCGAAGAGCTCACGGAAGTCCTCGGCCTCGATCTGCCGGGCGACGCTGGCGGTGGTTGCGGTGACGACATCGCTGGGATTGGCGGACATATGCTTCCCCTTCCCTTGAAGGTGTCCATTCTGGACACCTTGGGTGCCATTCTTGGCATCCGATGAAATGAGGTTAGCAGTCTCGATAATCGCCTTGCCAATGGTTTATTCGGCGGCGCATCCGGAAGGGCGTTGCCGACTTCGGGAGTGGCTATATATTTCCAATTTTATTGGCATAATAAATGATGTTCATTGATGATCCGGCGCCGTTGTCTCGGGGTCGCATCGCAGGTCGGGGTGTGCTCCGGCCGCGCCGACACGGTCGCGAACGGATGGAGTTCCGGGTGGGCGCGGCCCTGCGGAGATCATGAATGTCCGAGGGCTTCGGCGCCTTTCCCCGCGGCGACCTTTGGTGACCTTTGGTGACCTTCGCGCGGGCCGCCGGCGGATTCGGGGGGATGCCCTCCCGGTCCGGCCGGTATCGGCCCGGTTGCCGAGCCTGCCCCGGAAAGAGGCCGGACGCCCTCTCCGTCATTCTCCACGGCACTCGCCGTGTTCTATGGCGCGATTCGGTTTTTGAACCAGTGGTAGGACGCCTTCGGGGTGCGTTCTCCGGTGGCGAAGTCGACGTGCACGAGGCCGAAGCGCTGGTTGAAGCCCTCTGCCCACTCGAAGTTGTCCAGCAGGGACCAGACGTAGTAGCCGCGCACGTCCACGCCCTCGGCGCGTGCCTGCTCGACGGCGCCGATGTGGCCGTCGAGGTAGGCGATCCTGGCCTGATCGTCCACGGTTCCGTCCGGGCCGGGCACGTCGGGCTGGGAGCAGCCGTTCTCGGTGATGTAGACGGGGGGCAGGGCGTCGCCGTAGCGGGCCTTCAGATCGACCAGGAGGCGGCGCAGGCCGTCGGGGACGACGGGCCAGCCGAAGGCGGTGGTGGGGTAGCCGGTGACGCCGGCGTCGGCGAAGGGCAGGCCCTCGTCGGTGGGGGCGGCGATCCGGGTGGGGTTGTAGTAGTTGATGCCGATGCCGTCGAGGGGGGTGCCGATCAGGTCCAGGTCGCCGTCCTGGACGCAGTCGAGGCTCACGCCGTACGCCGACATGTCGGGATATTTGCCGAGAAGTACGGGGTCGTTGAACAGGCGGTTGTGCAGGGTGTCGTAGGCGTCGGCGGCGGCCAGGTCGGCGGGGTCCGAGGAGGCGGGCCAGACGGGGGTGCAGTTGTTGGTGATCAGCACCCGCTGCGCGCCTCGCTCGCGCAGGGCCCGTACGGCCAGGCCGTGCCCGAGCAGCTGGTGGTGGGCCACCGGCAGGGCGTCCAGCAGCAGGGTCCTGCCGGGGGCGTGGGTGCCCAGGCCGTAGCCGAAGACCATGTGCACGAAGGGCTCGTTCAGGGTGATCCACATGGGGATCCGGTCGGCGAGCCGGTCGGCCACCAGGGCGGCGTAGTCGGCGAAGCGGTGGGCGGTGTCGCGGTTCAGCCAGCCCCCCGCGTCCTCCAGGGCCTGCGGCAGGTCCCAGTGGAACAGCGTGGCCGCCGGGACGACGCCCCGGTCATGGAGCGCGTCGGTCAGCCGGTCGTAGAAGTCCAGCCCCGCCCGGTTGGCCGGGCCCCTGCCGTCGGGCTGGACGCGGGGCCAGGCGATGGAGAAGCGGTAGGAGTTCACGCCGAGGCCGGCCATCAGCGCGACGTCTTCAGTCCAGCGGTGGTAGTGGTCGCAGGTCACGTCGCCGGTGTGGCCGTCGCGGACACGGCCGGGCCGGTGGGCGAAGGTGTCCCAGATCGAGACGCCCCGGCCGTCCTCGGCGACGGCGCCCTCGATCTGGTAGGACGCGGTCGCCGTACCCCAGAGGAACATCCTGACCTCCCAATTGTATGAGTTGGGCTCATGTTAGCCCTCGTCGGGCCCAAGTAGGAGATGATGGAACGATGACGAACGTTTCCGGGGGGACACTGCGCCGTCGCCCGGCTCAGCGACGTAGCCTCGAACGGGTCGAGCGCATGTTGGACGAGTGCGCGCGGCTGCTGGACGAGGCGGGCTACGAGGCACTGACCACCAAGGAGGTCGCACGCCGGGCGGAGGTGCCGATCGGCACCTTCTACCAGTTCTTTCCCGACAAGCAGGGGCTGGTGCGCGCGCTCGCGCTGCGCAACCTGGAGGCCTTCCTCGACAGGGTCACCGCCAGGCTCGTGGTGGTGCGGCTGTCGGACTGGACGGAGATGGTGGACCTGGCGATCGACGAGTTCGTCATGATGAAACGGTCCACACCCGGCTTCGCGGTCGTCGACTTCGGCGAGGTGCTGGTCACCCCGGGCGGCCCGGCACTCAAGGGGACCGAGCGGATGCTCGACGCCGCGCTGGAGAACAACGTCATCGTGGCCGACCGGCTCCGTCTCGTCACCATCGAGCTGCTCGGCGTCCCGATCGGGCCCGGGCTGGACCGTGCCCTGGTCGTCGCGGTCGAGGCGGCGGACGCCGTGCTCAAGCTCGCCTTCCGCTCCCGGCGGGAAGGCGACCCCGAGCTGATCGACGAGTGCAAACGCCTGGTCCGCCGCTACCTGTCCGACCACATGCCCTGAGCGTCCCGGCCGATAATCCGTGGTGGATTAGAAGTGGTGGATTAGAAGCCGTACGACCGCTTTGCCCCAGGGGGGCGCCCTCTTTTCGTTCCGGCTGTTAAACCGGTAGCGGGATCGGGGGAGGGGCCAATGGCCGCACCGCGCGCACGCCGGATCAACATTCCGCTTCGCCACGTCGCCCTGACATGCGGGGCCATGCTGTTCGCGCTGCTCGCCAACGTGACCTACCTCCAGGCGTTCGGCGCCGACCGGCTCGGCGAGGACCCCCGCAACCGGCGGACGCTGATCGCGCGCTTCGACCGCCCCAGGGGGGACATCCTGCTCCGTGACGGCAGCGTCGTCGCGGCCAGCATCGAGAACGAGGATGGCAAGTACCGGTATCGGAGGGTCTATCCCGGTGGGCCGCTCTACGCGCCGGTGACCGGGCATCTCTCGCTCCGGGGCGCCGACGGCATCGAGCGCGCCGAGGACCCGGTGCTGTCCGGCAAGGCGCCCAGGGTGAGGGTGCACTCGCTGGTGGACGGCACCGAGGCCGGGGCCACGCTCAGGCTCACCGTCGACCCGAGGGCGCAGCGGGCCGCGTACGAGGGGCTGCGCGCCACCGGGCGGCGCGGGGCCGCCGTCGCGATCGACCCGGCCACCGGCGCGATCCTGGCCATGGTCTCCTTCCCCTCCTACGACCCGAACGTCTACACGACCTTCGACGGCGCCGCGCTCGACAGGGCGGACAAGCTGCTGCGGAGCGATCCCGCCGATCCGCTGCTGAACCGGGCGATCCAGCGGAGCTACCCGCCGGGATCGGCCTTCAAGGTCGTCACCAGCGCGGCCGCGCTCGGTTCGGGGAGATACCGCCCGACCACCGACGTCGGCGCGCCCGCAGCCCTCCGCCTCCCGGGAACCGGCACCTACCTGCGCGACTCCGGCGGCACGTTCTGCGACGACGGCACCCTGCCGCTGGCGGACGCGTTCAAGGTCTCGTGCGACACCCCGTTCGCGAAGATCGGCGTCGAGCTCGGCCAGGACACGCTGCGCGACCAGGCGCGGGCCTTCGGGTTCGACGCCGACGACCTCGCCGTGCCCATGCCCGTGACCGGGAGCGTCTACCCGCAGGGGATGGACCAGGCGCAGACCGCCCTGTCGGCGCTGGGACGGTTCGGCGGCCGCGCCACCCCGCTCATGATCGCGATGATCTCCGCGGCGATCGCCAACGACGGCGCGCTGATGCGCCCCTACCTGGTGGAGGACGTCCGCCTCGCCGACGGCACGGTGATCGACGGCGCGGAGCCGTCGCAGTACCGTCGCGCCCTCGACGCGGACGAGGCCAACCGGCTCACCGCGATGATGGTCACGGTCACCCGGCCCGGCGGCGCCGGGGAGGCCGCGGCCATCCCGGGCGTCGAGGTCGCCGCCAACACCGGCGGCGCGGAGAACGCGGCCGGGAGCGCCGCCGCCGGTCAGGAGCACGGGGTCTTCACCGGGTTCGCCCCGGCCGCCGGCCCCCGGGTCGCGGTGGGGGTCGTCGTGGAGCACGGCGGTCCCGGCGGCCGGACGGCGGCCCCCGTCGCCAGAGCGATCATGCAGGCCGTCCTGGGGCTGCCCGCCGTCGCCGACCAGAGTGCCGGAAGCCCGCCGGGCAGCACCGGTGGTCAGGTGGAGTAGGCGTCGGCCTGCAGGCCGTACAGGTCGGAGTACAGGCCGCCGAGCTCGATGAGCCGGTTGTGGGTGCCCTCCTCGACGACCTTGCCGTGGTCCAGGACGTAGATCCGGTCGGCGTAGCGGACGCTGGCCAGCCGGTGGGTGATCAGCAGGACGGTACGGCCGTCGGCGTGCCGCCGGATGCGCTCGAAGAGGGCGTGCTCGGCTCGGGCGTCGAGGGCCGCGGTGGGCTCGTCGCAGATCAGCAGGGGGGCGTCCCGGTGGAAGCCCCGGGCGACCGCGATCCGCTGCCACTGGCCGCCCGACAGCTCCTGGCCGTTCTTGAACCGCCGGTCCAGCAGCGTGCTGTAACCGTGGGGCAGTTCGGCCACGACCTGGTCGGCGCCCGCCACCTCGGCCGCCGAGCGCAGCGCGTGCTCCCCCTTGTCGGTGCCCATGCTGATGTTGTGCCTGGCGGTCAGCGGCCAGCGCGTGTGGTCCTGGGCGATCACCGCGATGTTGCGCCGCAGCTCCTCGGGGTCGACGTCCGCCAGGTCGGTGTCGTCCCAGCGGATCCGGCCGCCGTCCGGCGGGTAGAGACCGGACAGGATCTTCGCCAGAGTGGTCTTGCCCGACCCGTTCTCGCCGACCAGGGCGATCACCTCACCCCGGTCGACGTGGATCGACACGCCGCGCAGGGCCGGGGTGGCGGAGCCCGGGTAGGTGAAGACGACGTCCTCGGCGCTGATCCGCTCGAACGTCTCCGGGGCCTTCTCCGAGTGACCGGACCCCACCCGGGTCTCGGCGTCGGCGCAGAAGTCCAGAAAGTCGGTGAAGTAGAGCCCCTCCTCGTAGAGGCGGTTGGTGGCGTACATCAGGTTCGCCAGATAGGTCTGGCCCGAGCGGATCGCCAGCACGGCGGTGCCCGCCACGGCCAGCGGCACCGCGCCCGCGGCGAGCAGCAGGCCCAGCACGACGTAGACCACGGCGGTCCCGATCCCGCCGAGCGCCTCACCCACGACCTTCGCGAAGGTCTGCCGCCGGGCCAGGTTCAGCAGGACGGTCTGCTCCGCGGTGGCCACCGCGTCGTACATCCGGAGCAGGAAGCGGCGCATCGTGAAGGAGCGCACCTCGGCGGCGGGCTCGCGCTCGGCCAGCAGCTCCGAGATGATCCACTTACGCCGGGTGGCGGGGATGATCGCGTACATCGTGCTGTAGCGCATGCGCGCCGAGCGGACCGCGGCCCAGGCGTCCGGCAGCACCGCCAGCACCAGCAACGGCAGCAGCACGGGGTGGAGCACCCCGAGCACACCGGCCGCCGCGGCGATCCCGATGATCGCGGTCAGCACGTTGATCGCCGTACCGACCACCACGTCCGCCATGGCCACCCCCCGCGACCTGGCCCGCTGAAGCGTGTCGTGGAAGGCGGGGTCGTCGAAGGCCGCCAGCCCGACCCGGCTGGTCAGCTCGTACAGCCGCTCCTCGGCGATCCGGCTGACCTGGGGGTCCAGCCGGGACTGCGCCCAGCCCGCGCCCGCCTGCACCAGCGTGCGCAGGGTGCCCGCCACCCCGACCAGGATCAGGCTGGGCAGCGCGGCGGCGACCCGCTCCGGGGTCGGGCCCGCCTGGAACAGGGCCGACAGCACCCCGGTGGTGGCGAGCAGCCCGAACGCGGTGAACGCGCCGCCGAGCAGGCTCAGGGTGATCGTGACGACCGTGTCGCGCGGGCCGGCCAGCCAGGCCAGCCGTACGGCCTGCGAGACCAGGGCCGGCAGCCGCCGGGCGATGGTGAGAAAGCCGATGCCGGTCATCTTGCCGACGTGGGCGTGCCAGTCGGAGAGGTTCAGTTCGCCGAGCTCGGTATCGAATCCGGATTCGGATTCGGATTCGAGCCGACATCCGGATTCCGGCCTGGGTTCGGGCCGTGAGCCGGATACGGGGCGGGATTCCGGCCGTGAGCCGGATACGGACTGGGATTCCGGCGGGGATTCGGGCTGTGATCCGGATTCGGGTGGGGATGGGTGTCGGGGTTCGGGGGGAGTGTCCGCCATGCCTGCAGTGTGGATCGCCGTGCCGACAATTCGCCATCCGGTGGCCGATGACGGTCAGTGTTGAGACTTCATGTTTACCCCTCATATGAATTTCCGTACCCGGACATTGCGGGGGGTCTGAGAAGCCGAGCATCCGAAATGGTGCTAAGCCTGGGCACGGCGCGGTAATTGGTGTCACACTTTCTGTGACGGCTGGCCCGCGACCTCGTTAAGAGCCGATGACACAGGACACCGCGCACATTTTTCTTACCGGCGGCAACCTTCCCCTCGAACCCAATGGCTTCGTCGGCCGTGAGGCCGATGTGGAGGAGCTCATCGAGTTGTTGAGCGTCGCCCGGCTGGTGAGCCTGTGCGGGGCGGGAGGCATCGGCAAGAGCAGGCTGGCGGTCCGGGTGGCGTCCCAGGTGGCGGCCGAGTTCTCCGGGGGCGTCTGGCTGGTGGAGCTGGCCGAGGCGGTGCGGGACGAGCTCCTCGTGCCCCGGGTGGCCGCCGTGCTCGGGGTGAAGGCCGAGCCGTCGCGCCCGCTGGCCGACACGCTGCTCGACGCCCTCGGCGACCGGCAGCTGCTGCTGATCATCGACAACTGCGAGTCGCTCATCGAGGAGTCCGCCCGGTTCTGCCGGACGCTGCTCACGGTCTGCCCCGAGGTGCGGGTGCTCGCCACCAGCCGGGAGCCGCTCCGGGTGGCGGGGGAGACCGTGTGGCGGGTGCCGCCGCTCACCCTGCCCCGGCCGGGAGGCCACGACGTCCGTACCAGCGAGGCCGTGCGGCTCTTCATCGACCGGGCCGGTGCCGCCTCGCGCGGCTTCACCGCCGAGCACAACGCGGGCGAGATCGCCAGCCTGTGCGAGGCGCTCGACGGGATGCCGCTCGCCATCGAGCTGGCCGCCGCGCTGTGCAGGGTGCTGACGGTGGAGCAGATCCACGCCCGGATCAGGGACCGGTTCCGGCTCCTGTCCGCCGGGGACAGAACGGCCCCGGCCCGGCATCAGACCCTCAGGGCCACCGTCGACTGGAGCTACCAGCAGCTCAAGGAGCCCGAGCGGATCCTGCTGCGGAGGCTGGCGGTGTTCACCGGGGGCTGGACGCTCGACATGGCCGAACAGGTCTGCGCCGGCAACGGCCTCTGGGCCGAGGACGTCCTGAGCGTGCTCTGCGACCTGGTCGACAAGTCCCTGGTCCTGGCCGACGCCGAGGTCGCGGGCCAGACCCGCTACCGGATGCTGGAGACGATCCGCCAGTACGCCGCCGAGCAGCTCGACGTCTCCGGCGAGGAGACCGAGCTGAGGCGGCGGCACCGGGACCACATGATCGAGATCGCCGGCCGGATCCACCGGCTCATCGTCCGCCGCCCCCGCCCCACCTGGGCGGAGATCTGCCCGATGCTGGTCCTGCTCGACGAGTTGCAGGCCAACGTGTGGGCTGCGGTGCGCTGGTCGGCCGAGAACGACGACCCGGAGAGCGCGCTGCACCTGCTGGTGCTGCTGCGCTGGCCGACCATCGCCGGTGGCAGGTTCACCCCCGCCGACCAGTGGCTTGACCGCCTGCTGGAGGTGGAGTCGCCGGTGCTGACCCCGCGCATGCGCGGCGACGCCCTCGTGCTCCGCGGTCAGGTGGCCTTCGGGCAGGGCGACCCCGAGGCCGCGCGGAAGGCCTGCGTCGCCGCGGCCGAACTGTGCCGCGCGACGGGCCTGCACGGACCGCTGAGCGGGGCGCTGGCCATCCTGGCCTGGGTGGCGATCTACCAGCGGAGGCCGGATCGGGCCCGGTGCCTGCTGGACGAGGCCCTGGAGGCGGTGCACCGGGTCGACGACCCGTGGCACGAGATGGTGATCCGCGCCATGGAGGGGACGTTCGCGCTGTCGGAGGGGCGGGCCAAGGAGTCGCAGCGCTCTTTCGAGGCCGCGCTGGCCATCGCCCACGAACTCGACAACCACTGGGCCGCCCCGGTCGCGCTCATCGGGCTGGCCCAGGTCGCCTGGGTCCGGGGCGACCTCGCGGAGGCCCGCGCCTACTACGAGCAGGCCCTCGACCTGCTCCAGGACATCACGGCCCACTGGCAGACCATCACCTGCCTGTCGGGCCTGGGCCGGATCGCCCTGGCCCAGGGGGATCTCACCACCGCCCGCGCCAGGCTGATCGAGAGCCTGCGCCTGTGCCGGGGGACCGGCCAGCGGCTCGGTGTGGCCCGGCGGATCGAGACGCTCGCGCAACTGGCGCTGGCCGAGGAGGACGACCGCCGGGCGGTGCGCCTGGCGGGAGCCTCGGCCGCGATCCGGAGCGCGATGAGCGGTTCGGTGCTGCCGTCCGGCTTCGGCGCGCGGATGGAGGAGCTGCTCCAGCCCGCCAGGGCCAGGCTCGGCGACGCGCTGGTCGCCCAGCTGTGGGCGCACGGCCAGGAGATGTCCCAGGAGCAGGCGGTCCGCTACGCGCTGGAGGGCGACGAGCGGGCCGGCACGTCCCCGCTGACCGGCCGGAGCCCGGCCGCGGCCCCGCTCACCACGCTCACCGGCCGGGAGTGGGAGATCGCCGATCTGGTCGCCAGGGGGCTGAGCAACAAGGCCATCGCCGACGAGTTGGTGATCAGCCCCGCGACCGCGGCCCGGCACGTGGCCAACATCCTGGCCAAACTCGGATTCTCCTCCCGCATCCAGGTCGCCACCTGGGTCATCGAGCAGAATCGCGGCTGAGGGGTGCCACCCGGTCCCTACACACCGCCCCACCCGGGTCTACACATCGGCCGCCGCCGTAGATACATCTCCGGATACGCACTCCGGAGCATGCGCCGGACCCGCCGCCCGCCGTACGTTTCCCTGGTGTTCGACCGATGACGCCCAGCCTTCCGGGCCGTGCCCGCCACCATGGCGGTCCGGTACGGCGGGCCCACACCATCCCTGGCGTCTCGGTCGGGCACATCGGGAACGTCGCGTGTCCCTCCGACGGCCGAGGTCTCCTCGGAGGGGTGGGGACTACAGGCCATGGGTCACGTGACAGCGGGCTCGAGCCGCGCAGGGCTCGGGCCCGCACCGCGTAGGCGGGGCCGAGCCCGCGTTTCCCGGCAGTCTGGTCTCCCGCGGAGTGCCCGCGTCTGCGAATGGCGCCGGTCGCCGTGTTTCCCGAGAGGATCCTGAGGAGGAGAGAGCCGGGAGAGGGAAGGTCCCGAATACACACTCATTTACATACATCTGTCGATGCCCGTACCGGAAGGTCGGCCGTACCGTCGGCACCATGAGACCCACCTCCTCGTCCATCAGGGGCACCGTCACCGAGGCGGTGTTCGGTTGCGCACGCGAGAGAGGTGACCGGCCCGCACTGATCGATCTCGGCGCCGGCGCGGTGTACGGCTACCGCCGCCTGGCCGAGGAGGTGACACGGGGGGCCTCGGGGCTGGTCCGGCGGGGCGCCCGGCGACGGCAGGTGGCGGGCATCCACGTGGACAACGCCGCCGCCCAGACCCTCGCGGTGCACACCGTCATCGCGGCCGGTGGGGTGGCGGCGCCGATCGCCTCCCGGAGTGGGCGGATGGCCGAGCTGCTGGCCCAGTGGGACGCCCGGCTGCTGATCACGACGCCCGGCCTGGCGGAGACGTCGCTGCGGGCCGCCGACGTCTCCAGGGTGCGGCAGGTGATCACGTTCGGCCAGGCGCGCGACACCGTCGACTTCGCCGACCTGCTGCTGCTCGCCCCCGGGCCGCTGCCGCCCCTCGACCCGTCCGTCCAGCCCGCGCTGCTGGCCGAGGACGGCGGCGTGTTCACCCACGAGGATCTGATCTGGCGGATGCACGAGCTGGACAAGCAGGCCGTGCTGGAGAAGTCGGACGTCCTGCTGGTGACCTGGCCGCTGGCATGCACTCTGGCCCTGACCACCCTGGTCGGGCTGGCGCTGATGCGCGGCTCGCTGGTCGTGGTGGCCCCGGGTCTCGCCCCCGACGAGCTCTCGGCGACCCTCCACGACTTCGGCGTCACCGTCCTGACCTTGCTCGACGGCGCCGTCCAGCGGGTGTAGGCCGGGGTACGGAGCCGTTGTCCACGCGAGTCTTGACGCCCTCCGCCGTCAAATGCGTTGCCCAACAACATCGCCGGAGCTCAGACCGTCCCCTGCAATCAGCAGACGGCCGCCGCGCTGCTCGCCTCCGTGCCCACGATGACGGTCTACGTCCTGCTCGGCCGGTTCTTCACGCGCGGCCTGATGGCCGGGGCGCTGAAGGGCTGATCGGGGCCGGCGGGTGAGTCGTCCGGCGCGGTCCGGTGGCACGGCCGGATCACGTCCCGCTCCAGGGGCGCGTGGAGGCGCGGCCGGAGCGAGGCCGATCTCCTCCACGAGCCCCTCGCGGGTCGGACGGTACGGCTCCGCGACCCGGCCGTCGGGCGCGCGTCGCGCCCGTCAGGTCAGGCGAGCCTCCACTCCTGGTTGGGCTGGCCGAAGATGCAGGTCCACTGGTGGATGTTGGCGCCGTCGTGGGTGCTCACGCCGGACACGTCCAGGCACTTGCCGCTGTGCCGGGCGACGACGGCGAAGTAGCCGCTGTCCCGCTGGACGAGCCTCCACTCCTGGTTGGGCTGGTTGGGCAGGCAGGTCCACTGGTGGATGTTGGCGCCGTCCTGGGTGCTCACGCCGGACACGTCCAGGCACTTGCCGCTGTGCGTGGCCCGGAGGGTGTAGTAGCCGTCGCTGGTCGCCACCAGGTTCCACTCCTGGTTGGGCTGGCCGAGGATGCAGGTCCACTGGTGGACGTTGGCCCCGGTCTGGGTGCTGACACCTGACACGTCCAGGCACTTGTCGCTGTGCCTGGCCACCAGGGTCGTCCTGAACCTGGCCTCCGGCTGTCCCGGCGCGCCGCTGTCGGCACTCGCCGCCGGTGCGGCGACGAACGGGCCGGCGAACAGAACGGCGGCCATAACCAGGGTGCGACCTGCGTTAACGAGTCTCATGGAGCCTCCCAAGGTGCTCTAGAAAGATCAACGAGTTCTTCGTAGCATGGATGACCGAGAGTGTCGGCGCATTACGTTCCGTGATCGAGCGCGTGTCGCGGCGCCGGCGTTCTCCACGCCGCCCGCCGCTCCGGCCATCCCGCTACGGGGTGGCCGGGGGCCGGGGCTCTCCCGGCCTCCGGGGGCGAGCCGGGTCGGCGGCTCGATCCGCGGCGGGACCCGGCTCGCCCGCGACGCGGCGGTGGAGCGGCTCGGCCCTGTCCCGCACGGCCTCCGGGGCGCCCCCCGTGATCCCTGCCGGCCGCCCTGTGGGAGGGTGGGGCGATGTTCGAGCGGGGGACCGGGATGTCGCGGGCGCTGCTGATCGCGGGGTTCGTGCTGGCCTCGTTCAACCTGCGGCCGGCGCTCGCCGGAGTCTCACCGGTGCTCGACGAGATCATGGCCGATCTGGGACTGAGCGCCGCCGGAGGCGGGGCGGTCACCACCGTCATGCTGGTCTGCCTGGGGGTGCTCGGCCCGCTCGCCCCGCTGCTGGCCCGCCGTTTCGGTCTGGACCGCACACTCCTGGCCGGGCTGCTGATCCTGGCCGCCGGGGTGCTGCTGCGCGGCGCGGGCGGCGTCTTCGAGCTCTACGCGGGCGCGGCCGTCGCCGGGACCGCCATCGCCATCATGAACGTGGCGATGCCCGGCGTCGTCAAACAGCACTTCCCCTCGCGGATCGGCCTGTTCACCGGGATATACGTCTCCGCCCTCGTGCTGGGCGCCACCGCCGCGGCCGGGCTGACGGTCCCGCTGGAGCGCGCCACCGGGTACGGCTGGCGCGAGGTGACCGCGATGGCCGCGGTTCCGGCGGTGGCGGCGGCCCTGCTCTGGCTGCCCCAGGCGCTGCGGTCCCCGGTACGGCCGAGCGGAGCGCCGAGGCGGTTCCATACGCTGCTGCGCACCCCGATGACCTGGTTCGTCACCCTCTACATGGGGTTGCAGTCGCTGACCTTCTACATCATGCTCGCCTGGCTGCCGACGATCTTCCGGGACGCGGGACTCCCTGCGGACCAGGCGGGATATCTGCTCGGCCTGACGAACCTGGCCCAGGTGGCGGCCACCCTCACCGTCCCGGTGCACGCCGGGCGGGCCAGGTCGCAGCTGCCCCACGTCACCGTGGCGACCGTCCTCACCATCGCCGGATACGCCGGCGTACTGGTCGCGCCGACCACCGTCCCCTGGCTATGGATGATCGTCCTCGGGATGGGACAGGGGGCCTCGATCACGCTGGCCCTGCTCATCATCACGCTCAGGGCCTCCGACCCGGCCGAGGTGACCGCACTGTCGGCCGTCGCCCAGTCCGTCGGGTACGTGCTCGCGGCGCTCGGCCCGCTCCTGGTCGGCGCGCTCCGCGAGATCTCGGGCGGCTGGACGCTACCGCTGCTGGCCGGGCTCGGCGCGTGCGTGCTCCAGCTGGTCGCCGGGTTCCCGGCCGGACGTCCGGCGCAGGCGGGCGCCGGGGGGGATCCGCCCGGCGCCCGCACCGGGCCGGCGCGGTGACCGCGGTGTTATGCGATGGCGGCTCCGGCTGTCGGCCGGGTCTCGTCCATGGGACGTAGCTCGTCGGCGTAGCTGACCGAGACGCGGCGCATCACGCCGCTGTCGCTGATCGAGTACTGGCCGAGGCGCCAGAGCGGCGGCGAGTAGGCGTGGATCGAGACGCTGCCGTCCACGGCGCCGGTCAGCCGGTGGATGTGGTCGGGGCCGAAGGAGAACGACTCGCCCGCCGAGACCACGGTCTCCAGGTGCTCGCCGCCGATGCGGGGATTGCACTCCCGCAGCGTCCCGGCCACCACCCGGACCGCGCCGGAGGAGATGTCGTGGTCGTGCCAGCCGGTGTCGTCCTCCGGGCGCCAGCACAGCAGCCAGACGTCGACGTGGGTGTCCCGGTAGAGGGAGACGTAGTGGCGGCCGCCCTCCTGCGGGAAGTCCACCAGGTCTTTCCATCGGGACGGGTCGGCGGCCAGCTCGTCGACCAGGTCGCGGAGCTCGCGCCGGTCGAGGGCGCGGGCCGGCAGGGTGTCGTAGCTCATCGCCGGCCTCCCCGGAACGCGCGGCGCTCACGGCCCTGGGACTGGTTCACGTTCACTTGCGCGACTCCTTTCGGTTCAGCAGGCGGCCGGGGTTGACGACCGCCACGGCGTGCCGGGCGGCGTCGCCGAGCGCGGGGTCGGGGGCGGTGGCGTAGGGCTGGTCGGAGCCGTTGACCACGACGTCGACGCCCAGTTCGCGGATGATCGCGTCGATGGCGCGCGGGCCGTAGGAGGAGGTCTCCAGGAACGTTTCCGGGTCCACCCGGCCCCGGCTCCCCCCGCCCCGGTTGGTCAGCCGTTCGGAGTGGAGCGGGGCCAGGCCCGCCAGCAGGGCGAAGCAGACCCGCAGGCCGGGGTGGCGCGGGCGGCCGAACGCGGCGAAGGCGAACCAGGCTGCGTGCATCTGCTGCACGTACGGCACGACGGCGGGCCACCAGCCGGGCCCGGTGGGCTCGGCCGCCGGTCCCGGGTGCACGAAGAGGGGGAGGTCACGCTCGGTGAGCACGTCGAGCAGCGGGGCGACCCTCGCGAGGTCCGCCCCGTTCCCCGCGGCCGTCGCGGGCAACTGGAGCCCGGCGAACCCCTGGTCGAGGGTCTTGGTGAGTCTGTCCGGGTCGATCTCATCGAGGCAGGTCGCCGCCCAGGCGCCGAACGGGGCGGGCAGCGCGAGGGCGTCCTCGTGGTAGGCGTCGATGATCGGCCAGGCGTCCTCGGCCGGCAGTGACTCGATGCCGAGCGGGCTGGACAGCGAGACCAGTGCCAGCTCCAGACCCTTGTTGAGCGTGAGGCGCCCGGCCAGGTCGTGGTCGCCGGGGTGGACCCGGTAGGCGGGCTCACCGGCCAGGTGCAGCGTCCACCCGTCCAGGCGGGGCGGTGTCCCGCGGCGTCGGAGCGCGTCCACGAACGCGGGGGTCCACAGGTGCTGGTGCACGTCGACCGCCATTTCGGCCCCTCCTTTCGAGGTATTCCCTACCTAGAATATAGGCAACAGTCCTGACCTTACCGCACCCTGGGTGACGCGATTCAGTGAACCGATTCAGTGAACCGTTTCACCTTATATGTGTCAATGCCATAAACCGTCCTGATCTGGTGGAGGACCCATCCCGGGCAGAGGGCGAGGCATAGGGTGGACTGGTGCCCCAGCCCCGGAAACGAGCGACGATACGCGAGGTGGCGAAGGCCACCGGCCTCTCCCCCGCGTCGGTCTCCTACGCCCTGCGAGGGATGCAGGTGTCGGAGGAGACCATCGAACGGGTGCGCCGTGTCGCCGCGGAGCTCGGCTACGAGGCCGACCCGATCGCCCGGGCGCTCGCCAGCGGCCGGACCGGGGTGATCGGTCTGCTCTGCGGCTCCCTGGAGGACCTCTGGCAGCAGGCGCTGGCCGTCGGCATCGGCCGGGCTCTCAAGGACAACGACCGCTACGCGCTGATCCTGGACGCCGCCGGCGACCCGGCCCGAGAGCGCACGCTGGCCCGGCAGCTCCGCGACCAGCGGGTGGACGCACTGATCGTGCAGCCGGTGGATCCGGCGGCGCCGCTCTGGGCCGAACTGTCCGAGAGCCTGCCCGTGGTGTCGATCGGCGACGCGCTGGCCGGGGCGCGGACGGCGGGGGAGGTCGTGTTCGACAACCGCGCGGGCGTCACCCTGGCGCTCGAACACCTGCGTGACCGGGGCCGGCGGCGCATGGCCGTTCTCACCCCGACCAGGGCCAGCACCCCTGACCGCCCCGCCGACGTGCACGTCATGGCCGAGGCGGCCCGGCTCGGGCTGGACATCGAGGTGGTCACCGCCCCCCAGGCGCTGGCGGACGCCACGGAGGTGGCCGACCGGATGCTCGCCGGCGGGCACCGGGCGTTCTTCTGCTTCGCCGACTCCATCGCCTACGGGGTCTACGCGGCGTCGGCCGAGCGGGGCCTGCGGATCCCGGACGACGTGTCGGTGATGGGCTACGACGATCACCCCATGTCGGGCCTGCTCACGCCGGGCCTGACCACGGTCGACTGGGACATCGACGGCATCGTCCGGGCGGCCGTCCGCATCGTGGTGGCCGCCGCCGACGGCAACACCCGCCGTCGCCGTATCGTCCAGGCCCCCGAACTCCGCGCCCGCGGCTCGGTCGGCTGACCTCTTCCGGGGCGGTGGCCGCCCCCGCCCCGGCCGGTGGGGGAGTGGGGGAGGGGGCGGCGGTTGAACCGCCGGAGGTGACGGGAGCGGTCGCCCACCCGCCGGACGGGCCGGATGGGCGCCGTCCGGGGTGGCCGATGCCGGTGGTGCGGTGGAGGGTGACGGTGGTGTCAGTCACCGAGGACCAGGTCGAGCAGCCAGCTCACCAGGCTGATGATGATCGCGCCCCAGAACGCGGCCCAGAAGCCGGCCACATGGAACGACAGGTGAAGCTGGGCGGCTATCCAGCTCGTGAGCAGCAGCAGCCCCGCGTTCACGACCAGCGCGAACAGGCCGAGCGTGAGCACGTAGAAGGCACAGCCGAGAAGCTTGATGATCGGCTTGAGCACCGCGTTGACGACGCCGAAGACGAGCGCCACCGCGACCAGCGTGCCGATCTTGTTGGGGGTGGTTGAGGCGGACACCGTGATGCCGGCCACGATCTGGGTGGCCGCCCACAGGGCGACCGCCACAGCCAGGACCTTGATGATGATTCTCACGTTTGGGCATCCTCGCATGGGAGATCGGACGAACGATAGATCCGCACCGTCGGCGGCGGATATACCTGGACACTAGACACTTCAGTGGCCCCCGCGGCGCCTGCCGGGTACGGATCCGGGGGACCGGGTGCCGGGTGCGGGGTCCCGGAGCCCGATGATCCCTGGGCGAGAGATTGCCGGGTGATGACGATGCCCCTGGACGGACGGGGGAAATGGCACCGGGGAGAAGACGCGAACCGCCGAGGGAGCCCCACCATGTCCGACGTCACGTCCAACGACTCCGGGGCCGCGGGCCGTACGGTCGTCTCGCGGGAGATCCGGCTCGCCTCGCGGCCCACCGGCTGGCCGGTGCCGGAGAACTTCGAACTCGCCGAGGTGAAGGTGCCCGCCCCCCGCCCGGGACAGGTGCTCGTCCGCAACCTCTGGATGAGCGTCGATCCGTACATGCGGGGACGCATGAACGACGCCCGGTCCTATGTCCCGCCGTTCGAGATCGGCGCGCCCCTCGAAGGCGGCGCGCTCGGAGAGGTCGCCGAGTCGGGCGCGGCCGGTCTCGCCCCCGGTGACCTCGTCCTGCACGGGTACGGCTGGCGTGACTACGCCCTCGTCGACGCCGCCCAGGCCCGCAAGGTCGAGGAGATCTTCGGCGTCCCGCTCTCGGCCTACCTCGGCGTGCTCGGCATGCCCGGTCTCACCGCCTACGTGGGCCTGCTCGACATCGCCGCGTTCAAGGAGGGCGACGCGGTCTTCGTCTCCGGCGCGGCCGGTGCGGTGGGCGGCCTGGCCGGGCAGATCGCCCGCCTGAAGGGGGCCTCCCGGGTGGTGGGCAGCGCGGGCTCGGACGAGAAGGTCGCCTACCTGACCGAGAGGCTGGGCTTCGACGCCGCCTTCAACTACAGGACGGGCCCGGTCCGCGACCTGCTCGCCCAGGCCGCCCCCGACGGCATCGACGTCTACTTCGACAACGTCGGCGGCGATCACCTGGAGGCGGCCGTCGACGCGCTCAGGAGGTACGGCCGGATCGCGATGTGCGGCGCGATCTCCGTCTACAACGCCGCCGAGCCGCAGCCCGGTCCGGCCAACCTCTCCCAGATGATCGGCAAGCGGCTCACCCTGCGCGGGTTCATCGTCTGCGACCACGCCGACCGGTTGCCCGACATGACCGCCGAGGTGGGGGCCTGGCTCCGCGACGGCGAGATCACCTTTCAGGAGACCGTCGTCGACGGCCTGGAGAACGCCCCGGCGGCCTTTGTCGACATGCTCCGCGGTGCCAACATCGGCAAGATGATCGTCCGCTTGACCCGCTGAACATGCATGATCGACACGATCTCTGGGCAGAAGGGGCCTGAGGGGGTGGGTCAGTTGGAAACGGATGAATTTGAGACGTTGTCGGCCCATGAGCTACATGATCGCGCGGTCCGCTACGCCGTGCACCACGGAGACTTCGCCTTCCTGTGGGAGCTGCTCAAGGTGATCCCGGCGGCGGAGGCGTCCACCGGGAACGAGGACGAGACGGCCAACGATCTGAGCCGGGTCTCGGCTCTGCTCAGCGATGCCATGGCGTCCGGCGAGGGCGAGCTCGGCGACGCGCTGCGCCCCTTCTACATCGACTACCTGTCCAAACACCGAGACGCCTAGGCCGCCACCCGCTCTGGCCGCTTGGATAGGGTGTCGGCAGAGTTATGAGGAGGAAGCGTCATGGCGCTGGTGAAGGTGGAACGGACCGACGACGGGTTCGTGGCCCGCAACGACCGCGGGGCCGAGGTCGCGATGGGCGGCGACGAGCAGGGGGTGTTCACCCCGGTGGAGCTCCTGCTGGCCGCGCTCGGCGGCTGCAACATCGTCACCGTCGAGCCGCTCACCGCCCAGCGCGGTCACCGGCTGGCCCGCCTGGCGATGACCGTCCAGGCGGAGAAGGTCGAGCCGACGCTGCTCGGCACGATCACCGTCACCTACGACGTGGAGTACCCCGAGGGTGACGAGAAGGCCGCCGAGGTCTTCCGCGCCGTGGCCCAGCGGGTCGAGGACAAGTACTGCACGGTGAGCCGGGCCCTGCGGGAGAAGAGCGAGATCAGCCTCGAACTGCCCGAGTGATCCGGGGGCGGACGGCCGTGACGCACGGGGTCTCGCGTTGATCGACGGCGCCCGGTGGGGCCACTCGGTGATACCGGGTCATCTCCGGGTGTAGGCCCAAAATCAACCCGCGTATGACGTGCTCCTTACATTTGGTTCTGTACTGTTGAAGCAGGTCAAGGGGTTCTGCGAAGCCCGGGGGGAGCATTGCAGAGACTTTTCACCGGATACAGGACGCGAGGGGGATCGCGTCCCTGAGCGGAGCCGCCGGAGTCTTGGGGGAGACGATGGAGGGGCCCGCGAAGAGGCCGGGGCCGGACAGTTGGGGGACTGTCCGGCCCCGAGTCTGTTGCGGGGCCGGACGGTTCGAGGACCGTCCGGCCCCGATGTCGTCCCGGGGCCGTCGCGCGGTCGTTCGTGTTTCCCGCCGCCGGAGCTGCTGCTAGAGTTACCTCCGTCGCAGGCGCCGCTAGCTCAGTTGGTTAGAGCAGCTGACTCTTAATCAGCGGGTCCGGGGTTCGAGTCCCTGGCGGCGCACCACGGTTCAGGCCGATGACCGGGCACCTTCCACCATGTGGACGGTGCCCATAGTCATCTATAGAGGTCCGTCCATGTGTGGGCGGTCGCCACACGGGCGGCCCTCCCCGCTCGGCGTCCACGCCGGGTCCGGCCATGTGCCGGCGGTCGTCGCGGTCCGGGAGGGCGTTCAAGCTCGGAAGCGTCCGGTTCGGGAGCGTCCGGCCCGCGGGTGACTCCCGATGCCCCTTCCTCCGGAACCCCGGCACTTTTCGAAACGCCGCGGCCCTAGATCCACCCTCTCTCCGCCGCGCGCAGTCCGGCCTCGAAACGGCTGCGGGCACCCAGACGGCTCATCATGTCGGCCACCGCCCGCCGCACCGTTCTGGGGGAGATTCCCAGGTGCCGGCCCGCTCTCGCGTCGGTGAGCCCCTCGGCCAGCAGCCGGAGCAGTTCCCGCTCCTGCGGGGACAGCCCGGCATCGTCCTTCGCCGGAATCGAGTCGATGGGCAGGGCAGAGGCCCAGACCTGTTCGAAAAGGGCGAGAATCGCGGCGACGGCGCCCCTTCCGGTGACCTGGACCGCACCGGCCGCGCTGTCGGCCGGATCAAACGGGACCAGGGCCACCTGCCGGTCGTAGATGAGCATGCGGACCGGCAGGGTTGGAGCGACCCGAACCTCGGCTCCGATGTCGACCAGCCGGCGGGCATAGGCCAGCGTGGCCGGGTCCTCGCGGAGGCGGTCCATGCCGACGCTGCGGATCGTCACCCCCCGTTCACGCACCCGCCGGTCGAGGGTTATCGCGGAGTCGATCACGGCCGGGTCCCGGGGGGCGGCCGTCATCAGGCTCGCGATTTCGACCTCGGCCCGCAGCGCGAGCCGTTCGATCCGGGACCGGATGGCGTCCATACCGATTAGCCGTTCGGTATCGGGGCGTGAAACATCTGTTTCCAGGCCGGCGTACTCGCTGATCAGTTGTGTCATCGCCGCCCGGCTCTCGGCGAACTCCTGCCGCTGACGGAGGAGTTCGCCCTGATGTCGCGGTGAAAGAGCCCGAAGGCCGATCTCGGGGTTGACGGGTGACAGGGTCTCCGGTGATTCCCGGGAAGGGCGGAGCGGCGCCGGTGTGACGAGTTGGTCGAGTGCCGCGCGGATCTGATCCGCGGGCGCGGAGAGTTCCGCGGCGATCCCCTTGATGTCGAGGTCATGCCTGGTCAGCAGGGGACGACGGGTTTTTCGGCAAGGGTGTCCAATCCCAGAGCGTTCAACATCCCGTCCCTGTTTTCCTGGTGATCCGAGATGAGTCATCCGGTAAATCCTTACCTCCTCGGAGTTGCTCCGCAAGTGTGGGGATGAGCTGCTTCCGGTGAGTGGCCGCATGCTGAAGTGTCGTGTTTCCGGATTAGACCACGGCCGGTGTCGGATCATTCCGCTGCGGAGCACGCGAGGCACACCGACCATCGCCGGACGGCGTGGAAAATGGCGCGTGCCGAGGAATAGGGATATATCACGCGTCCCAGGGGGAGGCGAGGTCGTCCCGCCCTTTGGCCGATTCGAGAATCAATACTTAGAAGGTAGGTAATGGGGATAATGGTGGCCGCCGTGGCAGACGCTGCGCCCGCCGTGATCGTCGTACCCGCGGGGCCCCGGCGGTTTTCCCGGGAGGCCGGGGAGGGGCTCACGGGCGACATCCCGGGCCGTTCCCTCTTCCGCCCGGCCTGGCGGCACACCATGCTCAACGCGAGACGGGGTCCAACCGCTTGACCTCCTCCCCGCGCCTGAAGGCGGGGGTCTCCACACTCAAGGAGTCTCGATGAACGTCGTCACCGCACGCCAAGCGTTTCCGGGAGGTTGCGAGGGCCGCCCCGGTAGACCTGGGAGGCCCGGCGGGTGTTCTCCGCGTAGAAGAGGACCGCGGCCCACGATCTGTCCGCCAGGCCGTACAGCCACATGACGGAGGTGCCGTTCTCGTCGCGGCCACGGCTGTGCGCACAGTCCGGGATCAGCGGCCCCGTCACGAACGGCTCGGCGGAGTAGAGGCCGTCCGGCGATAAAGATTTAAGGTGGAGTCAGGTTGACTTGGCCGCATGTATCCATTCCGTGAAATGGTCATCGTTGAACCAGGCGGTGCTCTCGCAATCCCAGGAGGTTAGGGAATAGACGCCGTTCGTTGAACTGACGGGTATTCCTTGGGCAGTCATTACTCCCCTGAAGCTCAGATGTACCGCGTCGTAATCAAGACGTACCGCCGTCCAGTCGATCTTCGCTTGCCCGTTTCCGGGAATGCCGTATAGTTCGGCTAAAGTCGTGATGTCCTCAGGGCCGTCAATGTTGAAAATCCTCGCTTTTGGAATATCGATGGAGATGTGATGCTCGTTTAATTCTGATTTATCGACCGGCACGAAGGAGCTGTCGATCGCAGCCAGCCAGGAACTTCGGTTTGCTTCTATTAGTGAAGATGTCCAGAGTACTCGCGGCGGTTTTCCGCGGAGCGGAGCCCCATTCTGATCGCCGAAATTAACACTCTTTTTTGGATTTCCGAAGTGAACTTGTGGCGATGATGCCCTCGTGAGGTGACGGGAAATCGGATGATGGTCTACGACGTCGGCCAGAACTCGGGCCATCGCTAGAATGTCTCTATCGGTGGCGGGGGGGATCTCGTCCGGATCGTCGGCCCCCTCGGAGACTCTCAGTGCCGCTACAACGCACATCTCATGAAGATTCCAGTAACTTCGATTTCTCCACCAGTCGTCGGCGAACTTCAACCAGCAGGCGGAGTTGCGCCCAATGGGCGAACGGAGAATCTCGTCCAGTGTGGTGGACATCCATCATCCTCGTTTCTTATTATACAACCATGTGGCGACAGCGACGCCTAAATTGGGATATTTTGGATGACGTTGAGAAGGGGGAATGTCCCATAAAGCTTGGAAGGTGAATTTTTGGCGGCCTTCAGAGAATAAGCTCTCAGGAAGGGGCACACTCACCGTATCGCCCGTCATGTTTACTGGGCATTTTTTCGCTTCGATGTCACACGCCCAGCGCCCGTCTTCTGCAACCCCTTCGAGGTTTTTGTGATCTTCCCTGAAGAATCGTACCTCGACCCAGCTGGGAGCAACCGGTGTAAAAAATTCCAATGTGTATGGAGCTTCAGAGCGTGTGGGATCGGGCCAAGGGGCTGTGACGGGCATGTCTCTATTCTTGTCGCCGTTGATTGTAAACCAATCCGCGTGGAAGATCTTAAGTGGTCGGCCGTTGAGTCGCGTCAGGGGGGCGGACATTATGTTGGGATTGTTTTTCTGGTTCCGCCATCGATCCCACTCGCCCACACTTGTATAAGTTGCGGTCGCGGTGCATCCGTTACATAGAGTCGTAGTGATGAGCATGGAAAGTAGAGCTGCAAAAATAGACGAACACCTGGCTTTCGGCCTCACCTGAGAGATCATCTCATTAGCCTCTCGTGCTGAACTACGCAAGGGTCTGGATGTGAACGGATGAATCCCGTTCACATCCAGACCCGCTTCAATTTATAGATTTTTTTGTGTCCACCTAACACGTGAGGCTGCGCGGATCGCTGTCCTGGCTGCCGCCAAAACTTCCTCCGTTGGCATCGTCGTAGTAACCACTGCCGTGACCCTTGTATGTTCCGGCAGAGCACGCTATGGCACTGTTCGTGGACACATAACTCTTGTTTAATACGGTTTTGTCGCCTCTGGTGCCTACCTGATCCCACCCGAACAGGCTTTCCTTGAGTAGGTCGACTGTTACTCGAACTCTCGGCTGAGCGCTAGTGCAGGTGACGCTGGCGGTTACATTTATGTTTCCGTTGACATGGCCGGAGTGGTGTGGCTGGTTTGTTTTCAGCGAGCAGACACACGTCGGACAGACGGCCATCGGGCTCAGGGATTCGGAAGGGGCGATTTCCCCGTTGACGAGAGGAGTAAGAATGGCAACCCCCTTCCCGTCACCGGGATCTGCGGCTTGTGCCGCTTTTGTAGTCAGCATCGAAACCATGGCGACCAGGAAGGCGACCGTTAGTATGGAGGTAAAGATAGGGAGGAGACGGGTGGTGAATTGCATTTATTCCTCACTTGTTAGGGGTTTGGAGGTTTTTTGAGATTGAATACAGCCATATATAACGTTCATGTTTTCCGGTGCGATCTGTGTTTTCCCGAGCAAGAGAAGGCATGTCTCCAGAGATCATTTCTAACACATGTAGAGTCGTCCAGTAAATACGTTTCCGGGGGATTTCTGGTAGGCTACGTTTCGGTGCTTCGGGATTACCGGATTTAGTCAGGTGATATTTGTGGTTCAAACCGCTTGACTTACCTAGTGTTTGAAGATGCTTACACTTCGATGAGATGATCTCGGCGACTTTCACGTTGGGTAGCCGTGTGCGAAGTGAGTGAGAACGAGTGCGGCTTTGATGATGTCGCCGATTCTGCTGGGGCCGGCGGTGATGCGCTGGAGGGTGCGGCAGCGTTGGGTGAGCAGGGCGAAGCCTCGTTCCCAGGCGGTGCAGGGCGCGCAGGAGCGCGTTTCGGGTGCGGGTGCCGGGGGCGAGCGGCCGGCCGTCGGCCGGTTGTCTGACCGGAGTGAGAACGCCGGCGCCGTCGTAGCCGGAATCGGCTGGTGTGGGAAGATCGTCCGCGTCTCCGAGCTGTCGATCCCCCTTGGGTCAGTCGTGGTGGGGGGTGTTCTGTTCCAGAGACCTGATCACCTCGTCCAGCGATCTGATCACCTCGGCGACCACCTCCTCCGGGGTGGTCGCGGACACGTCGAAGGTCAGGTCGGCGACCTCGGCGAACAGCGGTCCCCGGCGGGCGCGCTGGGTGGTCAGCATCGCCTCCAGGTCCGGCTCGAAGTGCGGGCGGTGCTCGCCGGAGCGCATCCTCTCGGCGAGTACGCTCGCGGGCGCGTCCAGCCAGACCACTAGGGCGCGTATCGAGTCGTGATCAACCTGTGGGATTCGCCTTCGCGTCGGGGCTTGGACCGGTAGATCTTGCTGCGTGACGCGAGTGCAACTG